>FR886276.1 GCA_000436535.1 Eubacterium sp. CAG:252 | reverse complement strand
AAACTGAATATAAAAAGCTTAATATTGATGCCATCAATAATCACGTAATCCCCGGTTATCAGGCACTTATTGACGGTCTTAGCGCACTTAAGGGCACTAACCGCTACACAGGCGGAATATGCAGCTATCCTGATGGTCAGAGATACTATGAGGGACTTTTAGAGCAGACACTTGGATGGAGTAAGTCGGTAGATGAGTACAACTCTCTTCTTGAAGATTATATACGTGGCTATATGCTTGTTATGAGAAAGCTTGTCCAGAAGGACTCTTCACTGATTGACAGTCTTAGCCGCTACTCTTTTAATATGACTGAACCTGAAAGTATCATAGAGGACTTAAAGAAACACATAACTGACGATTATCCAGAATTAGATGAGGCTGGCTATTCTATCAAATATGTATCTGACAGCCTGCGCGACTATGCAAGCCCTGCCATGTACTTTATGCCACAGATAGATAACCCTGATATCAATTCAATATATATAAATAACTCTGGAACTGACAGCAGCGACATATATCCGGTGCTTTCACATGAAAGTTATCCGGGACATATGTATCAGACACAGTACTTTTTAAAGACTAATCCTTCTTTGATACGCTCGTACATAAAACCGGGCGGATATATGGAAGGCTGGGCTTCGTATGTAGAAGTCCACTCTTATGAATATAACAACAATAACAACGATGACCTTAACACTCTTGCCAAATGTAATTACGCCCTTACCCTTTGCCTACATGCCATAGGCGATATAGGTGTCAACTACTATGGATGGGATGAAGCAAGACTGTCATCCTACTTAAGCAACTGGGGCTTTAACAGCCCTGACACTGCACACTGGATGTATACAGCACTCATCGCTAATCCCGGCAACTACTGCAAATATGTGCTTGGATTTATAGGTTTTGAAGAACTTAAAAAACAGGCCCAGAAAGACCTTGGCAGTGACTTCTCCTTAAAAGAGTTCCACCGCTACATTCTTGAAACAGGACCTGTACAGTTCGATATTCTGTTTTCTAATCTTAAAGAATGGGAAGAAAGCCTAGTAGTAGTATCCTCCCGGGCAGCATAATCCGCCACCGCCAAGACAACAGTTGCAGGCAAGATTAAGAAGTATCAGTCTCATGCACCAGCCACCCATGCTGCTGCCTGGGTTCTGATACGTCTGCTGTCTTCCTGTATACCATTCTCCGCCACTGTTCATCCTCTGGTAGAACATTCTATACTGCATATTATCCGGCGCAAGCTCAACTGCACGTCTTGCATGTTCCATGGCAGTCGCCTGATTACCCTTTCCGGCATTAGCCTGCGCACTATAATAGTACCATCTGGCATCTCTGTCTTCCATCGAATTAAGCACATTTAATGCTTCATCATATCCACCATTATTAATGTAGTTAGCTGCAGCTCTTAAATGTATAGTAGTCTGGTCGTTACCATTCATATTGGAAGCGCTGCCTGAACCACCATATCCACCAAAGCCAAATGGGCCATAACCCCAGAAATCTCCGCCAAAGTTACCATATCCGCCATTCTGCCCGTCATTCTGGTAATCACCATCATAGCCATAGCTTCCTGTACCGCCACGATTCTGGCTGTAAGAAGATGTATATCCACCTTCTTTTTCCTTCATTATCTGGTTATAAGCCTGCTGTACTGTCTTAAACATCTCCTCGGCCTTATCCTTGTTAGGATTGTTAATATTGGCATCAGGATGATACTTTCTGCTTAATGTTCTATATGCCTTTTTTATCTCTTCGTCTGAAGCATCCCTTGATACTCCAAGTACTGAATACGGATCAGTCATACTTCCTCCAAATCTTATCTTTGATCAACACCGTCTTTTTTATTCTTACACAGTTCAAACCTTGTCCATACACCAGAATATATTATATTCCTTAAAAGATTAACATTTTCTATTATAGGAAGTCTCTCAAAGCCAGCCGCACACTGTGCCATAAGTGACTTCAACACATTTTCCACAAATATATCATAATCGGGTCTGTCAGCATATGCCCTGAGTGCGTTATATCTGCCCTTCTTATTATCCTCATCCAGGTCCTCATATGCATCCAGTATATATATAAATCTTCCAAGTGAGCTGCCAATCTTAACAAGTGTATCCTTCCACTCGTCATCCTTCATAAGCAGTATCTGCGACATAATTATGCCAAACTGTTCCGCTGGCATATCCACGTTGCTCTCACCTGCTTTTTCAAGCTCACCCAGTTTATCCATCGCAGTCCTTATCGCCGCTGCTTTATCTTTATATTCAGCCTCAATACGTCTTACTTTTCCTTTAAGTGAGTCTGCAAGTGCCTTTCTTGTAACTTTCCTGTCATCATTCCAGTCATCCATGCATTTGTAATAAGTCATAAGCACATTCATATCGGCAACATAACCCGATATATCGTTCCTGCTTACAGGATGCTTATGAACAGGATGCGCTATACACCTTGCCTCATACTTTCTCGTATCAGGCTCGTACAGCCCTGTAAGAAGCAGCATCAGAAATGTCATATCATAACTTATAGATAACTGCCCATTCACTCCGTACCGCTCTTTCAGCTCATCACACAGTCCACAGTAATATGAACGGTATACATCATATTCTTTAATCTTAAGCTCCGGCTTATTCACTACAACATATCCGTACACAGCACTATCTCCCATCGTAATCCATATCAAGATGTAAGGGTTAAGAAATATTCTGCCCCTTACTTGATGTACACGGATTGCTACATTACTCTGCAATCCTCTGACACTAAAAACGGAAGCGTAATCTTCTCTACCACACGTATATGGTATCAGATACCGCTCCCGCTTATCATATAACATATTTAAAACACACGTCAATCAATGCCTGAAAGATTAATAAATCTTTTAGATTATTTAGCATCGATTTAAAAAAACTGGTCTTTATAATCCGTTCCCCATATAAGGAAATCTTCATAATCCGCCATTGAATTAAACTTCATATCATCTGTATCAAGCTCCTCGGCTTCACTTTCCTTCTGCCGGTCTAATTCGGCATCATACACCTTCCTGTGTGGAAATGTATACTTGTGTATATCTTCTTCATAGCCTTTATCATCATATTCCGGGTACACATTAATCACCTCCATAGTGGAAGTATTCCCCGGAACGATAATATTATTAAAAATGTATTCATCAATATATCACAATCGCCTGACTTCCCATTCTGCGGTATCTGTCCTCAACAGTTTCCTTGTCATACTCGTATATGCCTCTTAATGGGTCCGCCATAATATATGTATCTTCTGTGTAGCCGATAAGCACCATAGCGTGCTCGTGTGACAGCCATGTTATCTTTTCGCCATCTACTGTCCATTCTGCTGCTTCGTGTGGCTTTGCCATCCACATAGTTTCCCATACAAGCACCGGATGCCCCTGGTCTACATAATCTACAAGCTCATCATAATCTGCCCCTGTGACATTGTATACATTCATATCTGAGTCCTGTGCAGCCAGATACTTTCTTGCAGAATTGACGATTACAGGTGCAAATGCGCCGCATGAATGTTCATCTCTTGGATTACCCACAAATGCTTTGTAAGGTGATGTATCTCCAACTGGCCCCTTATCAAGATACTTATCCGCCATAGTAAGCTTGTCAACATCATATCCAAGATAGTTTAAAACTATAGTCAGCGCTGTAATCTCACAGCCTGTTGGCAGTTCAGGATTTTGTAACACACATTTTACATTAAGACGATTGCTTCTACGTGCTGCCGTTTCAGGTTCCTCTGTAACAGCTTCTTTTTCAGTTGCAACAACCTCCTCACTTGTCAATTCTTCGTATTTCTGCTCTGGTGTTGTTTCTTCATACTTTTCTTCGTTAGTTGTCTGCTCATATGATGCTTCATATGTTTCTTCCTGTAACTCACTATCCGGCTGTTCTTCTACTACGTCACCCATAGTACTTACTGTTTCACCTTTCATATAGTCGGCCTTCTGTATGTAGTCCTCAACCGGCCTTAACTTTGCCAACATAACAATGCCCATAATACCTGCGGCTGTTACAGCTCCAGCCATCATAAGCCGTAATGTTTTTCTTCGTTTATTAACTTTTCTTCCCATATGAACCTCTTTTCCAGCTAAATATAGCTAATCCCCTTTATCGTCTGAATAGAATTTTCTCCGTCACAATTCTAATCAGTAGTTCTGTTCTATATATTTAATATAAACCTCTTAACTTACAATATTCTTACAATAATTAAATTCCGGATGAAAATTCGCAATATTCCAGAGTTCATCATTATCCTTTAAATTGTAAATCATTAAACCTTGGGATTATTAT
>FR886275.1:27489-53943 GCA_000436535.1 Eubacterium sp. CAG:252 | reverse complement strand
ATGAAAAATGTAATGAACAATCTAGGAAAGTCAGCAGATGAAGCAATGGACATAATAGGAGTTAAAGCAGGCGAAAGAGAAGAACTTAAAAAAATGTTACAGGACTAGATACTACAAGTAAGAAAGAGCCTGCTTAAGCTGACAAATAACAGACGGATATCATAAGTCGTGGGAGTTATTCCAGCAATAAAGCTTCAATTACCAGAAAGCTTTAGAAGCCAACGCAATTAATCAGCTTTCTGGTGGTTGAAGTTTTATTAGTGTCAGACACACGTAGCTTACTTTACTCTTTCTCCATCCTCTTAAGCTCCGGCAGCACAGTACATAACATCGTTACAAAACATATTCCCCCGCCAATAACATTTGATACAGGCTCTGCCATAAATACTCCGGAGGTTCCCATATTCAGGGCATATGGCATAATATATGTAAGCGGAACAACTATAAACACCTTTCTAAGGAGTGAGAAAAATATAGCCTGCTTCTTTTTGTTAAGTGACTTGAATACAGTCTGTCCTATATACTGTAAGTCCATAAATATAAATGCAGCGAAATACAGCTTCAGAGCTTCGACTGTGTCAGAAAGCAGGTCTGCATCGGAACTGAATATCTTAATAAGTGATTCAGGTGCAAATATAATAATACTCCACACAACTGCTGTATAACCCAATATCATAAGCGCCATTACAACAATAGCTTTTTTTACCTTTGAAGCCCTTCCAGCACCATAATTATAGCTTAATATAGGAGAAGAGCCCTCATTTATCGCATATATAGGAGTTTCAACAAGCTGGCGGACACTTGATACAATAGTCATAACAGATATGTATATATCCCCGCCAGTAACTGAAAGTACATTATTACAGCATATTGTAACAAGGCTGTTTGTTATCTGCATAACAAAACCGGCAGTACCAAGACTTACTATATTTTTTGCATATCCCATACATTCTGATAATTCATTTTTCCTTATAAAATGCATCTTAAGCTCAGACCTTCGTGTAAGAAAATACAATACAAATATGGCTGAAAAACTCTGTGATATTACAGTTGCAATAGCCGCTCCCCTGACACCGAAGTTAAAGAAAAATATAAATAACGGGTCTAATATAAGATTCATAACCGCACCAATAGCAACCGATGTCATACCAACTGTAGAATATCCCTGTGCATTGATATACGGATTAAGTCCTACTGCTAACATAGAAGGCAGAGTTCCTATAAGATATATCATCATATATGGATAGGCGTAAACAAGTGCATCAGATGATGCGCCAAATAATATGAGAAGCGGTCGTGCGCATAACATACCTATAGTCATAAGAATAATGGCACTTATGCATACCATTGAAAATGAAGTATTCATAATGCGTGTGGCTTCTGTATCCTTCTTACGGCCTCTGTATATTGAAAACAAAGGCACACCGCCGCCTCCAAACAGATTGGCAAATGCTGTGATAATAACAATCAATGGAAAACATATTCCAACAGCACCTATGGCGGCTGTTCCAACCTCTGGTATACGTGCAATATAAATACGGTCTACCACGTTGTATAAAAGATTTAACATCTGGGCAACAAGCATAGGAAGTGCCGCACTCAGAATATTTCCCGTAACGGTTCCATTTTCAAAATCTATTTTCTTCATTTCTTATTATCCTGCTATTTCTTTTTATTTTAACTGATTTTCAGGAAGTAAGCCCCATATCCTGCCAGTTCCATTCCGTTATTCAGCGCAATGGTTTCACCGTTTATCATATCAACGCAGGAGTCACATCCCATATTAAATGAAGCAAAATAAGGATGTTCGGCTGCATTTATGGCAACAAGCACACGTTCATCGTCACACTGGCGTAGGAACACACACTGTTCATTAGTGAGCACGACAGATGAGAAGTTTCCGTAATTTAACGCCTTTGAAGACTTCTTTGCAGCAGCAAGCTTTGATATAAATGTTGTGAGGTCATTCCACACAGGGGTATCAAAGGAAACACGCAGAGCAGGGTCGCCGTCCTCTTTTCTGCCAGTTGCTCCCCATTCACTTCCGTAGTATACGCAAGGAATTCCAGGCATACCAAAGGCAAGGGCATATATAAGAGGAAGGTGGTTAGCGTTATTCAGAATACTTGCAACTCTTGTCACATCGTGGTTATCAACAAAAGATAAAAGATGTTTTCCTTTATACAAGGTCCACTGCTCAGGTCCGAACTGTCTTAATAAAGAGTGGTTAATTTCAAACATATTCATACAGTTAAAGCTTGAGTAAAGACCTTTGTAACATTCATAATTAGTGACAGAATGTAACATATCATCATTCATAATCTGGTTATAGTCGCCGTGAAGAGTTTCTCCGAGCAGGAAAAAATCAGGCTTTAAAGTATCACAGAATGAACGAAGCCTCTTAAGAAAATCGTGGTTCAGGCAGTAAGCAACATCAAGTCTTAAGCCATCTATATCGAATTCCTCTACCCATCCCTTAATCGCAGCGAAAATGTGCTGTATTACATCCTCATTATAAAGGTTAAGCTTTACAAGGTCATAACAGCCTTCCCAGCCTTCATACCACAGACCATCGTTATAATTAGAGTTTCCGTTAAAGTCAATTCTTGCAAACCAGTTCACATAAGGAGAAGCTTCCCTATTTTTTAAAACATCCTGAAAAGCCCAGAAACCTCGTCCAACGTGGTTAAATACACCGTCAAGCACAACTTTTATGCCTTCCTTGTGCAGATTATTGCACACCGCAGCAAAATCTTCATTAGTTCCAAGACGTTTGTCAATCTTAGTATAATCACGGGTATTATAGCCGTGAGTGTCAGACTCAAACACAGGAGAAAAATAGATAGCATTTGCACCTGTCTTTTTAATATGAGAAATCCAGTCATTGACCTTTAGGATACGGTGGTTAAGAACACCATCATTCTCAAATGGTGCGCCACAAAATCCCAGAGGATATATCTGATAAAATACACTTTCATATGCCCACATAGCAGTACCTCCATATATAGTAGTGTTATTGATATTATAACACGTAATGACGAGATATAGTGATTATTTGTTTAGGAAAATGTTATAAAATAGTAATATTTTAATTACCAAAGTATGTTGTAATAAATGTATACAATGATTTATACTTATAAAGATAGGGAAAAGGTCAAAAGTCCTTTTTGCTTTTATGATAAAACTTTAGAACTTGGGACCTACCTAATAGAAAAAAAGAAATAAAAAGCTGTGAATTATAAAAGAACAGGAGATAGGGAATGCTTCAGATTCAACATATACGCAAAGAATACAGAACAGGAAAGCTTGTTCAGAAGGCACTTGATGATGTGTCGCTGAACTTAAGGGATAGTGAATTCGTGGCTATTCTTGGACCCAGTGGTTCTGGTAAAACGACTCTTCTTAATATAATAGGAGGTCTTGACAGATACGATAGTGGTGACCTTATCATCAATGGAATATCAACCAAAAAGTATAAGGACAGGGACTGGGATTCATATCGTAACCATACGATAGGCTTTGTATTCCAGAGTTATAATCTCATACCACACCAGACGGTTCTTTCCAATGTAGAGCTGGCACTTACAATATCAGGTATATCAAGGTCGGAGAGAAGAAAACGTGCTATAGATGCGTTAGAGAAGGTTGGACTTGGTGAACAGATACATAAAAGACCAAGCCAGATGTCAGGCGGACAGATGCAGAGAGTTGCGATAGCAAGAGCGCTTGTCAACAATCCTGATATACTTCTTGCAGATGAGCCGACAGGCGCACTTGACAGTGATACAAGTGTACAGGTAATGGAGCTTTTAAAGGAAGTATCAAAAGACAGGCTTGTAGTTATGGTAACGCATAACCCTGAGCTTGCTTATGAGTATGCCACAAGAATAGTAGAGGTTAAGGACGGAAAGATATTATCAGATTCAGACCCTATTGATATAAGCGAAGAGATTACAGAAGAGCCGGTACACAAGAATATGGGAAAGTCTTCAATGTCATTTCTTACAGCACTTTCACTCAGCTTCCAGAACCTTAAGACAAAGAAAGCAAGAACCCTTCTTACTTCATTTGCAGGTTCGATAGGTATTATCGGTATAGCGCTTATACTTTCGATATCTAATGGTGTGAGTGGTTATATAAAGGCGATGGAAGAGGATACGCTTTCGGAATATCCTTTGCAGATACAAAGCACAGGCTTTGACCTTACGGCTATGATGGTCAGTGCAAGTGTAGACTCGCCAGATAATAAGAAAGATAATGACATAGGAGTAACCCCGGCTGTTACGAATATGTTTTCAAAGATGAGCACGAACGACCTTGCATCATTAAAAACTTATCTTGAGAGCAATCCTGAAAATATAGATAATTATGTACATGCTATTGAATATAATTATGTTGTGACACCACAGATATACAGAAGCGATAAGAATGATACTTATAAGCAGATTAATCCTGACAAATCCTATGAAATGGTGGGAATGTCGTCTTCTTATGAGAATTCTATGACATCAAGTATGTCAACCAATGTATTCTATGAGCTTCCAGCTAACAGTGACCTTTATAGTGGACAGTATGAAGTGAAAGCAGGACACTGGCCTGAAAGTTATAACGAATGTGTGCTTGTTCTTAATTCCAATGGCAATATAAGCGACAGGCTTGAGTATACTCTGGGCCTAAGAGATAGTACAGAATATGAAAATATGGTATCAGCATTTATGTCAGAAAAAGAGATAGATGTGCCGGAAAATAATGACAGCTTTTCGTATGATGACCTGCTTGGAATGACATTTAAAGTTGTAAATAGTGCAGATTATTATGAATATGATTCAGAGTATGACATATGGAAAGATAAAACAGGTAATGATGCATATATGAATGATCTTGTAAGCCGTGGAGAGGATTTAAAGATAACTGGTATAGTCCAGCAGCTTGATGGAACTGCGGCAGCTATGCTTACTCCTGGAATTGGATATACACAGTCACTCACGAAACATATTATACAGTATGCGGCTTCAAGCGATGTTGTAAAGGCACAGAAAGATAATAAGGATACTAATATATTTACAGGTGAAAAGTTCGGAACTGACAGTCAGGATAATAAGTTTAATATGGAATCGCTTTTCCAGATAGATGCTGATGCGATGAGTAATGCATTTAAGGTGGATGACAGCATATACAATATGGATATGTCAGATATAAGTTCGCTTATAAATCTTGACGATATATCAGCAGGCTTTGATGCCTCAATGTTTGACAGTGATGTATTTGACTCTTCAATGTTTGATGATATCAGTTTTGGCGATATGTCTGACATTATGGGCGATGGAAGCTTTGACTTTGATATGGGAAGTATGGATGCTGATGCTATAAAGAAGTTTATCAGTGATAGTCTTAATGACGAAGTGAAAGCAGATATAAACAGTATGTTATCAGGTTTTAAGGAATATATACTGTCCGATGGGGTATCTGCTAAGTTAGGCGCAGACATAAAGCAGCTTATTACAGACTCTGTTAAGGTGAATGTATCGCAGGACAGAGTGTTACAGGAAGTGAATAAGCTTGAAGAAAAGTATTTTGAGTATGTTAAGAATAATGGCATAGAAGATACAAGTGCAGACAGTGTATTTAAGTTTCTTCTTACCGATGAGGCAAGACAGCAGATAACAGCCTCTGCTAAGGATATTATGTCAGATGCAGTAGTTATTGATATATCTTACGAACAGTTGTGGAATATATTCCAGCGTGACGTGGCTGACGGATTTGTGGAATATGCAAAACAGAATGGCTATCCTGATGTGGATGGTATTCTTGATAAGGTTATAACCAATATGATAAACAGCCTTCAGGAGCAGATAACAGCAGGTATTGAAGCTTCTATGAATAAGATGATGAGCAGTATTACTCTTAATATGCAGCAGGCCATGGAACAGGTTATGACACAGATGATGTCAAGCATGACAGAGGCTATGGTAAATGCAATGCAGCTTATGGGTAATAATATGACTAATGCATTTGGCTTTACAGGCACAGGTGCAGATATGGACAGTTATGACTTTGGCAGTGCATTTGGAATAGACACAGAAAGCTTTGCAGATGCTATCAAGATGAATATGAATGAGGATGACTTCTCAGACCTTATGATGTCACTTATGTCTAACACAGATACAGCTTCTTATGATAATAATATGAAGAAGTTAGGCTATGCAGACCTTGCAGTTCCTAGCGGTATAGATATATATCCTAAGGACTTTGAGAGCAAAGACCAGATAGTAAAGATACTTGATAATTATAATAATGATATGAAGAGGCAGGGTAAGGATGCACAGGTTATAAGTTATACAGACGTGGTCGGAACGCTTATGTCATCTGTTACGACTATTGTCAATGTAATAAGTTATGTACTTATAGCATTTGTTGCGATATCTCTAGTTGTTTCTTCTATTATGATAGGTGTCATCACTTATATAAGTGTTTTAGAGCGCCGAAAGGAAATAGGTATCTTAAGGGCTATAGGTGCTTCCAAGAAAAATGTATCAGCGGTATTTAATGCTGAAACCTGTATAATCGGTCTGTGTGCCGGTCTTATGGGAATAGGAATAACCTTACTTATGCTGATACCAATAAATGCTATTATACACGCAGTTTCCGGTGTTAATAACATAAATGCAGTGCTTCCTGTAGCACCGGCAATAGTGCTCATACTTCTTAGTATATTCCTCACATTTATAGGTGGACTGATACCTTCTAAGAAGGCATCAAAGAGCGACCCGGTGGCAGCGCTTAGGAATGAGTAATTGCAGGTATTAAGATTAAAAGCTAGTCAAAGAATGAAGAAAATTCATGATTGAGTATAAATGATGTTAATTATTAAACCCCTTGTGGGAATGTAGGCAATAATGTACATTCCCGCAAGGGGTTGATTCATTTAAAAGATATATTTTTGATTGCAACTAAAGAGTGATTATGTTGTATCATATTTAAACATTCGATATCTTTTAATAAAATTTTATGATTGTATTTATTTTATATTCTTGCCATTCCTCTTAAAGTTAAAAATTACCGTTAAGTGTATACTTGCGGATTAGTTCAAGTCCGCCCATTGGAGCACAGAACTTCTGATTATGTTTTTTACATTCTTCTATGACATAATCAAGATTAAACCACTCAGCAGTTTCAACCTCCTCAGGCTGATAGGTAAGACAGCTTATGTCAACAGGCTTAGTATAAGCATAGACAAAAGCTATCTCACTATCTTTAAAGAGATTATTATGGAATTCTTTTTGATAATTAATTACAAATGTATCTATGAATGTAAGGTCTTCTGGTACTGCCTGTATTCCAAGTTCCTCATATAGTTCACGTACTGCTGATTCACGAGGTTCTTCGCCAGCGTGGATATGTCCAGCGCTTGATGTATCAAATCGTCCCGGAAATGAATCTTTTATCATGGCACGTTTCTGCATAAGAACTTCTACACCGGTAGGAGTATGGCGTGCTATCCATACATGTTCAGAACGATGCCTTATGCCATCTCTGTGTGCTATGCTTCTTTCAACAGTTTCACCTGTAGGTATTCCATGTTCATCCACTATATCAAATAATTCCATAAATATTACTTCCTTGTTTTAATGTATTATCTTAGTTAAATGTTATTGCTGCTTTTATTAATACTGTTTAGTTTTGCCTCAAGTTCAGCTATTCTTTCAAGGTCTTTTTTGTGCTGCTGTTCCTGATTTTTTAATAATTCCTCCTGACTGCTGATTTGTTTGTCTTTGTCATCAAGTTTTTCTTTCATTTCCTTCTTGAGATTTTTCTCCATCTCCTGATACTTCTTCCTGTACTCATCAACCATCAGTACCGCCGTGTTATGGTTGAGTATTCTTAATGCTTCTGAAAACATACCTAACACCTCCTCTGGTCTTGCAAGATACTCATTCATCTCATTAAATATCTCTGATAATTCCGGAAATATGTTCTGAATGGCTATAGCCTCATCTACCGTTTCTGTCACAAACAACGACAAGAATGCAAGTCTGTCCCTTAACATCTGGTCTGTCAGCGGCTTTTCGTACACGTCCTCATCATAATCACATTCCTTAATCTCGATAGTGCCTTCTATAATATCAGAATATCTGTATTTCCTGAAAGTGTCAAGACTAATCATATGGTATTTTTGTAGTAGTGGAAAATAAGACTAATCATATGGTATTTAAAATGTATATAAAAATATTGCTTGCAATATAACAGCACAAATGATATAGTTATTAACAACTTAATAAAACATTTTTAGAGTGAATTCAAAGAGTTCATGAAGGGGAGCACCACCAAGGGCGCTTTTCTTTGTGAACTCTTTTTTTGCGTATAATGACAAATATCAGTTTGCAGGTGAGAATATAAAATTACTTAAAATATACGCATAGACACTTATAATGTTTAGTTTAAAGAAAGAAGGTATTTTATGGCGGATATAACATTTAATGGCAAAAAACGGACAATAAATGAAGACATCAATATTGCCACATTTATAGCGGATAATAATTACAAGCCTGAACATGTAGTTGTAGAGCTGAATGAGGAAATAATCCCAAAAGAAAAGTACGAACAGATAGTGTTAAAACAAAATGATACACTGGAAGTATTAAGCTTTATGGGTGGGGGCTGATTATATTTAATAACTATAAATTAATTGAAGTAGCATAACAGGTTAAATTATTTTATATGGCATAACAAATAAAAAACAGATAATAAAAATACATTAAAATATATGCAGAAATGAGGATTAACAATGAATAATAATACAAACAATAACACAGAAAACAACATAATAAACAATGTAAATAGTGAAAACAGCAGTCAGTCAAAGGATATATTTAAGTTAGGAAAATATGAGTTCACATCACGTTTTATATTAGGTTCGGGAAAGTACTCACTTGAGCTTATAGATGCGGCGGTTAAGCAGGCTGAGGCACAGATAGTAACACTTGCATTAAGAAGAGCCAACGATGGCGGAATTGCAAACATACTTGATTATATTCCTGAAAATGTCCATCTTCTTCCTAATACATCAGGGGCAAGAAATGCTGAGGAGGCTGTAAGAATAGCAAGACTTTCAAGAGAACTGTGTCACAGCGATATGGTAAAGATAGAAGTTATAAGGGATACAAAGTACCTTCTTCCAGATAATTATGAAACAGCTAAGGCTACAGAGATACTTGCCAAGGAAGGCTTTGTAGTTATGCCATATATGTATCCTGACCTTAATGCAGCAAGGGATATGGCAAATGCTGGTGCAGCCTGTATAATGCCTCTTGCAGCACCTATCGGTTCTAACAGGGGAGTATGTACAAAGGACTTTATCCAGATACTTATAGATGAAATAGACCTTCCAATAATAGTAGATGCCGGTATCGGACGACCATCACAGGCATGTGAGGTTATGGAAATGGGTGCAGCCGCAGTTATGGCAAATACAGCGATAGCAACAGCAGGAGATATTCCACGTATGGCAGCAGCATTTAAGAATGCGATAAATGCAGGTCGTGAAGCATATCTTTCAGGACTTGGAAGAGTAAAGAAAGATGGAGCAAGCGCCTCATCACCACTTACTGGATATCTTCACCAATAAAATGTTGTTAAATGTATTTTTATGGAGAAGATATAATGCTGGTTGATATCTAAGATTAACTGATATTGTATAAACTATAAATGAGTAAATCTGAAATGTTGCATAATTTTGTATATGATGTAAATACATAGAACTATTGTGATTTATTTAAATGTACTTGAGTAAAAAAACAACTTATTTTTGTGAAATTTCTTTATTTGCTCATTTATGGGTATAAAAATAAGAATTTTTAAATAGTTACAATCTAGTAATAAATATATATAGAAATGAGGATTAGTATGAGTACTAACGAATTAAATACCAACAAAATAGATGATAATAAAACAGATAACGAAGAAAAAATAAATAAAAAAGAAATAGCCGGTAATCAAACAGATGATAAAGCAATAAATAATAAAAACGATAAGTGCGAAAGCAAAGATTTACATATAAATGAAAGTATATTAAGTGAAGAGATACTTGAGGATTTAAAGAAAAACAGAACTAATCATATGGAATATATGCCAGATATGGAGGTGCTTGATTCTGATATAGATAAGCAGGTCATAGAGGCTATGAATAATTATGATTATGACAAATATACAGCAAAAGATGTAGAGAATGCCATAAATGCAACAAACCGTACACCAGAGGATTTTGCAGCACTCTTGTCACCGGCAGCACTGCCTTATCTTGAGCAGATGGCGCAGGCAGCAAAGATAGAAAAAGAAAGACATTTTGGTAATTCAATATGCTTCTTTACACCTATATACATAGCCAATTACTGTGAGAATTATTGTATATATTGCGGTTTCAACTGCCATAATAAAATAAAGAGAGCCAAGCTTAACTATGAAGAGATAGAAGAGGAGATGCAGGCTATTGCCAAGTCAGGACTTCAGGAGATACTTATACTTACAGGCGAAAGCAAGAAGATGTCGAGCGTTGAGTATATAGGCGAGGCTTGTAAGATAGCAAGAAAGTACTTTAAAGTAATAGGTCTTGAAGTATATCCTATGAATTCAGATGAGTATGCATATCTTCACAAATGTGGTGCTGATTATGTCACAGTATTTCAGGAAACTTACAATTCAGACAAGTATGAAACACTACATCTTGCAGGTCATAAGAGAATATATCCATACAGACTTAATGCGCAGGAGCGTGCATTAAAAGGTGGAATGAGAGGTGTAGGATTTGCGGCACTGTTAGGACTTGATGACTTTAGAAAAGATGCATTTGCAACAGGAATGCATGCATACCTGCTCCAGAGAAAGTACCCACACGCTGAGATAGCATTTTCATGTCCAAGATTAAGACCAATTATCAATAACGACAGGATTAATCCAAAGGATGTGCACGAGGCGCAGCTTTTACAGGTTGTTACAGCATACAGGCTGTTTATGCCATTTGCAAGCATAACAGTATCAACAAGAGAGTGTGCAAGAGTAAGGGATAATCTTATGAATATAGCAGCCACTAAGATATCAGCAGGTGTCAGCACAGGAATTGGCAGCCATTCAGACGATATCGATGACAGCGACAAGGGCGATGAGCAGTTTGAGATATCAGATGGAAGAGATGTAAAAGAAGTGTATGATGACCTTGTAAAGATAGGCTTGCAGCCGGTTATGAGCGATTATATATATGTAGGTTAACCAGTGTTTACTATCAATAATATAATCATCAACAACGTTATGAGTGATTATATATGTGGGTTAGTAAGCAGCTAAAAATGCATATTAAGTACAGATGAATCATGGAAATGCGTTGTAAATTGATACTATGATGTGAGTGTCAAAAGTAAATTTTGCCACTCACTGATGTATCAGGATTGCTACATTGCTATGCAATTCACGCAATCCTTAAACACCTCAAACTTTCATAAAATGCCGTATTCACGACATTTTATTCCGTTTTCGGTGTTTAGCGTGTCCCAAGTAAAAAAGTCTTTTTCTGCAAGCAGAAACGACTTTTTATACTTTTGACACTTACATCATACTATATAGAATAAAAAGGAAAAATGTATGCTAAACGATGTTATAGCAATTACAAACAGGAAGCTGTGTCAGAGAGATTTCTTAGAACAGATAAAAAGAGTGTGTGAGGCAGGACCAAAGGCTATAATACTAAGAGAGAAAGATTTGAGCCAAAAAGAGTATACAAAGCTTGCAGAACAGGTGTATAATATAACTAATATTTATAATGTACGGTTAATTATTCATACACATATTAGTGTCGCAGAGGAACTTGGACTTGATACAGTTCATATGTCTTTGCAGCATTTCAGAGAGTATAAGGAATATATGGATGGTATAGCGGATGCGAATAATACATCGGTTACGCCAGATAAATCAACTGATGCAAGTACATCCAGCACACCTGCCAGGATAGACTGTTCCATATATCCAGCAGATGAGCCAGAGGCAGTAAGTCATATTGTGTTACACAAAAAAATAGGCTGTTCCATACATTCAGTAGAGGAGGCAGTCGAAGCACAGAAGCTTGGTGCGTCATATATAACCGCAGGTCATATATATGCTACTGACTGTAAAAAAGGACTTGCACCGAGAGGATTAGAGTTCCTTAAAGAGGTATGTGATAGTGTGACTATTCCGGTATATGCAATAGGCGGAATAGATGTGGAGGGTACAAGAAGAGATGAAGTGAAGATGTGTGGCGCTGCTGGAAGCTGCATAATGTCAGGAATGATGAGACTGTAGGAATTGTTTTGTCAATGTTATAAGGATATATTTTATGGTTTATATAAATGAGCAAATCTGAAAATTGCATAATTTAATGTGCTCATTTATATTATGCAATATAAGTATCGGGTTCTTTTTTATGACATCTTGACAGATGGATAATAAATGTTATATTTAATAATAGTAACTATTATTGATATTGAATGATTTCTATAGAGGAGAATATTATATGGCGTTAGTTAAAAGGAGCAGGCAGAGAGAGGCTATTAAAGAATTTCTTATGTCAAGAAAAGACCATCCTACAGCAGAGGTGGTATATGAGTATGTCAGCAAGGATTTTCCGAATATAAGCCTTGGTACAGTTTACAGGAATCTTTCTTTTCTTGTTGATAATGGCATGGCGGTTAAAGTGCCTTGTGATGATGGCTCAGTGCATTTTGATGGAAATGTAGAGCCACACTATCATTTTCAGTGTGTTGAGTGTGGAAGTGTGATCGACCTTGACTTTGATTCCAAAGAGGTTGAGAAAGCTTTTAATAATGCGGCGTCTAAAGGGTTTGACGGAGTGATTCAGGGAAATATTTCATTTTTCTATGGCAAATGTCCTAAGTGTGCAGCGAAAAATAAGTAATAAATATCAAAAATAATAATAGGAATTATTACTATTTTACTTGACAAATATAAAAAAGAATGTTATATTAAACTCACAAAACAGTAATAATTACTATTTTATAAATATTAAAAAAGAAAAGGAGATTACGAATATGAAGTATGTATGTACAGTATGCGGTTATGTTTATGAAGGAGACTCACTTCCAGCAGATTATGTCTGTCCAGTATGTAAGGCACCAGCAGACAAGTTCTTAGCTCAGGGCGATGGTAAGGTATGGGCAGCAGAGCATGTAGTTGGAGTAGCTAAGGGAGTAAGCGAAGATATTATTGAAGACTTAAGAGCTAACTTCAATGGTGAGTGTTCAGAAGTAGGTATGTATCTTGCTATGGCAAGAGTTGCACATAGAGAGGGCTATCCAGAGATAGGTCTTTACTATGAAAAGGCAGCATGGGAAGAAGCAGAGCATGCAGCTAAGTTTGCAGAGCTTCTTGGTGAAGTTGTAACAGACAGCACAAAGAAGAACCTTGAAATGAGAGTTGAAGCAGAAAACGGAGCTACAGCAGGTAAGGTTGACCTTGCAAAGCGTGCTAAGGCTGCTAACCTTGATGCAATCCATGATACAGTTCATGAGATGGCACGAGATGAAGCTAGACATGGTAAGGCATTTGAAGGTCTTTTAAAGAGATACTTTGGTTAATTAACAGCAGGTTTGAAATAGTCTTAGAATTGCTTGATATAACAATTTATGAGAGACTGTGAAAAGAATAGTCACAAAAAAGAGGGACTGAGGGGTTATTATAAACCTTAAGGTCCTTCTTTCTATTATAATTAATTTGTAATGAAAATTAAGTTTTTTGCTAAGGGTGGGGTAAAATCAGCTTATAATTTATTTTAAGTTGTATATTTGTGTCATAGTGTGTTATTTTTATGGCTGATATTCATTAAAAGTGTCATCATCTTTTGTGTCACGTTAATTGGTTACAAATCTGCTATTTATGCATCTTTCAGTCTGATGATAGAAATTTTATTTAAAGTTTTTATCAGGAGCCAAGATGAAATTAGCTGCTATAAAAATACATTTACACAAATAACAACAATTAGTGAATTTTACTAAAATAATTTTATATAAGTGTATAAATATGCGAAAAATGTAAAAAATATCAATAATTTAAGTGACTTTTATATGTTACTGTGGTATATTGTTAATATGTTTTTTGTGAAATTATCTATATATGCATAACTTGTAAGCGAATATGTTAAATCTGATGAATTCATGCTTATAGAAGAATGATTGTATGTATATATGGAATGGGTGGCATATTTACATCTGACACCCATACATAATATATCGGTTGGGATGGATATAATACTATGGATGAGCGTTTAGAGTTGGAAGACAGAATTCTCAGAATGTTAACTTCACAGTATGTTGGTATATATCAGATAGATATAGCAGCCAGAAAAGTGATGTGTTTACATAATGAGGAAAGAGCATTAGACATGGATGAAGCTATTGAGCTTGATAATTGGATTCAGAGAATGGTAGACAGCTGTCATTGTGAAGACAGGAAAAAGCTTGATGGACTTATATCATATGAAGCATTAGAAGCATTTGCAGAGAGTGATAAATCAATATTAAATAACGATGTAAGGCTTATGGATAAGAAAAGATATAAGTGGATGCTTATAAGTCTTATACACGATACCGCGAATGATAAAGATAGAAATCAGATAACTGTTACATGTAGAGATGTAACGCACAGATATAGGTATTATGATATTATAAAAAGAAAAAATCTTGAGTTAAAGAAGCTTCTCCAGACGACAGAACAGTATAAGGATGCACTTATGTCAGAAGCGATAGTATTATATCAGGTGGATTTTTCAAGGGACGTCATAGAGAATGACATATTCCAGAAGAAAAAAAATAAAATGTTAAGAGTACTTGATGCGGTTGGCATAAACACACCTTGTTCATATGATGAGTATTGTAGAAGATGGGATAAAAGGGTGTCAGAAGACACTATAGATAACTATAGGAAATTAGCAACTTCGGCTGCTATGATAGAGGCCTATAATAATGGCAATACACTGCTGACACAGGATTACAGGACACTTGATTCGCAGAATGAAGAAATGTGGATTGGTAAGACTATATATCTTGCAAAGGATAATATTACTGGACATATTATTGGCATAGTCAGCTTAAGAAATGTAACTGAAAGATATCATCAGGAATATTTAAGACAGTCACTTGCAAAGCAGGCATCTCTTGACCTTCTTACAGGGCTGTATAATCATATTACGGGTGAACTGCTTATTAAGAGCAAGATGGATAGTGAAGCTTATCTTGATTCTGCATTTATAATATTTGATATAGATAAGTTCAAGTCGGTAAATGATACATATGGACACTACTTTGGTGATTGTGTTTTACAGCAGGTAGCAGCCAGACTTAAAGAGTGCATACGTGAAGACCACGATATAGCGATAAGGTATGGCGGTGATGAGTTTGTTGTGTATGTACAGTATAAGCAGGAGGATAATATACTTGATATAGTTGACAGGATATTTAATAAGGTATCGTGTGTATATGACGGATATAAGGTCAGCATAAGTATGGGTATCAGCCTTTCAAGTGATGGCGATATGCATTATTATGATATGTATAAAAATGCAGACAAGGCATTATATGAAGCCAAGAGAGGCGGACGCTGCCAGTATAGATTTTACCGTGATTGTAAGGCAGGCAAAGCTTAGATTATTAAGTTGATGTAATTAGAAATATGATAAAATAATAAGAGGTTGTTACACTGATTATTATTATAAGGTATTCAGACAATAAATATAGTATTAATGGTTCTAAACTTATTATCTGAATATTTTATAATTATATTTAATGTGACAGCCTCTTAATATTTTCTGTATTTGTCATATATTACAGTATGCATTACAATACTATGTTTATATATTTGCATATTTTTGCAAGTACTATTTATAGTATTAAAAATAAGTCTTTATAATACTGAAAAAACACAAGGATTTATATTTATAATGGTATATAAATATTACATATATATATCAATAAGCAGCCTTGCCGTCTTTTCAACATCCGCTGCCGTTATTCCAGAATAATTAACAATAGCTATATGTTCATATGCAGTACGATTGTATGAGCTGTGAGCTATATAATCTGAAAGAAAGGATATAAGGAGTCCTTTGTCGTAAGCTCTTTTTTTAAGTTCCTCATCAGAAACCGCGGTATCGTAACACAGCAGAAAATGAAGGCCTGAGTTTTCTTCATATATATGAAGCTTATCCTTAATACTACTGTTCATAAGCTTTCCGATAAGCTCATCACGTATGTCACGGAAGTGGTTTCGCATACGGTTTATGTGCTTATCAAGGTAGCCCTCATCTATAAAGTGAGCAAGAGTATACTGCTCAAAGTTAGATACAGTGCAGGAATAGAAGCCTAACTTGCTTTTAAAGCATTTAAGCAGAGGCTGGGGCAGCACCATATAACTTATTCTTATGGTTGATGCAAGGCTTTTGGTAAATGTATTAAAATATATGACTTTGTCGGTTGCATCTATAGAAAAAAGTGATGGTATAGGTTTTCCCTGAAGCCTGAATTCACTGTCGTAATCATCCTCTATTATATATCTGTCCGGTGACTGGTTCGCCCACTGTAACAGTCCGTAACGTCTGCTGATTGATGTGACAATACCAGTTGGAAAGTGGTGGGATGGCGATATCTGTATAATCTGTGAGTTATTAAGCCCCGCACAGTCCGGAATAACCCCCTCATCATCCATATCCAGATAATTCACATTAACATCAAGTGAGCGGTATATATTGACTATCTTTTTAGAACTTGGGTTTTCAAGTCCATATGATAAGTCACGTCCGAGGAGCTGGACGATAAGACCATAGAGGTATTCAGTACCAGCACCTATTATTATCTGCTCGGGACTCACAGTTATTCCACGGAACTCGTACAGATGATGTGCAATAGCGCTCCTTAACTGCATAACACCTCCGGTAGGTGGCACATTTAAAGTGTCGTCACCTTCATAAGTAAGGACATGGCGCATAAGCTTTGCCCATATGGAAAAAGGAAAGTTATCGTGTGGCGTGTGGCTTGAAACAAGATTAATAAATTCAGCCGGAGCGGAAGGCTTAATATAAACAGGATTATCTGAGTTATTGTCTGTATCAGACACACCTGAATTGGTTTTAGACCCATTTTCAGTATTGTTAGTGTCTGGTATCTTTATTACAGAGTAAGAACTCTGGCTTATATTATTGTTGATATCCGACACATAAAACCCCTTCTTAGGAAGAGAATATATGTAACCTTCTGCAAGGAGCTGTCCATATGCATTTTCGACAGTAACTACGCTTATACCGTGATTTTTGGCAAAGTCCCTCTTAGATGGAAGCTTGGTGTCAGGTGAAAGCTTTCCTGATATAATATCTTCTTTTATGCATATATATAAATATTCATATAAACTTCGTCCATTGCGGTTATTAAAAGAGTAGGTAAGCATAATAATAATCTCCTGAGGTATAATTGATGGCTGGTTAAAAAGATACGTTACACCTTTAATGTACACAAATTGCTACATTGATATGCAATATATGATACTGGGGTATTTCGTAAAAAGCCGTAATACGGTTTTAAATCTTTTAATACTTAACATCATATTATTAATACACGCGTATAGTCAAGAAATATAGTTGCAATAAATCAAAAAATATATACAATAGACAGTGAGAGCAAAAATATAAATATTGGAGGTTAGGAAAGTATGAGTGATTATATAATTTCGTGTTGTTCAACAGCAGACCTTTCAGAAAAGCATTTTCTTGAAAGAGATATTCATTACATATGTTTTCACTATGAACTTGACGGAGTTACATATATGGATGACTTAGGAAAGACTATGGACATTGAGGACTTCTATAAGGCAATGACAGAAGGCGCAGATACTAAGACTTCACAGATAAATGCAGATGAATATGAGAAGTATTTTGAAGACTTCTTAAAGCAGGGAAAGGATATACTTCATATTACGCTTTCATCGGGTATATCAGGAACTATCAACTCTGCACAGATAGCGGCACAGACTTTAATGGAAAAGTATCCTGACAGAAAGATATATGTTATAGACTCACTTGCAGCATCTTCAGGTTATGGTCTGCTTATGGACAAGGTAGCTGACTTAAGGGATGCCGGCATGGGCATAGATGAGCTTAGAGGCTGGGTTGAGGAAAATAAGTTAAGGGTTAATCACTGGTTCTTTACGACAGACCTTACATTTTTTATAAAAGGTGGAAGAGTGTCGAAAGTGTCAGGTTTTGTTGGAAATCTTCTTAATATATGCCCTCTTCTTAATGTTGATTATCAGGGAAAGCTTATCCCAAGGGAAAAGATAAGAACCAAGAAGAAGGTTATAGCAGAAACGGTTAACAAGATGGTGCAGAATGCTGATAACGGACTTGATTATGCTGACAAATGTTATATTTCAATGTCAGCGTGCAGACAGGATGCAGAAGCGGTTGCAAAGCTTATTGAAGAAAAGTTTCCTAAGCTTAATGGAAAAGTCCTTATTAATAATATAGGAACAACTATAGGAAGTCATACAGGTCCCGGAACAGTTGCGCTGTTCTTCTGGGGCAGAAAGAGGATTGATTAGAATATGAAGAAGCTTGGTTTTGGTGCTATGAGGCTTCCACTCATAGACCCACAGGATAAAAGTTCTATAGATATAGAAGAATTAAAAAGAATGATAGATACATATATGGCAGCAGGTTTTACATACTTTGACACTGCATTTACATATCATGAGCAGCTATCAGAAAATGCATTAAAAGAGGCACTTGTAGACAGATACGACAGGGACAGCTATGTTCTGGCAGATAAGATGCCGACAGTGCTTATTAAGTCGGGGGATGAATATCCGATGTATTTTAATAAGCAGCTTGAAAAGACTGGTGTTGGATATTTTGATTACTATCTTATGCACAATATGGGAAGGGACAGATATTTTAACACTGATAAATGGGGTGGCTTTGAGTTTGCAAAGAGGATGAAAGAAGAAGGAAAGATTAAGAACTTCGGTTTTTCGTTCCATGATGATGCGGCTATGCTAGACCAGATTTTAACAGAACATCCGGAGGTTGACTTTGTGCAGCTTCAGATTAATTATCTTGACTGGGAGAATAAGATTATACAGTCAAGGGCATGTTATGAGGTTGCAGGAAAGCACAATAAACCGATAGCAGTTATGGAGCCTGTAAAGGGCGGAACGCTTGCAGACCTGCCTGATGAGGCACTAAGTATTCTTAAGGAATATAATGAGGATGCATCTACAGCTTCATATGCACTCAGGTTTGCAGCACAGCTTCCCGGTGTATTTATGGTATTAAGCGGTATGAGCAATCTTTCACAGGTGCAGGATAATATAAGAATTATGGATAATCCACAGCCACTTAATGATAAAGAAAAGGAATTGTTAGGTAGAGTTGTAGATATAATTAATAACAGAATATCCATACAGTGCACATCATGCGGATACTGTATGGAGGTATGTCCTAAGAATATTAATATTCCGGGACTTTTTGCACTGTATAACAACTATTGTATTAATAATAATTTTTCTAATATGTATCATGGAAGACTGACTATGGGAAGAGGAAAGGCATCGGATTGTGTTAAGTGTCACAGGTGCGAAAAAAACTGTCCCCAGCATATCAGCATACCTGATAAGCTTTCGCTGATAGCGGCACATGAGAAAAAATAGATGATATATTCACTATATTGTTAAAGTGTGTTATAATCCTAGCCGGTATTTGCTTTTTCAGATAAATAGATTTTTCACATACGGGATTTGTGTCTGCGCGCACTTGACACAAACCGTTATGTAAAAAAAGTGCGCAGAAATGAGGATTATTATGAGTATGAATATTGTATGTTTAGACCTTGAGGGTGTGTTAGTTCCAGAAATATGGATAGCATTTGCAGAGGCAAGTGGTATTCCAGAGCTTAAGAGAACTACAAGAGATGAGCCTGATTATGACAAGCTTATGAACTGGAGATTAGGTATATTAAAGGAGCACGGACTTGGACTTAAGGAAATTCAGGAAACTATTGCAAAGATAGACCCACTTCCAGGCGCTAAGGAATTTCTTGATAAGTTACGTGAAACTACACAGGTTATTATTATAAGCGATACATTTACACAGTTTGCAGCCCCACTTATGAAAAAGTTAGGATGGCCTACAATATTCTGCAATACACTTGAAGTTGCAGAGGATGGTACTATAACAGGTTTCAAGATGCGCTGTGAGGAGTCTAAGCTTTCAACAGTAAAGGCACTCCAGTCAGTTGGTTTTGAAACAATAGCAAGTGGTGACAGCCATAATGACCTTGGTATGATACAGGCAAGCAAGGCAGGCTTCCTTTTCAGAAGTACAGAACAGATAAAGAAGGATTATCCACAGCTTGAAGCATTTGAAGAATATGATGAACTTTTTGAGGCTATAAAGAAAGCATTATAATTATGCATAGACTGATAAAGAGGGGAAAATGTGTTATCTGACAGGAAAGATACATTTCAGCCAGCCTATTATCAGAGGTGAGGAATATTAATATTATGTTTAAAGTAAGTAAAAAGGAAAATGGACTGAATATCATAATCGTAGGCTGCGGTAAAGTAGGTGCTACACTTGTTGAGCAGCTTTCAAAGGAAGGCCATGATATAACAGTTATAGACAAGAAACCAGAGCGTATACAGGATATTACCAATATGTTTGATGTTATGGGAATAGTCGGCAATGGAGCAAGCTATTCTACTCAGATGGAGGCAGGAATAGAAGAGTCAGACCTTATAATAGCGGTTACTGACTCAGATGAACTTAATCTGTTGTGCTGTACAGTTGCCAAGAGAGTGGGTAACTGTGCAGCCATAGCAAGAGTAAGAACACCTGATTACAGTGAGGAAACTGGCTACCTGAGAGAGAAGTTAGGACTTGCACTTATCATTAATCCTGAACTTGAAGCCGCTAAGGAGGTTGCACGTATACTTTATCTTCCAACTGCACTTGAAGTTAATTCTTTTGCACATGGACAGGCAGAACTTGTTAAGTTCAAAGTACCATCTGATAATGTTCTTAACGGATTAAGTATAGCTTATCTTGGTAAAAATATTACAAATGATATACTTATATGTGCCATAGAAAGGGATGGAGAAGTATACATTCCTAATGGTGATTTTGTGATAAAAGCAGGGGATGTCTTATCATTTGTATCAGAAAGACATATAGCAAGAAACTTCTTAAAGACCATAGGCTTTGCGACTAATCAGGTAAAGGACACTATGATAATAGGTGGAAGCAAGGCTGCTTATTACCTTGCAAAAGAACTTATTAACATGGGAATATCGGTAAAAATAATAGAAAGAGACAGGCAGAACTGCGAAAGATTAAGTGTCAAGCTTCCTAAAGCGATAGTTATAAATGGTGATGGTACAGACCCTGATATACTTAAAGAAGAAGGTATAGAGAGGGTTCAGTCATTTATACCGCTTACAGGAATAGATGAGGAAAATATAATGCTTACACTTCACGCAAAGCAGGTGTCTAACGCAAAGGTTGTTACTAAGATTAACAGAGTTAATTATAAGCAGGTTATTAATAATCTTGACCTTGGAAGTCTTGTATATCCTAAGTATATTACCTCAGAGGCTATTATTGCATATGTGCGCGCAAAGAAAAATTCTAAGGGAAGCAATATTGAAACGCTTTATCATATGTTTGATTCAAGGGTAGAAGCCATAGAATTCATAGTCGAGGAGAATTCAAGGGTTTCAGGCATACCAATAAAGGACCTTAAGCTTAAAAAAGATGTTCTTATATCATTTATCAATCATGATGGACATATCATTATCCCTACAGGTAATGATGAGATAGAAGATGGCGATACAGTTATGATTGTAACTAAGAATACAGGTTTTACAGATATCAACGATATTGTCATGTGAGGGATGAAGTACTATGAATAGGTCAATAGTAATATATGTTTTAGGGTATATATTAAAAACAGAGGGTGTGCTTATGTCGCTGCCTTGTCTTGTTGCACTTATATATCAGGAAAAGGAGGGCTTTGCATACTTAATAGTTGGTGTTATAAGCATACTTTTAGGCCAGCTTCTTACTATGAGAAAGCCAAAGGACTACGTCATATATCTTAAGGAGGGCTGTGTAGCAACGTCACTTAGCTGGATACTTATGGGAGTTGTTGGTGCCATCCCTTTTATGATAACTGGAGAAATTCCATCATTTATTAATGCACTTTTTGAGATGGTGTCTGGTTTTACAACAACAGGTGCAAGTATATTAAGCGATGTTGAAGTTGTTTCAAGGTGCAGCACAACATGGCGATGCTTCTCACACTGGATAGGTGGTATGGGTGTACTTGTATTTATTATAGCCATAGTACCATTAAGTGGTGGTTCTAATATTAATCTTATGAGGGCAGAAAGTCCGGGGCCATCAGTAGGAAAGCTTGTTCCTAAGGTAAAGCATACAGCAAGAATATTATATATTATATATCTTGGACTTTCTCTTATAGAGTTCATAATACTTCTTCTTGCAAAGATGCCGGTATTTGATGCGATGAACACTACATTTGGTACTGCCGGTACAGGTGGCTTCGGTATTAAGAATTCAAGTCTTGGCGGATATTCTGTTACAATACAATGGATAGTCACTGTATTTATGATTCTTTTCGGAGTAAACTTTAATGCATATTATCTTATGTTATTTGGAAGTATTAAAAAGGCTCTGACAATGGAGGAAGTAAGGGCATACTTTGGTATTATACTCACATCGATTGTCATAATAACTATAAATATATATTCAATGTGTTCAAGTGTGTGGGATGCCATTACAAAGTCGGCATTTCAGGTTGGTTCTATTATAACGACAACAGGTTTCTCGACAATTGACTTTAACTTATGGCCGCAGACATCAAAGACTATACTTGTGCTTCTTATGTTTGTAGGTGCGTGTGCGGGAAGTACAGGCGGTGGTATAAAGGTTTCAAGATTTGTCATTCTTATAAAGACTATGGTAAAGGAACTTAACTCTTATATCCATCCAAGGAGTGTAAGAAAGATAAAGGTTGAGGGAAAGCCGGTTGAACACGAAGTTATACGTTCTGTTAATGTATATCTTATAACTTATGTGCTTGTATTTGTTGCATCAGTCTTTCTTGTTTCATTTGAGGGCAAAGACCTGACAACAAACTTTACAGCAGTTGCAGCGACATTTAATAATATAGGACCGGGACTTGAACTTGTCGGACCTACACAGAATTTTGCACATTTTAATGTACTTAGCAAGCTTGTTATGATATTCGATATGTTAGCAGGAAGACTTGAGTTATTCCCACTTCTCTTATTATTCCATCCGGTTATTATTAAGGAAATGTTTGAGGATAAGAGAAGATATAAGAAAGCTAAAAAAATGTCGTGAGTGCGATGTCAGGATTTTTAGTTTAATGTGAATTGCAAAGCAATGAAGAAATATGAATACTTTGAGAGTGTAAACGTGAATTTTTAATATTAGAAATAAAACGGAGATAAAAAATGAAATTCGTTATACAGAGAGTCAGCTCAGCAAGTGTGACGGTTGACGATAAAGTTATAGGAAGCATAGGAAAAGGTTATCTTATACTGTTTGGTGCAGGTGAGGGTGATACCAAAGATATGCTTGAACCTTTTGCAGATAAGATAGCAAAGATGAGAATATTTGCGGATGAGAATGGAAAGACTAATCTTTCAATCAATGATATTGGAGGAGAGATACTTGTTGTCAGTCAGTTTACGCTGTATGCGGATTGTAGAAAAGGCAACAGACCAAGTTTTGTACATGCATGTGAGCCGGTTCTTGCTAATGAATTATATGAAGAATTCGTAGAATTGTGCAGACAGAGAGTATCAAAAGTTGAAACAGGTGAATTCGGTGCGCATATGAAAGTATCGCTTGAGAATGACGGACCATTCACAATCGTGTTAGACAGCAGGGATTTTGAGAAAAATAAATAGCTGCTACGATTATAGACCGACCTATCTCGAAAATGTTATAAAAAATTATAGATAAATATAAAAATATACTTGATTATATTATTATATAGGTGTATAGTAGGCTATGTTAATAGGAGTTAGTTATTACTAAGCTGACTGTTGATTAACATCACAACAGAATATCAACTTCAGGGCAGGGTTTAATTCCCTACCGGCGGTACAGCCCGCAAGCGTTATGCATGAACTGGTGTAATTCCAGTGCCGACAGTATAGTCTGGATGAGAGAAGTTATATGATACAGTTTAACATTTTATATTAATTATTAATGTATATAATTAATATCACATTATATTAATAAGATTTATATTATAATTATTTCACATTATTTTATTATATAATCTGATTGGTTATCTGGTATTTAACAATTAATATATTATGATTTGCTTATTATAATATTGATTATGATTATGTCCTGAGAATGATAAGTTCTCAGGATTTTTTATTATCATTAAGGATTAGTAAAAGATTGCATCAGAGTATTCTTTTGTCAGGACATTTCCTGATAGATAGGATATTCTGGTGCATTTTTATTTCAAATGTAATTAATTCTTATATGGTGTTATGGCAGATAGCAGGTTTAAAAGTCTTATTGTATATAGGCAGACATTTTTAATACATTCTGCCATTTAACGCAATATGCATCAGTATATATGTAAGAAAGCAGGTGATATATATGTGTGAATACAGGAAAAAAGACGATGAAAAATATATGAGACGGGCCATAGAGCTTGCAAAAAAGGGACTTGGCTGGACTAATCCTAACCCGATGGTTGGAGCTGTTATCGTAAAGGATGGGAAAGTAATAGGCGAAGGCTATCATAAGAAATATGGTGAACTTCATGCAGAAACGACAGCTTTAAAAAACTGTACAGAAAGCGCAGAGGGGGCAACGATATATGTAACACTTGAACCCTGTTGTCATCATGGAAAGCAGCCGCCATGTACAGAGGCAATAATAAAGGCTGGAATAAGCCGTGTTGTAATAGGTTCACTTGACCCTAATCCACTTGTCAGCGGAAAGGGAATAAAGATATTAAGGGAACATAATATACAGGTTGATGATGAACTTGTGTGCAACAAAGAATGTATAGATATGAATTATGTATTCTTTCATTACATTAAAGAAAAAATGCCATATGTCATAGTCAAGTATGCGCAGACACTTGATGGAAAAATAGCGACACACAAGGGATTGTCAAAGTGGATAACTGGTGATGCGGCGAGGGAAAATGTACATGTGGACAGACACAGATATGCTGCCATTATGGTTGGAATAAATACAGTACTTAAAGATAATCCAATGCTTAACTGCAGAAGTAAAACTATAGATAATCCGCATCAGCCGGTAAGAATAGTGTGCGATACAAAGCTGAGGACACCGTATGACAGTAATCTTGTTAAGACAGCAGAACATATACCTGTATGGATAGCAACCTGCTGTCATGACAAAGAGCGTATAAGCCAGTATGAAAAAGCTGGCTGTGAGATTATAGAAATGAATGGTGAGAAGATAGACATAGCACAGCTTATGCGTATCCTCGGTAAAAGAGGAATAGACAGTTGTATCTGTGAAGGTGGTTCAGCTCTTAACTGGAGTGTAATAAAGAGTGGCATTGTAGAAAGAATACAGGCATACATAGCACCAAAGATATTTGGCGGAGTGGATGCGCCGACACCGGTTGCAGGTATCGGTTTTGATACGCCGGAGGATGCAATAAAGCTTAAGGATTATGCAGTAACAAGGCTTGGAGATGACATTCTGATAGAAGGTGAAGTTGAAAATGTTTACAGGAATTATTGAAGAAATCGGACATATAAAGGCTGTGAAAAAACAGACATTTTCACAGGTGCTTGTCATAGAAGCCTCAAAGGTGTTAGATGGGACTGATATAGGTGACAGCATAGCAGTGAATGGGATATGTCTTACGGTGACAGCGATAGGAAAAGGACAGTTCAGTGCAGATGTGATGCACGAAACGGTAAGGAGAACTTCCCTGAAAAATATACGAGCAGGTTCGCGGGTTAATCTTGAACGTGCGATGAGTGCAGATGGAAGATTTGGAGGACACATAGTATCAGGGCATATAGATGGAACCGGAACAATATCAGATATAAGAAAAGATGATAATGCCGTGTGGTATAGAATAAATGCAGATGACAGTATATTAAGATATGTTGTTGAGAAAGGTTCAATAACGATAGATGGAATAAGCCTTACGGTTGCCACTGTGACAGATAAGTACTTTGAGGTGTCGGTAATACCACATACAAGAGAGGTGACAATACTTGGTGATAAAAGGCTGTCGGATGTGGTTAATCTTGAAACAGATATAATTGCCAAATATGTTGAGAAGCTGTTATGTCCGTATGGCGGCAGCA
>FR886275.1:0-27444 GCA_000436535.1 Eubacterium sp. CAG:252 | reverse complement strand
CAGAAAATAGTGGTATAACTAAGGAATTCCTGTTAGAAAATGGGTTTTAGTTGTTATGGATATAGAATATTTATTATATTTCCAATCTATATATTATTGATATGATATATATATGGTTTGATTTATTAATATTGAAAAATATGTTTTTTTAACGCGGATATGCTTGTGCAATATTTTAAATTTGCTTATTTATAGATAGGAAATTAAATTTAAAGTAAATCAGATAATATATCCAACAGATATAATTAGACTTAAGTATATTTAAAATTAGTCAATGATTTGTGAATAAAGTATATGAAAGGAGTAGTTTATGTTTGAATTTAATACAGTTGAAGAAGCAGTTAAAGACTTAAAAGACGGAAAGATTATCATAGTTACAGATGATGATGACAGAGAGAATGAGGGCGACTTTATATGTGCGGCAGAATATGCCACAACAGAAAATGTCAACTTTATGGCGACCTACGGAAAAGGTCTTATATGTATGCCTATGAGTGAAGAATTAAGCAGAAAGCTGTGCTTTCCACAGATGGTATCGGAAAATACAGACAATCACGAAACAGCATTTACAGTGTCAATAGACCATATTGATACAACTACAGGAATATCAGCGCAGGAGAGAGGTTATACGACAAGAAGTGTTGTAAGTGACACTGCCAGACCACAGGACTTTAGAAGACCGGGACATAACTTCCCGCTTGTGGCAAAGAAAAACGGAGTTCTTGAAAGAAACGGACATACAGAGGCAACAGTTGACCTTATGCGTATAGCTGGCTTAAAGGAGTGTGGTCTGTGTTGTGAAATTATGAAAGATGATGGAACAATGATGAGAAGGGATGACCTTGTAGAGCTTTCCAAAAAATATAATCTGAAGTTCATCACAATAAAGGCTATTCAGGAGTACAGAAAAAAGAATGAAAAGCTTGTTGAGTGTGTGGCTGTGACAAAAATGCCAACTAAGTATGGTGAATTTGTGGCACACTGTTATATCAATAAGATGAATGGTGAACATCATGTAGCACTTGTTAAAGGTGATATAGGTGACGGTGATAATCTTTTATGCCGTGTTCATTCAGAGTGTCTTACAGGTGATGCATTTGGCTCGCTCAAATGCGACTGCGGACAGCAGCTTGCTTCAGCCATGACACAGATTAATGAGGAAGGCAGGGGTGTTTTGTTATATATGAGACAGGAAGGAAGAGGTATAGGTCTTGTAAATAAGTTAAAGGCATATGCACTTCAGGATGAAGGAATGGATACACTTGATGCCAATATAGCGCTTGGCTTTCCGGGTGATATGAGAGAATATTACATAGGCGCACAGATACTAAAAGACCTTGGCGCTAAGACATTAAGGCTTCTTACCAATAATCCTGATAAGGTATATCAGTTATCAGACTTTGGCATGCAGATAAGTGAAAGAGTTCCGATTAAGATGGAAACAACACCTTATGACGGCTTCTATCTTAAGACAAAGAAAATAAGGATGGGGCATATGCTGTAAATTACCTGAACGATGTATTTGGATTGTTTCGTGCTGCGCACTCCCACAATCCTCCCCAATATTTGCACATCACGGGATTATCATCCCACTTTTATGCTCATATTGGGGCGCAGCATAAGGTCATTCACCCACTTATGAGCAAGCTCATGTTGGTTTAGACCTTTTGACTCTGGTATCAATATATAAATTCAAAAAGGAGAATAAAATAATGAGAGTATTAGAAGGAAAGTTAGTAGACAATGGAACAAGAGTAGGAATAGTAGCAGCAAGATTTAATGAATTCATCGTATCAAAGCTTATAGGCGGTGCGCATGATGGTCTTGTAAGACATGGTGTCAGTGAAGACAATATTGACCTTGCGTGGGTTCCGGGAGCATTTGAAATTCCACTTATAGCTTCAAAGATGGCAAAGAGTGGAAAGTATGATGCGGTAATATGTCTTGGTGCTGTTATACGAGGTGCAACAAGCCATTATGATTATGTGTGTGCAGAAGTTTCAAAGGGTATAGCAAATGTATCGCTTAATTCAGATATTCCGGTTATGTTTGGTGTTCTTACAACAGATACTATAGAGCAGGCTATAGAACGTGCAGGTACTAAGGCAGGTAATAAGGGATTTGAGTGCGCAGAGGGTGCTATTGAGATGGTTAATCTTTCGCGTGAGCTTGAAAAATAAAAACAATTAAAATAAGCCATAACCCAGATTGGTTATAATATCTGGGTTATGGTTTATTAAATATATATTATTTTGATGTGTTATATGAAGAATTAATGCATCTTTTGTTGTACATAAGATGCATATACATAGCATCCTGAGCGCGGATGGCATTATGTTCTGCGATAGCATCTGCTATTTCACGATGGGTTTCAATAGTTTCGGTTTTAAGAATATTACCGGTTGTTTCAACAAAAAGAGGAATAGAACTGTTGATTATCGGGATTAATCTTGGAATGACAAGATTTTTACTGCCCATTGCAATAGCAGTGTGGAATTCTATATCTTTTTGTACATGGTCTTTTTTTTGTTCCATAAGTTCTTCCACTTCATCACATAATTTAATAATTTTATTAATATCATTTTTATCAGAATAAGTTGCTGACATAGCAGCAATAGAAGGTTCAAGTAAAAAACGTATTTCAAGCAGGTCCTGTACAAGTTTCTTCTTATCCGATATAAATGTGAAGCCAAAAGGGTCGTCAACTATACCGGGTGAAGAGGCTACATATGTTCCAGAGCCCTGCTTAATAGTTACAATATTGCGGGATGCTAAAAGCTTCATAGCTTCGCGCAGAGAACTTCTTCCGATATCAAGCTGTTTTGATAGAATGGCTTCGTTAGGAAGCTTATCTCCTGGTTGTAAATGCTGGTCTAATATAAAAGATATTATGTCTTCTGATATTTTTTGTGGGAGATTTTTTTCGTCTGTTTCAGAATTCATCATATGATTTCTCCGTTTCTTTTTGTAATTCATTTTATATATAAGATGCTAAAATAGCATTATTTCACACATTTTTATATTATAACGTCTTTTTTTAAATGTCAAAATAAAAATATGCACAAAAAATCACGAAAATAATTGAACATTTTTACGATATTGCACATTTGAATAAAACGTATTATATTAAATACATCAGATGAATTCCGGGATAAATTGATGAAAAATCAAAATAACTATTAAAAATAGCGAAAAAGGTCTGATGTTTAAACATGAATACATCAGATGATTAGGAGGTAATTTATTATGGAGCAGACAGTATTTGTTGCCAACCCGACAAGACTTCTTATAGCGGCGGCAGTCGGGATTGTAGTTTTATTATTGTTGATAATAAAGTTTAAGCTTCATCCGGTTATATCAATGATGATAGCGGCGATTATTATAGGGGTCGGCGCTGGAATGCCACTTACAATGATATCAGATACAGTTGAAAAGGGTGTTGGAAAAACACTTCAGGGAATAGCATTGTTAGTAGGCCTTGGCTCTATGTTTGGCGGCATCTTAGAGGTAAGCGGCGGAGCACAGAGAATAGCACAGACACTTATAGATAAGCTGGGGCAGAAAAAAGCTGGCGTAGCATTAGGAATTACAGGTCTTGTTATAGGTACTACAGTATTTTTTGAGGCTGGAGTTGTAGTTCTTATACCACTTGCATTTAGTGTGGCAAAACAGACTAAGAAGTCAACATTATATTATGCAATTCCACTTCTTGCAGGTCTTGCAAGTGGATATGCATTTGTTCCACCATCAGCAGGTTCGGTGCTTGTTGCAGACTCACTTGGAGTTAATCTTGGTGTAATGATTATGGTAGGAATACCAACAGCACTGATATGTATGGTTGTTGCGGGTGTTATATGGGGAAGATTTATAGGAGATAAAGTGTTCACAAAGCTTCCTGTAAATGTGGAAGAGATAAAGGATGAGCCTAAGGAATTACCACCATTCGGACTTGTGCTTGGTGTAATACTCATTCCGCTGGTACTTATACTTATAAGTACAATATCCAAGTATCTTCCTATTCCTGCAAATGTTCAGAATGTACTTGCATTTATCGGTAAGCCATTTCTTGCATTGACTATTGCAACACTTGCAGCTATGTATTTTCTTGGAATTAAACGTGGTTATACAGGTGAACAGTTAAAAAAGATACTTGACCATTCATTAAGACCAGTTGGTATGATACTTCTGGTAATAGCAAGTGGTGGTGTAATAAGATGGATGCTTCAGGACTCAGGACTTGGAGAGATAATAGGACCAGCACTTGAAAAGAGTGGTATGCCTCTTATTCTTGTAGCATTTCTTATTGCACTTCTTGTAAGAGCATCTGTCGGAAGTTCTATGGTTGCTATGACTATGGCATCCGGAATAATGGCAACTATGCCGGCGGTTATGGCAACAAGCGTATTATACAGGGCTGCAATGTGCTGTGCAATATGCGGAGGTGCTACAGCATTAAGTCACGTTAATGATGCGGGTTTCTGGCTTGTTGGAACATTTCTTGAGATAGATGAGAAGACAACATTGAAATCGTGGACAGTTATGGAAACTTTAATAGGTGTAACAGCATTAATTGTAAGTCTGATTATTTCAATATTTGCTTAAAGGTAACTTAATGAAAGGTGTTAAACAGGAGGTTACATAATGGTAAGAATACCAGTATATTTAAATAATATGACAGATGCCAAACATCTGGTTCAGATAGCAGAGGCGTGTAAGAATGATGTTGATTTAATATGCGGAAGATATGTTGTAGATGCTAAATCAATGTTGGGTGTATTCAGTCTGCCTCAGTTTGATAATGTTGAAATGAGTGTAGATGAAAGTGAAAAAAAAGAAGTATATCACAAGCTTGAAAAGATGAATTTGTTAAGAAATTAAAAATTAAATTAATATATTGAATAAAAGAAAGGCAGGTAAATATTATGTGTTTAAAAAGTCAGGAAATGAGAAAGTCAGCTCCAGAGTTAGACCCTTTAAGAATAGGTACAGGCTGGAAAAAAGAGGATTTGGGAAAAGTACAGGTTATGGTAGAAAGTACATATGGTGACAGCCATCCCGGAAGTGGACATCTTAATATATTAGTAGAAGAAGTCCGTAAAGGCATAGCAGAGGAAGGCGGATATGGTGCAAGATATTACTGTACTGATATATGTGATGGAGAGAGTCAGGGAACAGATGGTATTAATTACAGCCTTGCAAGCAGGGAAATGATTGCCAATATGATAGAAATACATGCCAATGCGACACCATTTGATGCCGGAGTATATCTTTCAAGCTGTGATAAAGGTGTTCCGGGTAATCTTATGGGACTGGCAAGAGTTAATATTCCTTCAGTATTTGTGCCGGGTGGAACTATGAATGCGGGTCCCGATATGCTTACATTAGAGCAGCTCGGTATGTATAGTGCGCAGTATGAAAGAGGTGAGATAGACGAAGAAAAGCTTGATTGGGCTAAATGTAATGCATGTCCTAGCTGTGGAGCGTGCTCATTTATAGGAACAGCTTCTACTTTACAGATTATGGCAGAGGCACTTGGACTTGCATTACCGGGAAGCGCACTTATGCCAGCAACAAGTCCTGACCTTCTTGAATATGCCAGAGAAGCCGGAAGACAGTCAGTAAGGCTTGCTAAGATGAAAGATATGAAACCATCAGATATAGTAACTATGGATAGTTTTGAAAATGCAATTCTTGTCCATGCAGCTATATCAGGAAGTACTAATTGTCTTCTTCATATTCCGGCTATTGCACACGAATTTGGAATAGAGATTACAGGTGATACATTTGACAGATTACACAGAAATGCAAGGTATCTTCTTGATGTAAGACCAGCAGGTCGCTGGCCGGCAGAATGTTTTTATTATGCAGGTGGAGTTCCAGCTATTATGGAAGAGATAAAGCAGCATCTGCATCTTGATGTTATGACAGTTACAGGCAGGACACTTGGTGAAAATCTTGAGGAATTAAAGAATAATGGTTTCTATGAAAAATGTGATAAATGGCTTCAGGAATTCAATAAGAGATATAATATAAATATTACAAGATACGATATTATCCGTTCATATGATAATGCTATAGGAACTGATGGAAGTATTGCAGTACTTAAGGGAAATCTTGCGCCAGAGGGAGCAGTTATCAAACATACAGCCTGCCCTAAGGAAATGTTTAAGTCAGTATTAAGAGCAAGGCCATTTGATAGTGAGGAGGAATGTCTTGATGCAGTTCTTAAACATAAAGTGCAGAAGGGCGATGCAGTATTTATAAGATATGAAGGACCTAAGGGAAGCGGAATGCCTGAAATGTTTTACACATCAGAGGCGATAAGCAGTGATAAGGAATTAGGAAAAAGCATAGCATTAATCACAGATGGACGTTTTTCAGGTGCTTCAACAGGTCCGGTTATCGGACATTGTAGTCCGGAAGCTGTAGATGGAGGTCCTATAGCACTTGTAGAAGAAGGCGACCTTATTGAAATAGATGTTATGGAAAGGAAATTAAATATAATTGGTGTTGCAGGTGAACATAAGTCAATGGAAGAAATTGATGAGATATTAAAGGAAAGAAGAGCAAAGTGGACACCAAGAAAGCCTAAGTATGAAAAGGGTGTGTTAAGATTATTCAGCGAGCATGCTGCAAGTCCGATGAAGGGTGCATATCTTGAATATTAATTAATATTATTCTCAATTGTTTTTACCAGTAACTCAGAGAGAAACGGTTTCCAGAAAGCATGGGATGAGGTTGACCATGAAAGTAATCCATCAGGAAAGATATATTATATGTATCAGGGAGATGATTATGTAACTTATTATTCCGATGTGGATTACACAGACTGGGGAATACGTGTTACAGAGAACCTGAGTGAACAGAGGCAGACTTGCAGAGCATATAGTTTTATGTTGGGACTTGTTCTCTTATTCCTTGTGCTCTGTCTGTTTGTTGCCCAGATACTTGTAACTAAGAATATAATGACACCTATTGAAAATATAATGTCTGTTTTTGATACTATTAAGAAAACACAGGACTATTCTATACGTATTCCTGAGTCTAACAGTACGGAGATGAACCGTCTGGCAGATGAGATTAATGAGCTTCTTTCTCATATAGAGAAGGAAATATAATATAAAAATTGTATAATGATGGCTATATATAATGTGAAAAAACGGTATAGTGATGGTTATATAATAATAAAAACTGGCTGTGCTCTGGCGGTATCAAAACCGCCAGGGCACAGCCGTTTTTGCTATTAGGCGGGTCTAAAAGTCAAAAGTCTTATCGTGCAAGCACGAACGGCTTTTTGACCTCTTGCCCCTTACATCATATTATTATGTCAGTATAAAAAGCAATTTACGCATTTTTCATAAGTATTGCATACAATGACCTTGAGAGTATGCTGGCAACGATGAAGCATACTACAGCTTCAATAGCACCCTGTGTTCCAACGAAGGCAACTACGAATGTAAATGGATTGCCAACGCCGAACTTAGTTACATAAGTCTGTATAAAGTCTGTTCTGTAGAAAAGTGCTACAAGTGTACTCATAAAGAGAAGTGTGTTAAGAAGTGGGCATGCAAGACTTGCTATATAATAAGAAATCTTCTGTACACTTTTTATGTTGTGAAGAGCCTTAAAGATAAGACCTGTAAGTAAACCTTCAAGCATTCTTGGAACAACTGTAAGTATTATAGTGAATACAGGATTTAAGTTAAATAATGCAAATGTAAATACGGAACCACCAGTAACTGCCTGATAAAGGCTTGTAAGACCGAATGTAAGACCGCATATAAGACCACCTACAGGTCCAAGTAAAATAGCGCCTACAGCTACAGGTATAGTAAGAAATGTGATGGTAAGACCGGGAAGCTTGATGTAGCCAAGAGGTGTGAAAGCCATAATAATAATGATAGCTATCATTGCTGCAAGCTCTACCATGTACTTAGTGGTAAATGTTTTCCTTGCCACTGCTGTGTTGTTTGTTTCAATGTTACTCATAATATTCTCCTTTTCGTCTGATAAAATGGTACAACTCACCTGTCTTTCAGACATTTATTAGTAGCGTTTAATCATGGGGATATGCACAGAAATATTATTAATAAGATAATAAAATAATAAAATGTTGATACATCTGATATTAATACATAAAAATGTAATGTTTACACGCCGTAAAGGTCGCGCATCATTATGCAGGTTATGTGAAATATAAAAATATTAAATAAATATATTCTGATGCATTTTCTGATGAATAACGCTCAATGCGTATAATAACATAGAAGGATATTGTATACAAGATATATTTTGCTTTAAATTGCATACATTAAGAATAATTCTGAATTAATGTTTAGAAAGACTTAATAAATGCTTTTTATTTCCTTAATTTACATATTTTCTCAATAATGCTATTATTGCCTAATATTGATTATATTATAAATAAAGAGAGTTTAAGGAAAGAAAGGGACGGTTATGAGCAGAATATTAAAAAGTATTGCTCCATACTGGAAGTCGGTTATCATAATACTGATACTGCTGATATTGCAGGCAAATGGTGACCTTGCGCTTCCACAGTACACATCTGATATCATCGATGTTGGTATCCAGAATGGTGGTATAGGGCACAGTATTCCAGAAAAAATAACTAAAGATGAATATGATATAGCTAAAATGTTTATGACGGATGAAGAAATAAGTATATGGGAAAGCTGTTATGAACAGGATGGCGATATTTACAAGCTTACAGAAAAGAATGAAAAAAAGCTTGATGAATATGATGATACACTGGCGATGGCACTTATTATCAATAATCAGATGTCATCAGTGACAGCAACACAGTTCAGAGAGCAGATGGCGGCACAGATGGGAGTTGATGCTGGCGCACTTTCTAACGTATCAGTTGCTGATATTGGCAAGAAGATAGGAGTTGAATTGGACTCTTTCTATGTTGATATGGAGAATTCAGATGGTGATATGGTGCCAACTGAGTGCGTAGATATGAGACAGATATTCAAGGCTATGTATGACAGAGACCAGATGCCTAAGGATACATTTATATCTATGAGAGACAGCTTTAAGACAACATTTGACACTATGGGGTCATCACTTGTTTCATCTATGGGAAGGGCATATGCCAAGTCTATGGATGCAAAGGCAGGCATGGATATGAAGGCTATACAGACACGTTATCTGTGGGTATCAGGTGCCAAGATGGTTGGTATAGCGCTTCTTATAGCATTATGTACAGTATTAGTAGCATTTTTTGCATCACGCGTTGGTGCTGGTGTAGGCCGTGACTTAAGAGGCAAGGTTTACAGGAATGTTATGAGCTTTTCTAATGCAGAGCTTGATAAGTTCTCGACAGCTTCACTTATCACACGTACAACTAATGATGTACAGCAGATACAGATGGTATGTGTGCTTGTATTAAGAATGGTACTTTATGCACCAATAATAGGTATCGGTGGTATTATAAAGGTTATGTCAACAGGCGCAGGAATGGAGTGGGTTATCGCTCTTGCAGTTCTTGTTATTGTTGGCTTTGTACTTGTTCTTATGGCAGTTGCTATGCCAAAGTTTAAAAAGATGCAGAAGCTTGTTGATAATGTCAATCTTGTATCAAGAGAAATTCTTACAGGACTTTCAGTTATAAGAGCATTTGGAAGAGAGAAGAAGGAAGAAGAAAGATTTGATAAGGCAAATAAAGACCTTACAAAGACAATGCTTTTTACTAACAGAGTTATGACATTTATGATGCCAGTTATGATGCTTATTATGAACTGTCTTTCTGTTGGAATAGTATGGGTGGCTGCGCACAGAATTGACAGCGGTGTTATGCAGGTAGGCTCAATGACAGCATTTATTACTTATGCAATGCAGATAGTTATGTCATTCCTTATGCTTACTATGATGTCAATTATGCTTCCAAGAGCTATTGTTGCTGCTGACCGTATAGACGAGGTTATTAACACACAGTCGTCTATAAGGGACTGCGATAATCCTAAGAGCCTTAAGGCACATAAGGGATTACTTTCATTTAATCATGTGAACTTTAAGTATCCGGGTGCATCTGAAAATGCGCTTGAAGATATTGACTTTGTGGCAGAGCCGGGAAAGACGACTGCTATCATAGGAAGTACGGGATGCGGAAAGTCAACACTTGTTAATCTTATTCCAAGACTTTACGATGTCACACAGGGTTCTATTACTCTTGACGGTGAAGATATAAGAAATATATCTATGCAGGAGTTAAGGGATGAATTAGGATATGTACCACAGAAGGGTGTACTTTTCTCAGGTACTATTGAGTCTAATATTAAGTTTGGTGTTGATGATGCATCTATGGATACTGTTAAGGAAGCTGCTGATATTGCACAGGCTTCAGAGTTTATAGAAGAAAAGTCAGGAAAGTACGAAGCACCTATTGCACAGGGTGGTATTAATGTTTCAGGTGGACAGAAGCAGAGACTTTCTATAGCAAGAGCCATAGCAAAGAACCCTAAGATATTCATATTTGATGACAGCTTTTCAGCACTTGACTTAAAGACAGATGCAGCATTAAGAAAGGCACTTGCATCAAAGGTTACAGACAGTACAGTTATTATAGTAGCGCAGAGAATAAGCACTATTCTTCATGCAGAACAGATACTTGTTATGGATGAGGGAAAGATAGTCGGAAAGGGTACTCACGAAGAGCTTATGAAGAACTGTGAAGTATACCAGCAGATAGCAAAGTCACAGTTATCAGCTAAAGAGCTTGAAGCTTCCGTATCGTCACAGTCTTTGGATACATTTAATTCTGCTGAAGGTAATGAGGAAACAGCAGATGAATTTATTGAAAAAAACGGACATAGTATATCTGATGGAAAGGAGGAAGCATAATTATGGCAGATAATAATTCATACAAGCAGCCTCCTAGAAGACGTGGACCGGGAGGACCAGGAAGAGGAATGATGCCGGCAGAGAAGGCTAAGGACTTTAAGGGTTCTATAGGGAAGCTTATAAAGTATATCGGAACATATAAGATAGCTATAATATTTGTTATGGTTATGGCAGCAGCTTCAACAGTATTCAGTGTAATAGGTCCTAAGATACTTGGTAAGGCAACAACAGGTCTTTCTGAGGGGCTCATGAGAAAAATAGCAGGTACTGGCGGTATCGACTTTGGGTATATAGGAAAGATACTTTTAATAGTGCTTGGATTATACGCATGCAGTGCAATATTCAACTTTATACAGGGCTGGATTATGACAGGCATATCACAGAAGATATGTTACAGGATGCGTAAGGAGATTTCTGAGAAAATCAACCGTATGCCTATGAAGTACTTTGAGAGTAGGACTTACGGCGAAGTTCTTTCAAGAATAACTAATGATGTTGATACTCTTGGTATGGGACTTAATCAGAGCATAACAACGATTATTACAGCAACAGCAACTATGATTGGTGTGCTTATTATGATGTTAAGTATATCACCACTTATGACTATTATAGCTATCGTTATACTTCCTATATCAGTAGCTTTAGTATCCTTTGTTATCAAGAAGTCACAGAATTACTTTAAGACACAGCAGGAATACTTAGGTCATATCAATGGACAGATAGAAGAAACTTATGGTGGACATATGGTTGTTAAGTCATTTAACAAGGAAAAGGATATGGTAGATGAGTTTAACAAAACTAACAATATACTGTATTCTTCAGCTTGGAGGTCACAGTTCTTCTCAGGAATGATGCAGCCTATTATGGCATTTGTTGGTAACTTGGGATATGCAGGTGTTGCACTTTCAGGTGGTATGCTTGCTATCAATGGTGTTATTACAGTAGGTGATATTCAGGCATTTATACAATATGTAAAGAACTTTACACAGCCTATAACACAGATTGCACAGGTTATTAATCAGGTTCAGTCTATGGCAGCGGCATCTGAAAGAGTATTTGAATTCCTTGACGAAGAGGAAGAAGAACAGATAGTAAAGAATCCTGTATCCACAGATAATATAAAGGGAGAAGTTGAATTCGACCATGTAAGATTTGGATACAAGGAAGACCAGGTTATAATAAAGGACTTCTGTGCCAATGTTAAGCCGGGTCAGAAGGTTGCTATCGTAGGTCCGACAGGTGCAGGTAAGACTACTATGGTTAAGCTTCTTATGAGATTTTATGATGTGAATTCAGGTAGCATACTCATAGACGGACATAATATTAAGGACTTTAACAGACGTGAATTAAGAGATGCATTTGGTATGGTTCTTCAGGATACATGGCTGTATAAGGATACAATTATGGAAAACATCAGATACGGAAAGCTTGATGCTACCGATGAAGAAGTTATTGCTGCTGCAAAGGCGGCACATGCCCACCACTTCATAGAAACACTTCCGGGCGGTTATAATATGGAGCTTAACGAGGATGCAAGTAATGTATCACAGGGACAGAAGCAGCTTCTTACAATAGCAAGAGCTATTCTTGCTGACAATCCTATTCTTATTCTGGATGAGGCAACATCCTCTGTTGATACAAGAACTGAAATCCAGATACAGAACGCCATGGATAATCTTATGAAGGGCAGAACAAGCTTTGTAATTGCCCACAGACTTTCTACTATAAAGGATGCAGATATTATTCTTGTTATGAAAGATGGCGATATCGTTGAGCAGGGTAATCATGAGGAATTACTCGCAAAAGGCGGTGGCTTCTATGCAGACCTTTATAACTCACAGTTTGAGGAAGTGGAGTAGAAGCAGATGTTTCATATATCAGGAAGAATGGTTATTTTCTGTTGGTGGAAATAATTTTTATATTTGGATATATAATTATTAATAGAATAAAAGATAATCAGGTAACACTCCTGCTGTCATTGCGTTGGTGATGATGGCAGGGGTGTTTTTGTGTTTCTACGTAAAATGTGATAAAACTTATTGAATACCCCATTTTTATGTGATAGACTTCAGGTGCAGGAAGTGGAATATAATGTATTCTAGAAGAAAATCTGTTGCATTATTATAATGAAAGAGAAGAACAATAATGGGATTATTAAAATTATTACTGATATGGCTTATATTTATTAATATTATAACCTATATAATCTATGCCATTGATAAGTATAAGTCGATGCATCATAAGTGGAGAATAAGGGAAAGCACACTTATACTGCTGGCAGTTATCGGAGGTTCAGTGGGCGCACTGCTTGCTATGTATACAGTAAGGCATAAGACTAAGCATAATAAGTTCAGGATAGGTGTGCCGGTTATACTTGCTGTACAGATTATTGTAGTGTGTGTGGTTTATATAGCATTAAGATAAATGTGATTGCAAAGTACGAAAGGAACAGCGGATGTACTGGTGCAATACAGGAAAGTTATAGTATATCTGTGTTTAAAACATAGAAATTGAGTATGAGTATAAATGTATTTAATACTATATTTAAATAAGTAAGCGTTGATAACAGAATACAAGTATATTTTAAGAATGAGGATAATATATGATAAAGAAATACAGGCTTGAAATGTGTACGATGAACCTAAGTTTAAGACAAGAGAAAATGTAACAAGAGAGCTTGATAAGTTTATAAACTGACATTATTATAATGTGATATAAATATGCGATTTTGACCTGTGCCAGATAGAAAAAGCTTTACGAACAAATGTTTGAAGTATATGAGTATGTGTGTTACAATTTATTGAGAATTCTTTATTGGATATAAGCAGGAAATGAGGATTAATATGGACATACCTAAGAAGGCTACTAAAGAACAGGTTAAAGCTATGACTGAAACAGAGGGTAATATAAGAGTATCCTCTGTTCCGGGTTCAGGAAAAACATTTGTATTAACATACAGGATAGCATATCTTATAACAGAACTTTTCGTAGAGCCATCATCTATAGTTGCGCTCACATTTACTAATAAAGCGGCAGCGCAGATGAAGCACAGATTAAGAGAGATAGTCGGAGATAATGCCAACTGCTTTACTGGGACATTCCACGGATATTGCAATATGTTTCTTAAGGAGGAAATTCACAGGGTTACATTTCCTAAGACATTCACTATTCTTGATAAGAAAGCACAGACTGATATGATTAAAAATGTGGCAGAGGATATGGGAATATCGCTTAAGGACAAGACTGCAAAGAAGATAATGAACGATATTGATATGATAAAGCAGGATATGTCTTATGTTGAGCTTATGGCAAGCTATGACAAGGCAGAGCTTAAAAGACATGCGGCATATGAAAAAAACGCTGATAAAAAAATATTTTATAATTATCTTAAAAGACAGTGTGATAATTACGCACTGGATTTTGAGGACCTCATTAACTTTACACTTTATATATTAAACAGGGATGAGGATGTACGTATACGCTGGCAGGAAAAGTGCCAGTACGTGCTGTGTGATGAGTATCAGGATGTCAACAGAAAGCAGGATATGTTACTTGGTATTCTTAGTGGAATGTATCAGAACCTGTTTGTTGTGGGGGATGATGACCAGAATATATATACGTGGCGTGGTTCAGACCCGGAGTATATGATAAAGTTCGATGTAACGCACGAGGACGCAAAGGATTATTATCTTACAGAGAATTTCAGGAGTACGCCGCAGATAGTTGATGCAGCAAAGTCACTTATATCGGCTAACCAGAACAGGATTGAAAAGCAGATGATATCACATCGTCCGGATGGAAGAAAGCCGGTATTTAATGCGCCTGATACAGAGGAAAAGGAGTCACTCTGGATAGCTGACACTATACTTGATAATATTGCCAGGAATATGAAGTACAGTGATAATGTGGTGCTTGTCAGGGCAGCATCACAGACGAGGTCATTGGAGGAAGCATTTGTTAAAAGAAAAATTCCTTACAGGATATTGAGCGGTGCTAAGTTTTATGAGAGCGAAGAGATAAGAACAGTACTTTCTTATATGCGTATGGTTTATGGTCTTACGGATATGGACCTTTTGTATACAATATCAAGACCGAGGAGAGGCTTTGGCAAGAAATCAGTCGAGAAGCTTAAAAATGTGGCGGAGGCAGAAGGCTGCAGCCTTTTTAAGGCGCTTGGAAAGCTGATAGCAGAGGGTGAGGTAACACAGAAAGCAGTTATTGGTTATTATGAGGATATCGTAAGGCTTCATGGCACATATAAGGATTACAGTTGTACGGATATAGTAAACCAGTGCCTTGATATGGGATACAGGGAAGCACTTGAGCAGGATATAGACCAGACAAGGCTTGATAATGTATCAGAGCTTATAAGGACTATAACGGCACTTGAAGATGATAATCAGGAAAAAGTGGAGCTTGCTGACCTTTTAAGTCATTTTGCACTATTTTCTGCTCAGGACGAGGATGGTGAATATAATGTTGTAAGGGTTATGACTATTCACACATCAAAAGGGCTTGAGTTTGATACGGTATTCGTTCCGGGATTAGTTGAAGGACAGTTTCCAAGCAACAGACTGCGTAACGAGGACGAATTCGAGGAAGAAAGAAGACTGCTATATGTTGCAATAACAAGGGCTAAGAATATGTTGTATCTTAGCAGTTACCGGAAAAGGGATGCCAGATTTTATGTAAGACCATCTGCATTTTTAAGCGACATAGACACTAATCTTCTAGAGTGTATCAATGGCAGCAGGATTGTCATTCACGGTGAAACAGAGCAGATGCTGCCTAAGGCTGTATTTGCTGTGGGTGATAAAGTAAGGCATAAGGTGTTCGGCGTGGGTGAGATTATAAAGATAGATAAGATGACACAGACATATGAAATTCAGTTTGAGAATATAAGAGGGACAAGGAGAATTATGTTCAGGGCCGAACTTAATTCCCTGTAGAAACGGCAATAAATAAAGAGTCGTAAATATGGCATTTTATGAAGTGTTGATATGTTTTGTTATAACTATAAATGAGCAAATTTAAAATATTGCACAATTATATCCGTGTCAGAAAAACAGATTTTTCATAATCTATTAAAATGTATCTGAAGTACAAACAAAAGCAAAATATTTTTGTGCATTTTTCTGTATTTGCTCATTTATAGGTTATAATATAAAAATGAATAAGGTGGATAAAAAGTGAATATAACGGTATATTTGGGAGCTAATAAAGGTATAGATAATACATTTACAACAGCAGTAAGAGAGCTTGGAGAATGGATAGGCACGAATGGACATACACTTGTGTACGGAGGTTCTAAGACAGGGCTAATGGGCGAGCTTGCAGAAAGCGTGCTTATGGCAGGTGGCAGGGTAATCGGTGTTGAACCACAGTTTTTTGTAGAGGCAGAGGTTCAGTATGACGAGATAACAGAGCTGATTGTAACTAAAGATATGACTGAGAGAAAGACAAAGATGATAGAGCTTGGTGATGCATTTATAGCATTTCCGGGCGGAACAGGAACGCTGGAGGAGATAACAGAGGTTATGTCCAAGTTATCTCTTAACCAGCTTTCTGCACCATGCATATTCTACAATCTCAATGGATATTATGACAGTATGAAAGAAATGCTGTCACATATGATTAAGATGGGGTTATCTGCTAAGGAACGCCAGAAGGATATATATTTCGCTTCTGATTTAGCGGAAACTGTTGATGTAATTAACTGTTATTATTTATAATATAAGATTTGCAAATATGTAAAATTAATAGTAACTTATACTTAGAATAATTAACTGATTTGTAGATTTTATTTAATATTAGAAGCAGATTGGTATTGATACGGACAGCTTTAGAATAAAACTTATTCGATTATCAATAAAAATATCAATATACAAACGAAAGGAATTGCATATATGAAAATCAGTGAAGTATTAAAACAGGATAAACCAACGTTATCATTTGAAGTATTTCCACCAAAGAAGGATACAGACTTTGCGCAGGTGGAGGCGGCTGCAACGCAGATAGCAGCACTTAATCCAAGCTATATGAGTGTCACTTATGGAGCGGGAGGAAGCACTAAGGGACTTACTATAAGACTTGCAGAAGAAATTCAGAAAAAATATGATGTTGCAACGATAGCACATCTTACCTGTGTATGTGCAGGTAAGGACAGTATAAGGCAGGCACTTTCTGATATGAAGGCAGCAGGCATAGAAAATATACTTGCATTAAGAGGAGATATTCCAAGAGATTATGAAGGAGAAGTGTTTACTGACTTTGCTCATGCATCAGAACTTGCAGAACTTATAAAGGCATGCGGAGATTTCTGTGTTGGTGGAGCCTGCTACCCAGAAGTACATCCCGATTCGGCAGACAGAAATGCTGACATAGAAGGTCTTAAAAGAAAAGTAGAAGCCGGATGTGAGTATCTTACAACACAGATGTTTTTTGACAATAATATATTCTTTAACTTTATGTACAGAATAAGAGAAGCAGGCATAACAGTTCCTGTAATTCCGGGAATTATGCCTATAACTAAGAGAGCACAGGTTAAAAATGCAGTGAAGCTTTCAGGCTGTAATGTACCTGAGCGTTTCAAGAATATAGTGGACAGATTTGGTGATACTGAAAGTGCAATGAGTCAGGCAGGTGTTGCATACGCAACAGACCAGATTATAGACCTTATAGCGAATGGAGTTAATCATATACATATATATTCTATGAATAAGCCGGAGATAGCAAAGGCTATACAGGATAATCTTTCGGAGATTATTAAGAGATAGAAGTAATAAATCAGCTTGTGAATGGAGAGAATTATGAAAAAATGTATGGACTCAGATAATCTTCATAGAAGATTAAAAAAGATAATAGGACAGGTTCAGGCGATAGACAGGATGATAGATGAGGATGTTCCCTGTGAAGACATATTATCACAGTTAAATGCAGCCAAGTCAGCACTTAATAAGTGTGGACAGGTAGTTCTTGAGGGACATATCAATCACTGTATAAAGGATGCGCTTGAAAGTGGTGACGAAGAAGAAATAAAGAACTTTACAAAGGCGATAGAAAGATTTGCTAATATGCAGTAATTATATAATGTCAGGGTCAGAAGGTCACAAGATAATTCGTATCGGAATGAAAGAATTGTGAACTTATGAGCCTGACATTATTAAAATGTGACAATACACTACCCTGCTATCATTGAGGAAGATGATGGCAGGGGTTTTTTTTGATATAAATGTATTTTAGTTAAAAATAAGTTATTTCATCAATATTCTAAATATATTTAATAAAATATAAAAATATATCATCGCGGCAAGGATAGAATTATACAATATTTTAATTTCCCGAATTATAGTTATCAATATATTAAAGAGAAGAATTGGTTATATTGAAAATAATTATCAATATAATTTTGGGCTTTATGTTGACAGCATATACCCACATAGGTATAAAATGACATTTTAACAATGGATAAGCAAAAGAGGTTGTATAATGAAAAAGTTAGAAGAATTATTAGAATGGGGAGGAGTTAAAAAGGATATAACATTTCTTATAATATCAGGTATAGCACTCCTGTTAAGTATATTTAAGGTTATACCAGACCTTCCTTTTGATGCAACTGTGGGAATAGCCATGGGAGGTGTTGGAAGTGATATTGCTGTGGACGCGGCAGATATAGCACTTGTTGATGATGAGGTGAAGGAACTTCCACATTTGTTTGCATTATCAAAGAGGATGATGACAAAGATAAAGTTCAACCTTACATTTTCAATGCTGCTTAACTTTGTAGCCATTGTGCTTGCGATGACAGGCATACTTAATCCGGTTATAGGCGCACTTGTACATAATACAGGGTCAGTATTTGTAATAATTAATTCGGCATTTCTTATGAAGGATAAAAGTGTATAATATTGACTTATTAATTCTTTAACTGTATTATACGATTATAATTATATGTAAGCAGATTTAAAATATTGCACAGCCCGATTAATTTACAAGGGGAAGATTTATTTTATGTTATTCTTTAAATGTGTTTATTGAGTTATGAGAATAAGGAGGGGTTATATATGGCAGGAATAATGACACTTCTTTTATATGCAGTTATAGTTGGAGTTTTAGGTAAATTTTGTTTGTGTAACACATATATTTTGATAAATAACGCCAATATATCTATGTAAATTATGCAACTTAGTATGCTAAAAATGCAACTTACTGTTATGAGTGTAGACGTGATAAGAAAAAAGTATATAGATATTATAGAAATAGAACATCTAAATAAAAGCTTTGGTGATGTCAAGGCAGTTAATGACTTAAGCTTCAGAGTAAAGAAAGGTGGACAGTAATGAGAGAAGTAGCTGCGCTTGTAGACAGAAACCGTAAATTATTTTTTAAAGATAAGGGAATGTTATTTTCATCAATGATAACCCCTTTAATTCTTATAGTTTTATATGCCACATTTTTAGCAAAGGTTTATAAAGACTCTTATACGTCTGCTTTTAATAATATGGTTATTCTGGTGCTCTTTGGAAGTACACTTTCAAGCATTATAAGTTATCCGTTAAAGACACAGGGGCAGACGTGGAGGTTTGAGTAGGGGTATAATTAGAAAATAATAAAAAAACGCCTGATATAGATGATGTATCAGGCGCAATGGTTACGTCAAATGCAATAAAAAATGCTGTTGCAAAATATCTTGAGCACACTTCTAATTAAATGAATTCTTATAATTAGTTCCCCACTGTTGCATAGCATCAAGAATAGGGCTCATAGACTGACCTAATTCGCTGAGTGTATATTCAACGCGTGGTGGCACTTCCGGATATACAGTACGTGTTATAAGCCCGTCTTCTTCCATAGAGCGGAGACTGTCAGTGAGCACTTTCTGGCTTATTCCGTCAAGGTCTTTTTTTAGTTCGTTAAATCTCCAAGGGCGCATACGCAGATTTCTTATAATAAGCAGCTTCCACTTGCTGCCGATAAGCTGCACGGTTGTTGCTACAGGACATTCAGGTAATTCTTCCTTTGTCAGCATAGTTTCCCTCCTAATTAATTAAGTCTTTTTACCTATTTCAAGGATATTTTATTCCTCTTTATATTTCAATTAAGTTAATATAATAACTTATAAATGAGCAAATTTAAAATGAGATGCATTAGAAAAATATATTTTGCATAATCTATTAAAATGTATCTGAGTGATAAAAAAATTTATTATTGACGAAGATACATTTAAACAAATCATAAAAGATAAATCTTTATAGCACACATAGAATTATGTGATATTTTAAATTTGTTAATTTATAGATAATGCTTTATGTATTATATAGATAATAATTTCTATATTGGTTAGATTAATATAATAATACTAATTCAGTTTCGTCAATATAATAATTATATTTCTTATATGAAAAATGTCAATAAATAAGTAAAAGGCATTAGTATTTATCCTGTTATATTATATTTAAAATCAAAATAATAAAATAAATTGCGCACAACCTATTGACAATAGATTGTGTACATAGAAAGAATTCTTGACGGCTGGACAGTGGAAGATATAGAGAGTAAGCTTGGCGATATAAAGTGCGGAAGAAGACCTACCTCATGTTCCGGACAGCTTGCGATTGCGGTAAGAAAGGCTTACGATGGACAGCTTGAACCGGTTGGAAAATAGATATTTCTATGATTAAGGTCGGTATGAAAATGTGCATAGAAACGAGGAACGGTATGAAAAATAATAAATCTGACAAAAGTTCTACAGTAAAACAGAGCAATAACAAAAAGGTAATTGATAAAAATAATAATGATAAATATGAGGCGATAAAGCTTGATAACCAGTTATGCTTTCCTTTATATGCCTGTGCCAAGGAGATTGTGAGAAGATATAAGCCATATCTTGATGATATCGACCTTACATATACGCAGTATATTACTATGATGGTGCTGTGGGAGGACGGTCAGATTAATGTTAAAGAGCTGGGCGCAAGGCTTTATCTTGACTCAGGCACATTGACACCTGTTTTAAAAAGGCTTGAGCAGAAAATCTGATTATAAGGCAGCGTGATGTAAAGGATGAGAGAAGTCTTATAGTAAGTCTTACAGATGAAGGAAGACAGCTTCGGGAAAAAGCTGTCGAAGTGCCATATAAAATGGCAGGCTGCGTTGCACTTGATGAAAAAGATGCAAAAGAATTATATAGGATACTTCATAAAATGCTTAATATGTTTGAGGAATAATAATATCCAGTAATGAGATATAAATATTAAAATCTATTGTTTGGTAGATTTTAATGTAGTCTTATTGCTGGATATTATTTTATTTTAATTAAGTATTGACACCATATAATGACAAGAGTATAATGCAAAATGACAAGAGAAGTTGTCATAATAGCAATGAAACTTGTCAAGATGATAATAAAAGTTGTCATATGGAGGTGTAGTATGATACTGCGAAATCGTTTGAAAGAACGCAGGGCTGCGCTAGGTGTCAATCAGCAGGAGATGGGAAGACTGTGCGGAGTGTCAAGGCAGACAATCAGTCTTATAGAAAGGGGAGATTATTCGCCGTCAGTCACTCTTGCATTAACGATTGCAAAAGTATGTGGAGTCACCGTGGAAGAAGTATTTTATTTACAGGAGGAACAAAATGATGGGAAATGAAGAAATTAAGAAAGCAAACAGAAAGGCATTGCCTAAGTTTATAGTGTTATGTATCGCTGCTGCTCTGGTTGGAGGTGTAATGGGATATTTTGCTGCTGCAAATGGAATTGATGGATTGTCAGGAAGTATTAAGGCGGCAGGACTTAAGTTTGGAATGTTTGTTGCACCATGGATTATGGTTGCTATAGCGGTTATAATGCCGGTTGTATTAGTTCCTTATTACAAAAAGGCAAAGAAACAGTTGTTAATGTGGGATGGTGAAGATGAAGATGTATCAGACATCATTGAAGAGAAGCTTTCTATAGTTCAGTGGGTTTCAAGCGGTGCGCTTATAATTTCATATTTTCTTCTCGCAGCATCTTATTCATGTGGCACATCATTATTTGAAAAAGTTAACAGTACAGTAGGTTTTGGAGCTGCTATTATAGCATTTTTGTGTATTATGGCAGAAAGTGTTATCATACAGCAGAAGTGTGTTGATAGTATAAAGATAATGAATCCGGAAAAAACAGCATCGGTATATGATATGAAGTTTCAGAAGAAGTGGATGGAAACATGTGATGAGGCTGAAAAGATTGTTGTTGGTAAATGTGCATACAAGGCATTTAATGTGACAAATAGTATGTGTTGTGTACTTGCAATTATTCTTGCAATCAGTGCACTTATGTTTAATACAGGCTTTCTTCCATCACTTGTAGTAAGCCTGATATGGATAGTTAATATATCAATTTATTGTAAAGAGTGTATTAAATATTCAAGAGCTGGTAACAAGATTATGTAAATGAAATGCAGATGCAACTGCTGAATTATTGATTACTTGTAAAATTAATATTTGAATGACACAGGCTTGTGAAAGAATACTTCATGAGCCTGTGTTTGTTATTGTGGGGAATATCCAATAGTCACCTTTATGTAACTAACCCACAAAAAAGTGCGTAGTTGTTTAATTTTCAATAATTGATATTATGAAAATGTAATCGGCGACAGCCAGACAATATATTATACAGGAGGTAACAGCTATGGCATTAGCAAATTTATTTGGATGGATGAAGGCAGAGGATAAGCCAGCGACAGCAGCATGTGGAACAGCATGTGTGGCAGGAGAAAAGCCAGAAGAGAAACCAGCAGCATGTGGAACAGCATGCGGAGCAGGAGAAAAGTAAGAAGAGTGCTTAGATATTCATAACAAATATTAATAGTAAAACCAGATTATCTGCCTATGCATACAGATAATCTGGTTAAAGAATAATATGTATATTTATTTACAGAGATGTATTGATAACGATAAATGTGCATTTGAACCAGTTTTTTATTATCAGTAAATATTGATTAAAAGTTAATTGAGCAGAGTTTTATATAATACAACTTTAAACAGAGAGGATGGGTGCGGATATGAGCAAGAATACACAGAGAAAATCATATTTTTCATTTCAATGGCATATTACAGATGAATGTGACCAGCGATGCAAGCATTGTTATATATTTTCAGGAGATGGCTGTAAGGCATTAAAAAGTATGACATGGGAGCAAATGCAGAAAGTTGTCGATAATTGTGAGGACTTTTGCAGGGTGTATAACAGAATACCATATTTTTATATAACAGGTGGCGACCCTATTCTGCATCCTGATTTCTGGAAACTTATGGTGCTTCTGAAAAGTAAAGACATACCATTTACACTTATGGGTAATCCTTTCCACCTTAATGATGAAGTCTGTCAGATGTTAAAGGCGTGTGGCTGTGAAAAATATCAGATGTCTTTAGATGGAATGAAAGAAACTCACGACTGGTTCAGAAAGCCCGGAAGCTTTGATACTACACTGGAAAAAGTAGGATGTCTTAACCGTGCAGGTATTAAGAGTGTAATTATGAGTACAGTATCAAAGACCAATATGAATGAGATACCAGATATTATGGATACAGTTGTTAAAGCGAAAGTAAAAGTATTTGCATTTTCAAGATATGTTCCTACAGGTGGGGAGGTCGACACAAGTATGACACCACAGGAATATAAAAAGCTGCTTCAGATATGTGATGAAAAGATAAAGAAATATGAAGCGGAAGGGTGCGAAACTTATTTTAATAAAAAAGACCATTTATGGACCTTATATGAATACGAAAATGGAGAATTCAGTATTCCAGAATATGCTAAGTCAGGAGTGATATATGGCGGCTGTAATTGTGGTAACTGCCATATAACGATAGCTTCCAATGGTGATATTATGGCATGCAGGAGAGTTACTGACAGTAAGGTTGCCAATGTATATGAGGACAGGCTTGCTGATGTCTGGGTAGGGCAGATGGAAAATTATAGAGATTATGATAAATTTACGAAGTGCAGTAAATGTGAACTTAAGGCGTGGTGCCGTGGATGTCCTGCGGTAGCCAATGGCACGAATGGCAGCTTCTATGGTGCTGACCCACAGTGCTGGAAGACAAGAAACGATATTACGGGTGAAGAATTATAATAATATTATTATAATGAAAATATGCGCCTAACGCAGGTGGAGGTCAGAGAAGTATGATGGTTGCGGTACATAACAAAGAACTTACAGCTCATATAGGTAAGATGAATATGGCGCATTTTGACAGGATAACTTTCTTTTCAAGACAGCCGATGCATTCTGTATTATGGAAAATATGGTGCTACAGGCGACAGAGCTTGGAATAGCATCGTGTATAGTATCAAGAGGTTATGAAACATTTGCATCAGAAGAAGGTAAGAGGTTAATGAAGGAATGGAATGTGCCTGATAATTATGCATGTCAGGGGTTCGTTATTCTTGGATTGATAGATGGCGAACAGCCACACAGTAAGCCACGAAGGGCAGGACGAACCGTAATTATTGAAGAGTAAAAATGTTTTATCCGAAAAAATAAATAGAATACCATAGATTAGCAGATGAAATAATAAATGAAAATTTATAGTAAAGAACTTAAAGTATAAATATTGAATGGAGGAAAATTATGGACTTAGCAACATGTTTAAGAAAAATGCAGCTTGTTGGGGTGCTTGCATTTGCAACGGTTGATGAAACTGGTGCACCACAGATAAGAAATATAAGTGCTATTCATTATGAGCCTGATGCACTATATTTTTTTACGGCAAGAGGTAAGAACTTCTGTAAAGAGTTGTTAAGAGATGGAAGGGTTCAGACACTTGCTTATACGAAATATAAGGAAATGATACGTTTGTCGGGAAAGGCATACCCAGTGGCGGAGGATGAACAGAAAAAGTGGATGGATAAAATATTTGAAGAACAGCCATATCTTGCCAATGTATATCCGGGTGACACAAGAAATATAGGAATAGTGTTTTGTATTGATAAGGCAGAGCTTGAGTACTTTAATCTTGGTGTTAATCCTATATTCAGGGACACATACAAGTTTGGAAGTGCTACAATACATAAAAAAGGATATCATATAACAGATAAATGTATAGGTTGTGGAGCGTGCCAGAAGGTATGTCCGCAGAAATGTATATATGAGGGAACACCTTATATAATAAATAAACATAATTGTCTTCATTGTGGGGCGTGTTATGAGAATTGTCCTGTCAAGGCAGTGAATAATATACAGTAATAAATATTTTAAATAAAATATTTGGTGGGTAAATGATTATAAAAGGTAGATAAAATATAGTAACATTATACAACAATATGATGAGAAAATATTAAAATAACTATAAGTGAGTAAATTTTTAAAAATACATTTTGCCAATAAATCATTATAATGTTAAATAATGGGGATAGTGTGAAAAATCAATTTTTCACACGTGAGATTTGTGTCTGCGCGCACTTGATACAAACTTGTTATGCGCAAAAAACATGCACAGAAATGAGGATAGATATGACACACGAAGAAAAAAGAATAGAACTTATAAAAGACCTGCTTGCAGAGTCGCCTCAATACAGGGCATTAAGCATACCAGAGGATGAGGAGGAACAGAAAAGGCTGTTAAGAGGACTTATGAATGTGCGTGAGCCGGAACCTATAAGTGATGAATTCCGCAGGCTACAGGACGATTACTTAAGTGAAGAAGTTAGTATGCGTGGTATAACTGACAGTACTGCATTAGAGGCTTCGCCGCTTGATGACAGACTTGTATTGTGGCGTGGTGATATAACAACATTAAAGATAGATGCAATCGTAAATGCAGCTAACAGTGCATTAAGAGGCTGCTTTATACCAAATCATTCCTGCATAGATAACATAATACATAGCGTAAGCGGAATACAGCTTCGTCTTAAGTGTGATGAACTTATGAATGAGCAGGGATATGAAGAACCGACAGGGAGCGCCAAGATAACACCGGCATATAATCTTCCATGTAGTTATGTGCTTCATACAGTAGGCCCTATTGTATCAGGAAGACTTACGAAAATGCATTGTAATGAGCTTTCAGACTGTTACAGGTCATGTCTTAAACTTGCTGCGGATAGTGGACTTAAAAGTATAGCATTTTGCTGCATATCCACTGGAGTGTTTCATTTTCCACAGAATAAAGCTGCTGAAATAGCCGTGCAGACAGTACAGGATTATCTAAAAGAGGATGACAGAATAGAGAGGGTGGTATTTAATGTTTTTAAAGAAGAAGATTACAGCATTTACAGGAGGCTGCTTGGATACCGATAATAAGACAGTTAATGTAAAAGCAGCAGAAGTTAATTCAGATGATACAAGATTTAAGATATGTAATGAAAAATATGAGAATAGTAAAGTGAAAAAATTAGAAGAGTTATTGAATAAATCGGACACGATAGTTATAGGCGCAGGAGCAGGTCTGTCAACTTCGGCAGGGTTTACATATTCAGGAAAGCGTTTTGAAGATAATTTCTCTGATTTCATTGAAAAGTATGGTTTTAAAGATATGTATTCAGGCGGCTTCTATCCATTTGAAAGTCTTGAGGAGCACTGGGCTTACTGGTCGAGATACATATATATTAACCGATATATGGATGTGGACAATGGAACATATAAAAGACTTTTTGAACTTGTTAAGAATAAAGATTATTTTGTGCTTACAACCAATGTTGACCACCAGTTCCAGAAGGCCGGCTTTGATAAACACAGACTATTCTATACACAGGGGGATTATGGCTTGTTCCAGTGCAGTGAGCCTTGTAGCGATGTCACATATGATAATGAAGATATTGTGCGTGATATGGTAGAGCAGCAGAAAGATATGAGAATTCCATCAAAGCTTATACCATATTGTCCGGTGTGTGGAAAGCCGATGTCTATGAACTTAAGGGCAGATGATACATTTGTGCAGGATGAGGGATGGTATAAGGCAGGAGGAAGATATTCAGACTTTATGAGAAGGCATAAAAAAGACAGGGTATTATTCTTAGAACTTGGAGTAGGAATGAACACACCCGGCATAGTAAAATATAACTTCTGGAATGAAACATATAAAAATCCAGATGCTTCGTATGTATGCATTAATTATGGAGAAGCATTTGCACCAAAGGAGATTAGTGATAGAGCATTATGTATAGATGGAGATATATGCGAAGTACTATCCGCTATACATTCTGCATAAAATAAAAACTATACAGATATCAGATATCTGTAAATATAAAATGTATAAGAAGCATATAACATATAGTGCCTCCAGCTATTGATATCAGCATATTGCGTTTCCATATATGCAGTACTCCGGTAATAATGATAGATATAAGTTCAGGTATACCATGGCTGCCACGTAATATGCTCACATTTTTAAGACAATATATCACCAGCATACCAAAAACAGCAGAAGGAAGATATTTTCCAAGATACTGTACATATGCTGGTGTTTTTTTATTTTCATTAAATATAAAAAATGGAAGAAAGCGAGTCAGCATAGTAGCTGCAATACACATAGCGATTGTTATTATTTGGAGACTATGAAAAAAAGTCTGTAAATTCAAACTTCTATGATAATTAA
>FR886274.1 GCA_000436535.1 Eubacterium sp. CAG:252 | reverse complement strand
GTCAAAAGCCCCCAACTATGATACCTACGGATTGTTCCTTTTTTATTTTCTATCTGCGATAAGCTTGCATATCGGATTGCCCATTTCTGAGAACTTCTTCTCATACTCTGTCATGACATTGCCTTCATTAAGTCGCGCATCGTTGTGAAGGTCGTATGTACATTCCTCAAGTATCCAGCCTGCTTCCTTAACCTCTTCCACTGAAAAGTCGAATAAGTCTTTATTATCTGTCTTAAACTCAACTCTTCCTGTTTTCTTTAACATCTGGTCATATCTTGCAAAAAACTGTCTTGATGTAAGTCTTCTCTTTGCGTGTCTGTCCTTTGGCCATGGGTCTGAGAAGTTTAAGTATATTCTGTCAACCTCGTCCTTTCCAAACACTTCATTAATATTCTCTGCATCCATACGGATAAATCTTAAGTTAGGAAGCTGTAGCTCATCCTGCTTCTCAACTGCCCTTAAAAGCACGCTCGAGTACTTTTCTATACCTACATAGTTAATATCCGGGTTCATTGATGCAAGTGTTGTTATAAACACACCTTTTCCCATTCCTATCTCTATATGAATTGGATTATCGTTTTTAAACACATCCTTCCAAGTTCCTTTCATTCCTTCCGGTTCTGTGAATACATATTCATTCTCTACCATTACCTCTCTTGCACCGGGTACATTTCTTAAACGCATATTTTCCTCCATTCTATCCTGCATATCCATAATAAATAGTGTAAATTATTACACACGCATTTTTATCTGCATAATTCTTTTTTAGTATCGTGGGCAAACTCCCGACTTTAATACCTACGGATTGTTCCGTGCTAAATATTCGCATATCGTGGGATTATTACCATATGACAATGACATCCTAATATCATACTATAGTTACTGTCCATAATCAATCTTAAAAATATTATGATGTAAGTGTCAAAAGTATAAAAAGTCTAAAAGACTATAAATAACTATTTTAAAGAAAAAAAAGTTGTGTTATATTACTATAGAAAACAAAATCTTATATGAAAATGGGGATTTATCTATGTTTAATGCATTTAAAAAATATATTAAAAAAACTTTAAGTATGGTAACTGCCACAACGATTATTGCAGTTACCGTATTTTCAATGGCAACACCCGTAGCTGCCGCAACTGGAAGCACTGACACATCTGCCGCATGGCCTGATGCACCTTCCATAACATGCGAAAGTGCCATTCTTATAGATGCCGATACAGGCTCCATACTCTACGAAAAGGATGCCTACCGCAAGTGTTATCCTGCTTCCACAACCAAAATTCTTACAGGTCTTCTTACTATTGAAAACTGTAACCTAAGCGATACAATGACTATTTCAACTAACGCCGCAAATTCTGTCAACCCATATGAGGATGCCAATCTTAGTATGAAGGCTGGAGAACAGATTACCGTTGAGCAGGCATTATACGGACTTTTATTATATTCAGCCAATGAGATAGCTTATGCACTTGCTGAACAGGTTGCAGGAACGGCCGATGCATTTGTTGATATGATGAATAACAAGGCGAAGGAGCTTGGTGCCATAAACACCCACTTTGCCAATCCAAGCGGATTATACAATGCCAACCACTACACAACAGCATATGATATGGCGATGATTGCAAGAGGCTGCTACAACAATGCCTCCTTTGTTAATATCGACTCAACTTCATCATCATATACTATTCCGGCTACCAATATGTCGGCACAGCGTACTATAAGACATCGTCATAAAATGCTTAAAGACCGCGAATTTTACTATGAATACTGTAAGGGTGGAAAGACCGGATTTACTGACGAATCACTTATGACACTCGTAACATTTGCAGAAAAAGATGGTATGCGACTTATATGCGTTGTATTCCGCTCACCTGATGATACAATCCGTTACACAGATACGAGAACACTGTTTGACTGGGGCTTTAACAACTTCAAGAAGTCAACTACTTCTGACTCACAGATAAGCTCACTGTTCTCAACTGATAATTACTATTCTTCAGATGTTTTTGGCAGGTCAAAGCTTGCTTTTAACCTTAGTGCATCATTTATAACTATTCCTACTACCGGCTCTACTTCTGATGTAACTATGGATGTAAACACTGACTATGACATAACAAACAATGATGACAAGCTTACTGCAAAGCTTAACTATAAGTACGGCGATAACACTGTCGGAGCCACAACTTTAACTATATCCTCAGGTAATGCCATTAAAGACAGCCAGCTTCCTTATCTTAGCAACGAAGAAGAAAACACGTCACTTTCTCCTAAGCGCTGCCTGAAAGTAAATATATGGATAGTACTTGGGGCTGCCGCTGGTGTATTTATTATCGTTTATATTTGTAAGAACAGAACTTCTCCAAGAAACAGACGCAATCATTATTCAAAAAGAAATCTAAAGTTCTAATATCAATATTTCTTGACATATTCCTTACTCTGACTGTACAATCTATACGGCAGTAAGGAATATGGTCAGAATCCATAACAGCTCACTCTACTGTATGCCGATACATATCTTTATTACGCCACTGTAAGCAGATTTACTATATATTCAGTATATAATGGTATTCCCTCAATATATAGCTATATTCTGTACATGGGAAGGCAAAGATATGGCAGGTTTGTTAACCGTAAGCGGCAAGTCAGGATATTTACTGCACAATAATATTACACGCCAGCTGGTGAGAGTCTGGTAAGGAGGATATATGAATACTTTAAGAAAGAGAATCTGCTCATTAGTCATTGCAGCATGCCTCATATGCATGAGCGTTGTTCCAGCTATGGCAGATTCTACTGTAACAACAGCCGGTACTGACACAGTATCCGCTAGTGAAGTCAGAACAGAAGCTAAGGCTACAGCCAGGTTCCTTATGGATAACACTGATTTCACAGACATCTCAAACACAAGTACATTTTACAATGCATCAAGAAACCTTATTCTTTCTGTACGTTCAGGATATGATTGTTCTGTACAGGCTGATGCATATCTTAAGAGTGTAGATGCACTTCTTAATGCTGATGGAACACTTAACCTTGAAAATGCAAGCTCATTTGCAAATGACATTTATTCCAACTATGCATACCTTCTTTTAACACTTGCTGTTCTTGACAAGGATGCTGCTGATTATAACGGAATTAATGTTGTCGCTGCTTTTGATAACATTATTGCAAATGCTACTTCAGATGAGCTCACTAATAATCTTAACCCATATCTTTTAGGTGCTTACTACGCTGCCATCGCTTCTTACAAGGACAGTCTTACTAATGCTGATAATGCTGTTGCTGTAACTAAGACAGCTTTACTTGCACTCTGCACAGATAACAGCGGTATTGATTACTGGGGACACAGCGCTGATAACAATGGTACTGTACTTCCTTTCTTCGCAAGTCTCTATAAGACTGATGCTGAAGTTAAGAAACAGATTGACGGCGCAACAGCTTACACAACAAGCCTTGCTAATCCGGAAGACGGAACTATAACAAGCTGGGGTTCACTTAACTCTGACTCTACAGCACTTGCACTTGCTATGCAGGCACAGTATGGTGATGCAGCATTTGCAGCTACTACATATAAGGGATTTGTTGCTAACTTTAAGTCTGATAAGATAGAGGGTGCATACACTCCTATAGAAGATTATTACAATCCTGAAAAGATATCAACATACGCAAGTCAGGATGCTATGATAGGTCTTGTAACTTATCTTTATGCGCTCGAAGGAAAGGCTAATCCTTTCGATGTATCAGCAGAGGTAAAGGCTATTGCAGATGCTAAGAATAATGCTTCTGATGATAATACTAATACACCATCTGATAATACTAAGAACGATGCTGATAATAGCGGCTCTACAGAAGACAGCACTACAGCAGATAATTCTTCTGCTACAGATGCTTCTACAGATAATTCTGCAAATGCTTCTACAGAAGCTTCTTCTGTTTCTGCTGACAGCTCTACAGCTTCTGAAACATCTGTACAGACTGCTGACTCATATAATGTTTACTTATACGCAGTTCTTGCTTTAGCAGCTGTATCTGGCATATGCACAGCAGGTTATGCAGCTAAGAAAAACCGCGCATAATTAGTATTATTTACAATAGAAGCTTCTCGTGATGTCAGAGTCCAAATGTATTACAGCTTTGACACCCTGTAATAAAAATAAGGTCATCCACCATATATAAAGTGGATGACCTATTTTTATGCCTTATATCCTCTGTTTCCAAGAGTATCCTGTGCCATCTCGTTAGCTCCGTATCTTGAATATGTAAGGCCAGAATATACTTTTTCTGTATTCTTCATAAGCGGCTCTGATGTATCCTGCCTGCTTACCTCTAAGAATGAAGCTCTCAGCTTTTTCATAAGTCCTGATACTTCATTAACCTTTTCATGGTCACACGAAACCTGTGCATTTATAAGTGACCTTTTCATATAATTATATAACTGATATAGCTGTACAGACACATCATATTTCATATCAAGTCCCGTGATAAGCTGGTCTATTCCTCTCATAGCCATATGAAGGCTTTCCTTGAACCCGCCGTCATCCTTCTGGACCGCCTCACTAAGATAATCTATCACAATATCATATGTTATAACAACAAGCTGCGACCTTGTAGCCTGTGATATTCTATATGAATAGGTTTTTATCATATCATTATCCATATAATCCCCATTCCTGTAACCTTATGCTTTATATGCCCCATAAATGACATACTTACATTAATTCTAGTTCTGAAGAAGCTGTAACACCTCTGAAGGTCTCTGGTTAGCCTGTGAAAGAATAGATGTAGCAGCCTGTGTAAGTACTGTCTGTGATGTATATTCTGTCATCTCTTCTGCCATATCTGTATCAATCTTGGCTGATAATGCCTTAGTTACATTTTCCTCTGATACCTCAAGGTTATTAGTAGTATGCTCAAATCTGTTTTCATATGCACCAATCTTTGAACGTACTGAGTTGACATAATTAATAGCAGTATCTACAGATGCTATTGCTAACTGTGATGTATAGCTTGTCATAACATTAATGTTATCTGTTCCTATTGTATATGTAGTTATTGGCGGAATATCAAGCACGATAACCTGATTTTCATTCGCACCTACATGTATGCTCATAGTTCCTACATCTGTAACCTCCTGATTGATATCAGTTGGTGTACCACCGGATGGCGATGACTTTCCGCTCTGCTTTGCACCTACTGAATCATCAAATACTGTTCCTGCAACATTACCTGGAATATCCATAACGAATTCTTTGTTATTAACATCCTTTACAGTAACCTTTGTACCATTAGTAGAAAGAACTGCTGAATCACCGAAGCCAACTCTGCTACCTGTTGCGTTACCATTCTCATCTGTCTCCTGTGCAAATTCAGCAATAACATCGCTTCCTTCTGCATGTATGCCTTCGCCGCTTCCATCTGCATCGTATGCATCTGTTAATCCAAGAAGTCCTGCAAGCTGTTCATTACTGCATGTAATATCAAGCTTCTGATCTCTTCCGTACTGGTTTGTCATTATAACAAGACTGCTTCCTGTATATGTTGAAGAGGCTGTGTAACCTGCATAATCTGTTCCATTGGTCTTTGTATTATTAGCAGCATCTGCTGTTGCAAATGCCTTGCCACCTGTAAGATTGACACCTGATACTAACTTATCCATAATAGTATCAAGAGTATCTCCCTCTTCTATGCCTATCTTATATCCATTAACAGATATAGTGCCCTCCTGGTCTTTAGTGATAGTATCTGCAGCTGTCATAGTTATCTGTCCGCCTACTGCTACAGCCTGTCTTGCATCCTGTGTTATTGTAATTCCATATATACCTGCTTTATAGCCATCTGATATGGAAAGCTGGTTTACTCCCTGAGTGTCTGAATATACTCTTCTTGAAAGATTACCATTGATAAGTGACTGTGTGTTAAATTCTGTCTGTTCTGATATTCTGTCTATTTCCTGATTGACATTATCAATCTCCTGCTGTATGGCAGAACGCTCATCATCTGAGTTAACGTCATTGGCTGCCTGTACTGTAAGCTCCTTAAGACGTGTGAGCATAGACTGTATCTCTACAATAGCACCTTCTGCTGTGTTGAGCACAGATACACCATCTGTAGTATTATTATTCGCCTGCTGAAGACCTCTTATCTGAATTCTCATCTTTTCTGATATGGCACATCCGGCAGGGTCATCTGCGGAACTGTTTATCTTATATCCTGATGAAAGTCTCTGGATAGAGTCAGATAAAGAATTCTGCGCTTTCTGTAATGCATTATTTGATATAATGGCTGATATATTAGTGTTAATTCTCATATTTATTCCTCGTTCCCGCGCACACTACGGCGCAAATATCTTATACTGCTTCCCTGCTGTACTGACATTATCAATCCTCCGTGATTGAACTCATATATCTTATATCGGTAGTTATAATTAATTCTTTAATCAGGTTATTACTTACCAAAGAATACTCCTGTAACGGTCTGCGCTATTCTGTACAGCTCATCCGCTGGAACAGATGCTCCCGAATTCTCATAAGTAACATAATTAACATCTGGCACTCTTACTGTGTTAATCCTTACACTGTCCATATTGTGACCGCTCTTAAGGGCTGTTTCAAGCTCACCAAAGCTCTTATATATGCTGTGATCATCGGGATGTACTGTATTGGCATCCTGCTTTACAAATATACTCATATCCTTTCCATTAACCTTCGCCTCAATAGATAATTCTCCATAAGCTGAAGTATTCATTTTAATAGATATTTTTCCCTTATCCTTACTGTCTGAAAGGAATGTAAGATTAATAAGACCTGCCTTTCCATCCTTTACATATGGTATACGGTAGTCATTTTTTCTTGCAAGATTACTTATATATCTTATCTGTCGGTTACTTATTCTTAATTCTTCAAATGTATCATAGTCAACAGGAACTTCCTCTGTATCTGTAAGTGAACTCTCAATAGCCTCCTCAAGTTCATCACCTGCTGCCTCTTCAAGATTAGTGTAAAGTGCTTCAAGCTTTTCTCTTCCTGATAATACTTCTGAAAGCTTCTCCTTACTGTCAATAAACGCAGCCGCCTCTGTACTGTTCTTATCTCTGGCAGCTTCTGCACTTCCAATTCCCTTGCCCTTAAGCGCTCTTGTATATGCCATAAGTTCTCCAGTTGCAAGAAGTTCATTTACAGCATTAATATTACCGATATTCTCATTAATTCCGGCTCTTCTTAACTCTCTTGTGACTTCTGCATCGGCATCTGCTGCCTTCTGTGTCACATCCTTTATATAGCTGCTGTCTAACTGCTTTTCAAGCTCTTCATCATAATTCTCAGCAAGATTTTCTGCAAAATGTTCTACATGCTGGTCTTCAATCGGCATATCAATGTCCGATTCTTTCAATGTATTAGGTGTGATATACTGCTGTGACTTTGCAAATAAAGACTCAAAGTAACTTACCATATCTTTATCTTCTTTAGTGAATTCAACTGTATCATCAATAGTCACATCTATTCCTGAATGTTTGCGGCTTGTGTAAGCACTGATAAGATTACCCATAGTAATCTCTTTACCCTGCTTCATAAGTGCTCCGGCACATACACCAGCATCTCTTGTAAATATATTCATCATCTGGTAGATACCGATGAACTGTTTCTTCTTTGTTTCAGTAATTCCACCTGTTTTATCCAGCTTATAAAGGAATCTTGAGTACTTCTCCTCGTTATCCTTAGTTGCACCCTGATTCATTCTGCTAAGATAATCGTTAACAGTCCATATATCTGTATCCATTGGATTGATACCTGAATCTATCATCTTTACAACTGTTTCAGGCTTCATGTTATTGACAAGATTATTAAGAGTTGAATATATCTTTCTTGCTCTTTCTACTGACTCCCTGGTTATGTCAATGTTGTTAGAAGCAAGGAGCTTTATAACATCCCTGTTTTCCTGTGTATTCTCCAGCTCAAGTCTTTCCATAATTCCACCGGCACTGTTATTGACTGCCTTAAGCATAGAATCATCAAGGTCTTCCCTTACCTGTGTTCCAACAGTCTTATAAGTACCAATAGCCTGCGCATATCTGCTTCTTAAGCTGCTTGCAACATTAGACACCATAGAAATACTAAGCTTGTATGGGTCGCTGTTCATAAGCTTCTGATACATCTGTGCTGGTGCTATCTCAATATCATAAAGCGCTTTTCTTACATCCAGCACGTCATTGTACATCTGCATATTTCCTGCATATGTTGAACCATTTGCCTCCATAGTCTTTAACTTATCAGTCAGTTCATCAATAGGTGTATAAAGAAGTGGTGTGTTATTTCTTTCAAGTACGATACCTGAACCTGCTGTAAGTAACATTCTTGCCTCAAGAAGTGTATTGTATGCCTTTTCCGGGCTGTACTGGTATCCGCCATACTGACCTACCTGTCCTGCACCACCGCTTGTCTGCATATATGAACCGTATTGTCCTGCACCTGCCTGTCCTGCATACACTGGCTGCTGTGCCATAACCGGCTGATTAACGTATGCCTGCTGTGCTGCTGCACCTGCCTGACCTGCATTAGCTGTGCCATCCATACTCCATCCTACCTGCATAACGACTTTAAGACTTGATATTGTAAATGCTTTTCCAGATGATATTACATTTACAATATCATCATAGCTTGCATCTGCCAATGTAACTATGGCTGACTTTACATTTTCCCATATAGATGGGTCGTTGGTAAGAGGTGTATCGTAAGCATCCCCACCTATCGCCATCTGGTCTGCTATCTTATCAAGCACCCTGCTCTGTCCTTCCTGTGTTCCAAGGTCATCCACCTTAAGTGAATCAAGCATAGACTTGAACTTAAGTGTCTTCTCTGTAACAGGAATATTATTGTTGATAAGGTCCTGTGCGTTATTAAGGTTCTGAAGATTAACCGTAAGACCTGATTTTGTTATAAGCGACTCTATCTGAGGTCTCATCGCATTAAACTCCTGAAATGATATTTCATAACCACTTGACTGTGGCATACCTGCAACAGACATTTCTGCCTTATATATACCATCTATAGTAGGTGCTATGTCGTTGGCTATCATATAGTACTTTGCCTTCTCTGAGAGCTCTCCTATAGCCGTTGCCTGATCAAGAGCTGACTGCGCCTGCTTTAATGTATCTTCATCAAGACTTACTCCTGCGCCGCTAAGCCTTTCCACTACGTCAGCAGACACTCCTGCACTACCTGCCACCTGCTCTATGGCACTCTTACTTACACCTGTACCATAAGCCACATAATCATCTGAATGCATGGCAAGCTCTATTCTTATCTTATCTATAATAGACACCATCTCATCTGGTGACGAATCCATAATATTAAATCCATCCCCCGATATATCAACCGACTCCATTCCTGAAAGCTTCTTGACAAGTGCCTTAAAGCTTATCTGTGCTGTCTTGGCAGAGTCCATAATCTGCTGTTTTACATCCTCTGCTTCCTTTAAAAGTGACTCATATGTATTATCCCTAAGTCTGCTGTTATCCTGTCCGCCTGACACGACAACTCCGCCATAATTGCCACTCACTCCGTATGCTTTGGCAGCGTTATTTTCCTTATAATTAATGGAAGTTCCTGCATTAACCCCGTTTTTTACGTTTCCTTTATTAAAATCTCCTGCATATACTGAAACTGACATATATTCCTTATTAACCTCCGTGTTTGTAGTCTTATGTACTTATTAAACTATTTTTTAGTGCTGATTACTTCTATAATAAGGTCTTTTACCCATTTATGAGCAAGCTCATGTGGGCTTAGACCTTTTGACCCTGTTATCATATATTTCGGTCATATCACACAAAATATTTAATCTATGTCTGCAAATGGTCAGATTAAAAATTTCATCCCGCTTCTGACAAAATCCTCAGAATGTAATGAATCAAAAAACGGGACAGCCGTATTTTAATCATACCCTGTCCCATTATTATTCATATATGTATAATCAGCTTCTTTCTCTATGCTCATTATAGCATAATTTATTCACTCTGCCGTACATGTCCAGAAAAGCTGCCGTTTTTCTTGACTGTCAGGCTTTCGTCCGGCACTGCTCATTGCTTGCGCTTCTTAAATCTTAGTTGGCTTATGTGCGTTCACATCACCATTGAATTCATATACAGCTATACCATATCTATGTAAGTCAATAAGAAGTGATTCCTTATATCCATCGCACTCACCTCTCACACTTGTAAGAGTCTTCTTCTGGTTCTTCATATCATCACCAAGAACAAGCTTGTACTTTCCCTTTACTGGAACGCCAATTCTGTGGTTAGGACGTTCAACCGGAGTGAAGTTAAACACGAATAAAAGATGCCTCTTCTTATCAGGACTTATTCTTATAAATGAAAATACACTGTTATCCTTATCGTTGGCATTAATCCAACGGAAGCCCTCAGGACTGTAATCAGTTTCGTAAAGACATCTGTACTTCTTATTAAGAATAAGACATGCCTTTGTGAAATCCTTTAACTCCTTATGCGAATCATCCTCTAACAGATACCAGTCGAGTGCTCTCTTTTCACTCCACTCATTCCACTGACCGAACTCCTGTCCCATGAAAAGTAACTTCTTGCCAGGATGTCCGCACATATAAGCATAGGCAAGCTTAAGATTGGCAAACTTGTCCTCTCTGTCGCCCGGCATCTTTCCAAGCATAGAACACTTAAGATGAACAACCTCATCATGTGAAAGAACAAGTATAAAGTTCTCACTGTATGCATACATCAAAGAAAATGTCATCTTACCGTGATTAAACTTTCTAAAGTAAGGATCCAGCTTCATATATTCAAGGAAATCGTGCATCCAGCCCATGTTCCACTTAAATGTAAATCCGAGACACTCTCCGTTGTCAGGGTCACCACTTACCATAGGCCATGCTGTTGACTCCTCTGCTATAGTAACTGCCTGTGGGAAACGTTTCTTCATCATACTGTTAAAATGCTTTAAGAAGCTCATAGCTTCAAGATTGCCATTACCACCGTACTTGTTAGGCACCCAGTTGCCATCTGTTCTGCCGTAATCAAGATACAGCATAGAAGCAACCGCATCCACTCTTAATCCATCAATATGGAACTTGTCCACCCAGAACATACCATTAGCAATAAGGAAGTTAGACACTTCATTCTTACCATAATCAAATACTTTCGTACCCCAGTCAGGATGTTCTCCCTTTCTTGGGTCAGCATACTCATATACGCAGCTTCCATCAAAGTTGGCAAGTCCATGCGCATCCTTTGGAAAATGTGCAGGAACCCAGTCAAGAATGACTGCGATTTTCTTGCTGTGCATATAATTAACAAAATACATAAAGTCCTCAGGTGTTCCATATCTTGCTGTTGGCGCATAATACCCTGTTACCTGATAACCCCATGAACCATCAAACGGATACTCAGCAATACCCATAAGCTCAATGTGTGTATAACCCATATCAGATACATACTCAGCAAGCTCTGGTGCAATATCCCTGTAATTAATATATCCGTCTTCTGTGCCATCCTCCTGCTTCTTCCATGAGCCAAGATGACACTCGTATATTGACATAGGTGCTTTTAAGTGGTCTTCCTTCTTCTTAGCCTCAACCCATGCATTATCTGTCCACTTAAATCCGTTAAGATTAGCTACTATAGAAGCTGTTTCCGGTCTTAACTGTGCCGCATTCGCATATGGGTCTGCCTTATATATAGCCTCCCCGTTCTGCCCGATAATCAGATACTTATACATCTGACCTTCCTTCGCACCTTCTATAAACAGCTCATATATGCCGCCATCTGATATCTTCTTCATGTCATATCCATAGGCTTTCCAGTCGTTAAACTCACCTATTACATACACATCCTTAGCCGCTGGTGCCCATACAGCAAAATAAACACCTGACTTACCATCTTTCTTTGCAACGTGAGCACCCATCTTATTGTATATTTCGTAATGAGTTCCCTGTCCAAAAAGATAAGCATCCAATTCACTTATGCATACATCATCATAATTCAATACATCAGCCATAGCCATATAACTCCGCCCTTCCACTTAATATTACCTGATACCTAACTTAAATAGCCTAATCCTGTTTTACTCATATCGGCACACTATTACCTATTATATGCTGCCATTATATCTCTTAGCACTACTAAAAATATTATCAGGTCACATACACATTTGTATAGCTGTATTTTACCATAACATTAGATTAAATACTATTGATTTTTTTGACAATCGGTCATTTTTATTCAATTTATAATTTCCAGCCGTAAAACATACGTGCTATTTTAGAATTAACTTCAATCTTACACTTGACATCATAATTGCATAAACTTATCATAAGTATACTGGTTTTTATATAAAAGTTTATATTTTAAGGAGAATTATTATGATTTATTACCTGATAAGTCCCAGCTACATAAATGTAGTTACATTTGCCAGCATATTATTTGCATTTGCAGTAACATGTCTTGCAATATATATGGGAAAGAATATACTTCCAAGAGACGGCGGAAGAGCATATG
>FR886273.1 GCA_000436535.1 Eubacterium sp. CAG:252 | reverse complement strand
CCAGATGAAAACATCATTAACAGAATGTCTGGAAGAAGAGCATGTGTAGGTTGCGGTGCAACTTACCATATCCAGTTTAATGCACCTAAGGTTGAAGGTGTATGTGACACTTGCGGAGAAAAGCTCATATTAAGAGATGATGATAAGCCAGAAACTGTTAAGAACAGATTATCTGTATATCATGAGCAGACACAGCCATTGATTGACTACTATTCAAAGAAGGGTGTATTAGCTGAAGTAGATGGTACACAGTCAATGGATGACGTATTTAATGCGATTGTAAATGTTTTAGGAAAGTAGGCTGGTTATGTCTGTAACAGTTAAGTCAAAGCACGAAATAGAATTAATGAGAGAAGCAGGCAGAATTCTTGGAACAGTTCTTAATGAGCTTGAGAAAGAGTGCAAGCCGGGTGTAACAACTTATCACATTAATAAAATCGGCGATGAAATGATAAAAAGCTACGGATGTATACCATCATTTTATGGATATCAGGGATATCCAGCCTCTATATGTGTATCAGTAAATGAAGAGATAGTACACGGTATCCCATCTAAGTCAAGGGTACTTAAGGATGGAGATATAGTAAGTCTTGATGCTGGTGTAATATATAAGGGGTATCATTCAGATGCTGCAAGAACTTATGCTGTAGGTAATATAAGCAAAGAAGCAGCTAAACTGATTGAAGTGACAAGGCAGAGTTTTTTTGAGGGAATAAAGTTTGCTAAAGAAGGTTGTCACTTATATGAAATCTCCAATGCGATTGCAGATTATAATGAGTCATTCGGATATGGCGTTATAAGAGACCTTGTAGGTCATGGTATCGGAACAGAGCTTCACGAAGACCCAGAAATACCGAACTTCAGACAGGAAAGACGTGGAATGAAGTTATATGAAGGTATGACGCTCGCCATAGAACCTATGGTTTCAGCAGGTGACTATAGAGTTAAATGGATGGACGATGACTGGACTGCATCAACTAAGGACAATTCGTTGTCAGCCCATTATGAGAATACAGTGTTGGTAACTAAAGATGGACCAGAGATATTATCACTTGTAGAATAGGATATAAGAATAAATATATCATAGCAGCGGTAAGGTTATCATATTATGATACTACCGTAAAAATGTCAGATTGATAATGTATAAAAATGGTAACAGTTACAGAATACTGAATACAGGGAGGAAGCGGATTGAATAAATATATAGGATGTTTTGCCACATCACTGGCAGGACATGACCATAACAATGTGTATATTATTGTTGATGCAGATGATGAGTATGTATATCTTGCGGATGGAAAACTTAAAAAAGTTGATAATCCCAAAAAGAAAAAATTAAAACATGTTCAGTTAATTAAAAGAACTGACGATACAATAACCGGCAGGATTAATGATAATGCTGCATTAACGAATGAAGATATCAAGTATGCTATTAAAAAGTATATAGCTGATATGTAATAATTTAGCATAAACAATGTAAATCAGAGATTAATTGAGGAGGCAATCAATGTCAAAGGCAGACGTTATAGAAATCGAAGGAAAAGTTGTTGAAAAGTTACCTAATGCATTCTTTAAGGTAGAACTTGAGAATGGACATCAGATTCTTGCAACAATAAGTGGAAAGTTAAGAATGAACTTCATTAGAATTCTTCCAGGAGATAAGGTTACTATTGAACTTTCTCCATATGACCTTACAAAGGGAAGAATTATCTGGAGAGATAAGTA
>FR886272.1 GCA_000436535.1 Eubacterium sp. CAG:252 | reverse complement strand
TCGCCCTATGGGATTAAAAATAAGAAGGTAAGTTATTGTGCTAGCACATAACTTACCTTCTTATTTTTATTCCCGCACGGCTCATTGAGGTATATTTTCGATCTGCCAATCGATTGGGGATACTCCGTGAGCTTCTAGGAATTCGTTACATTTACTGAAATGTTTACAGCCAAAGAAGCCTCGGCTGGCTGACAATGGACTTGGATGGGCACTTGTTAATATCAGATGCTTAGGGTTAGTCAGCATTGGGATTTTATCCTTGGCTGAATTGCCCCAGAGCATATATACTATTGGTCTGTCCTGTGCATTTACAGCATTGATAACTGCATCCGTAAACTGTTCCCAGCCTCTTCCCTTATGGGAAAACGCCGCATGTGCACGTACTGTAAGCACTGTATTTAACATAAGTACACCCTGGTCTGCCCACTTCTTAAGATATCCATTATTCGGATAATAACATCCCAAGTCATCCTGAAGCTCCTTATATATATTCTGGAGCGACTTAGGTATCGGATTACCCGGAAGTACCGAAAAACTAAGACCATGTGCCTGATTGACCTCGTGATAAGGGTCCTGTCCAAGTATAAGTACCTTTACATCCTTAAGAGGTGTAAAGTGAAACGCATTGAATATATCATCAGCAGGTGGATATACAACACATTTGTTATATTCATCTTTTACAAATGTATACAATTTCTTATAATAATCTTTTTTAAATTCACCACTTAGTGCTTCCTGCCAGTCACCTGTTATCATTGACATACTATATTCCTCCCGTCTTACTATAATCTCATAGGAATACCCTTATCAGAAAGATATTTCTTAAGGTCTTTTATCTCCATTTCCTTATAGTGGAATAATGAAGCCGCAAGTGCTGCATCAGCATTTCCCTTTGCAAATGCATCATAAAAATGTTCCATATTACCGGCACCACCAGATGCTATTACAGGAATAGACACATTATCTGCAACGGCTCTTGTAAGCTCTATATCATAGCCTGCCTTAGTTCCATCACAATCCATACTTGTAAGAAGTATTTCTCCTGCACCAAGACTTTCTGCCTTCATAGCCCATTCAATGGCATCTATCTTCATATCAACTCTGCCACCATTCTTATATATGCTCCAGTGACCATCTTTCTGCCTTTTAGCATCAATAGCAACTACAACACACTGGCTTCCGAACTTGTCAGCCGCCTGAGATATAAGCTCAGGAGTCATAATAGCCGCTGAATTAATAGATATCTTATCAGCACCCTCTCTTAACAGCACTTTAAAATCGTCAACTGTTCTTATGCCTCCACCAACTGTAAATGGTATAAACACCTTTTCAGCAACCTTTCTTACAAGGTCTACCGTTGTATTTCTTCCATCACTGGAAGCTGTAATATCAAGAAATACAAGCTCATCAGCACCTGACTTATCATACATTGCCGCTACTTCCACAGGGTCGCCTGCATCTTTAAGGTCTACAAAGTTTGTTCCTTTAACAACTCTTCCATCTTTGCAATCAAGACATGGTATTATTCTTTTAGTAAACATTATACATAATCTCCTATCTATAATTCAGCAAAATTCTTAAGTATCTTAAGTCCTAACTCACTGCTCTTTTCTGGATGGAACTGACATGCAAATACATTGTCCTTTTCAACCGAAGCATGAATATGAGTTGAATATTCTGTAGATGCAGCCACAATAGCCTCATCCTCTGCCTTAAGATAATATGAATGTACAAAATATACATAAGGATTAGCAGGAAGTCCCTTAAAAAGTCTGGCTCCTGGCTTAACCTCAAGTGAATTCCAGCCCATATGTGGTATCTTTATTCCCGGTGCTGCTGGTATCTTTAATATCTTTCCCGAAAGAATATCAAGTCCCTCTGCACCCGGTGTTTCTTCACTTTCCTTAAATAAGAGCTGTAATCCAAGACATATACCAAGCAGAGGTGTCTTATTGGAAACAACTGTCTTTATAGTGTCAACAAGACCAAAATGGTCAAGATTGTTCATAGCATCACCAAACGCTCCAACACCCGGAAGAATAACCTTATCTGCCTGTAATATCTCACTTGAGTCCCTTGAAACAATAACTTCTTCACCTAATGATATAAGTGCCTTTTCAACACTCTTTAAGTTGCCTGCATCGTAATCGATAATTGTAATCATTTTATTGCCTCTCCATATGCTTCTATCTTTAAATAATAATTAGTAAAATCTCTCTTAGATAACTCTACTAAAGCGATTGCATCTGTTTCAGACATTTTGAACCTGTTCTTAAATGCATTAATAATAAGATTATATGCCTCTGTCATCTTGTCTTCAACGCCAAGGTCTTTAGCCTCATCTCTGTATGTCTGATATCTGTCTACACCCTTAACTAAAGCATTAAGTGCCTGTGTATGCATATTCATCTTCTCATAATTCTCATAAGACTCATACTGTCTTTGAACATACATAATAACTCTGGCCTGATTATAAATCGTTTCTTCACTGCCTGAAAGCTTTACTCCACTTAAGCTGTTATATGCTTTATCATATTCCTCATTACTATAGTAGTCTTTAGCATTACTTATTCTACTACTATAGTTCATTGCATAGCTGAATACCTGAATTAATGCTATAACACTAACAATAAGTAAAACAAAAATAACTATTGACTTAGGCTTAAATCTGATTATATCACCTGGCTTAGGTGGCTTCTTTTCTTTCTTTGGCTTCTTTTCCTTCTTTGGTTTATCAGCCTTTGCCTTTTTAGCCTGTTCCTTCTTAGCAGCCTTTTCTGCTGCTGCTTTTTTCTTCTTTTCTTTAGCCTGTGCCTTCTTGGCTTCGGTCTTCTGCTGTTTTTCCTGTCTTTCAGCTTCCTCCTGCTGTTCTTCTGCCTCGCCTTCTTTTGCTTGCTTAGCTTTAAACTGCTGGATTCTGTACTTAATCTTAGCTATAAGTCCCTTCTTAGGAGCTGCATCCTCATCTAATGTTTCCTTCCCGTGGAACACTTCCTCTATAAGCTGCTCATTCTCATCTTTGTCCTTAGCTTCTGCACCAGTTCCATTACTTCCTGTATCTGCGCCTGTAGCAGCTTCTTTTTTATTGTTTTTCTTGGACTTTTCTGCTTTGGCAGCTTTCTTTGCCGCCTTAGCTGCTGCTTTGGCTTCCTTACCGGAAGCCTTTGCCTCATCTTTTACCTCATTAGTCTCATCTTCAAGGCTCTCAAAGAATATATCTTTAATAATTGATAATAAACCTTTTTTCCTCTTTTTCTTATCAACCGACTTCAGCTCATCTTCTAACTGCTTCTTTACATCACCGTTAGCTGCACTGCCACCAGTCTGCGCTGCATTAATATCAGCTGCACTATCCTCAACCTTAGCAGCCGCTTTGCCTGTGCCAGCTTCTGGCTCAGTATTCCCCGCCTCTTTATCACTTGTTGAAGAACTGTCATCATCATCATTTTCCATACCCATCTGTGCTAACAAGTCATTAACCGCATCTGCACCACTTGTATCTGTATCAGCAGCATCGCCATTAATATCACTTATCAAATCATCAAGATTCATATTGACGAGTCTGTCTTTTTCGCCATCGGAAAGGTCCATATCCTTAACAAGTTCATCGTCTTTACTAAGACTTGAACCTGCTGTTTCTTCTTCACCAGTTTCATCAAGAAGCTTATCAAGTGCCTTATCTGCCTCTGATTCCTTTACGGACTCATCTACAGCCTCTGCATTTTCTTTCTCCTTGGCAAGCTTAGCCACCTCTTCCGGTGTAATCTGTTGTTTCTCTGGCTCAGATTTTTCCTGTTCAGGCTCGTCCATAATAAATGCTTCATCAACACCGGGCGCTGCCATCTCTCTTGGAACAGTCATAACATCCTTTAAGACTTCTTCCACCTTTTCTTCTTTGGCCTGCTTTTCATCATTTTCAGCCTGGTCGTCAACATATATATTCTCATACTGGCTATTAGTTTCGTTAGACTTCTCTACGGCCTCTCTAACCTGTTCTTTTATTTCTTCTTCTTCCTCATCTTTTAATTCACTTTCTGCATTCTCCTTATCGGATAATGACTTTAAAAGACCATCCAGATAATCTTCCTCGTTTGCAGCCACAATTCCACCACCTTTATCAATATATATTAGATACTACCATAAAGTTGTCTATTTAACAATATTTACAAGCATTTTTAATATTTCATATGAGTCAGCTTTATATGTAACAGACTTTTCCTTTAATTCTGGAGCTATCTGATAAAACATACTATGTATTCTATAAAAATGGGCCTTTTCATTAATCATTACAATTCTCTCAAAAGGCCACTTTATAAGGTTAGGATTGTTAAAACCCTCACCTAATTCAATAACAAGCAGCTTCTTTGCCAGTGTTCCTGACAGCCATTTATTATACAGCTCCCACTGCTTATTTTCATCAATTATACTCTTATCACCAGAAATACTGTCATCACCATTTTCTGTACTTTCTTCATCTTTAACAGCTTCTTTGCCAGCATTATTATCCGGCTCACTACCAGCCTCTGCAAGATAAGGACACACTATTCTTTTCTGATTAATTTCTGATCTTCTAAGAACATCATCTTTAACAGAAGATATTATAAAATAATTCTTATGTTCAAGATATCCAGCAAGATTATTAAGCACTTCGTCTATATCTGTATTCTTCTGTCTGAATAATTCCGTTCCAAATCCTATAAGAATTCCATCATATGTATCTATATCTGCTCTTATTGCTTCACACAATTCTTCTGGTGTACTGTATTCTACATTCTTATTCGTGCTATCCATACATCAACCTCATTTACTACATTGTTTATAAAAATATAAATGGTGCTATCTTTATGATAACACCATTTTAATAAACAAAATCATTACTTCTATGATAATTATCTTCCAAGAAGCTTATCTATTTCGTTAACCAGTAAACCTATCTCCGGCTTTGATAACTGGACATCTGCTCCCAAAGCCTCTCCCTTTGCTCTCATCTGGTCATTGATAAGTGAAGAGAATATAACAACTGGTATCTGCTTAAGCTTATCATCTGTCTTTATAAGCTTTGTAAGTCTGTGTCCATCCATAAGTGGCATCTCTAAGTCTGTTATAACGCAGGCAACATCCATCTCATCGGTATCCTTTAACTTGGCAAGACATTCCCATGCTTCCTGACCATTCGCACATAATGTCAAATTATCATAACCTGACTTAATAAGAGAATCAGATATAAGCTTCATAAGTAATGGAGAATCTTCTGCTATTACCATATGTGCCTCATTCATAGGTCTTCCCTCAAGCTTATCAATATCTGATACCTTTAATCCTGTTTCCGGACTTATATCTGAAACTATTCTTTCAAAATCAAGAATAATAATAAGCTGTCCATTAATCTTAACAACTCCTGTAGCTATACCGCTGTCAGCACTGCTTATTGTGCTGTCTGGCTTAATAATATCAGTCCATGACACTCTGTGAATACCTACAACTGATGCCACATGAAATGCTACATTAAGCTTATTAAAGTTAGTTATTATAAACATATCCTTTGTTATATCTGCTGATGGATTACACTTAATAACCTTGGCAAGGTCTACTATTGTTATCATAAGGTCTCTTGGCATAAACACACCTTCAACACAAGGATGTGAATTAGGAACTGGAGTTACTTTACTATATGGAACTATCTCCTTTATCTTCGCAACATTAATTCCATAATGGTTTCCACCAACCATAAACTCAAGAACTTCTAATTCATTCGTACCACTTTCCATCAATATATTAGTTTCCATATATCTTATCCTCCATTAATCACGTACTATTTATATAATATTATATCAAAAAATGTCTTTTAAAGCAATTAATATTACACATTTTCGACCAGTATTTTCTATAGTTCATTTAAAATGTCACAAACTATAATCTTATTATTTATCAGCTATCAGCAAAAAAAAAGAGGCATATGCCTCTTAACAATCATTTTTTCAAAACTGCACACTAAATATTCTTTCATCCGTATTCTTACTCTCAAGAATAACTCTCTTTGTTCTATCCAAACC
>FR886271.1 GCA_000436535.1 Eubacterium sp. CAG:252 | reverse complement strand
CGAATAAGTAAATCACCGAATAAGTGAATCACGAAATAAATAAATCAAGCATCAATATTTCTAAATAAGCTCCTTAAAGAAGCTCTTTAAGCAGCTTATTAACCATACCTGGATTAGCCTTACCCTGCATAGCCTTCATAGTCTGGCCTACAAGGAATCCGATAGCCTTCTCCTTACCTGCTCTGTAATCAGCTACTGACTGTGGATTATCAGCTATAACCTTCTCAACAGTTGCCTTAAGTGCACCTTCGTCATTAACCTGCTTAAGTCCATGCTCCTCAATATACTTATCTGGATCAATGTCCTCGTCAAATATCTTCTCGAATATTTCCTTAGCAACATTACTGTTAATAGCGCCCTCATCTGCAAGCTCAATAATTCTTGCAAGACTCTTAGGTGAGAATGTGATATCCTCAGGATCCATATTCTTTTCCTTTAAAATACGCATAGTCTCTGTAATAAGCCAGTTAGATACTTTCTTTGGCTTATTGCATAAGGCTGTTGTTTCTTCAAATATATCAGCAAGCTTCTTAGAATCAGTAATCATATTGATATCATAATCAGGAATTCCGAATTCTTCCTTATAACGAAGCATTTTTTCATCCTTAAACTCTGGCTGTGCTTCCCTGATAGTATCAAGCCATTCCTCACTTATGTGGATTGGTACAAGATCTGGATCTGGGAAATATCTGTAATCCTGTGCATCCTCTTTAGAACGCATAGCATATGAATATTCCTTATCATCATTCCATCTTCTTGTTTCCTGAACAACCTGTCCACCAGCTTCAATTATATCAATCTGTCTTGCTGTTTCAGCCTCAATCGCTCTCTGGATAGCTGAAAATGAGTTAAGATTCTTAGTTTCTGTTCTTGTACCGAACTCAGTACTGCCTTTTTCCCTTACTGAAAGGTTGACATCGGCTCTCATAGAACCTTCCTGTAACTTGCAGTCAGATGCTCCAAGATACTGGATAGTATTTCTTAACTTAGTAAGATATGCGATAACTTCCTCAGCATTTCTCATATCTGGTTCAGATACGATTTCTATAAGAGGCACACCTGAACGGTTATAGTCAACATAGGATACATCCTCCCACTCATCGTGTATAAGCTTACCTGCATCTTCTTCCATATGAATCTCGTGAATTCTTATAGACTTCTCTGTTCCATCTTCAAGCTTTACATCTACATGTCCATCACGGCATATAGGCAGATAAAGCTGTGATATCTGATAATTCTGTGGATTATCAGGATAGAAATAATTCTTTCTATCAAACTTGCAGTCTCTTGTTATAGAACAGTTAGTTGCAAGACCAACTGCCATAGCATACTCTACTACCTTCTTGTTAAGAACTGGAAGAGAGCCTGGCATACCTGTACAAACAGGGCATGTGTGTGTATTAGGTGCTCCACCAAATGCTGTTGAGCAACCGCAGAATATCTTAGTCTTTGTAGCAAGTTCAACGTGAACTTCAAGACCAATAACTACTTCATAATCTTTCATTGCCTGACCTCCTCCTTATTCAAATCTTCCTCGTGCCTGTTCATATGAATATGCAGCACGGATTATATTATTTTCCTTAAAGCAGTCACCTATAAGCTGTACACCTATTGGAAGCCCCTTAGAGTCCTTTCCACAAGGTACACTTATTCCTGGAAGACCTGCAAGGTTAACTGATATTGTATATATATCGCCAAGATACATCTTGATAGGGTCTGCTAAAGATGAGCCTATCTTAGGTGCAGTTGTTGGTGCAACAGGTCCAAGTATTACATCATACTTTGCAAATGCTTCATCAAATGCTTTCTTAATAAGAGCCTTTACTCTTAATGCCTTTAAGTAGTAAGCATCATAATAACCTGAGCTAAGAACGAATGAACCAAGCATTATTCTTCTCTTAACCTCTGGTCCAAAGCCCTCTGAACGTGTCTTCTTATACATATTGTGAAGACCTTCATACTCACTTGTCCTGTAACCATACTTAACACCATCGAATCTCTCAAGATTAGAGCTTGCCTCAGCGGCAGCTATTGTATAGTAAGTAGGTATAGCGTACTCTACAAGGCTTAAGTCGAATTCTTCAACTATGGCACCCTTTTCCTCAAGCACTTTGGCTGCCGACATAACAGCTTCCTTAACCTCAGGATCAAGTCCATCTCCAAAGTAATCTCTTGGAATACCTATCTTAAGTCCCTTAACATCATCTACTAAAGCCTTTGTAAATGCTGTATCTTCTCTCTTTACTGATGTAGAATCCTTATCATCCTTTGCTGCTATAACTTCCATAATAGTAGCACAGTCTGTTACATCCTTACATAATGGTCCTATCTGATCAAGTGATGAACCATAGGCTATAAGTCCATATCTTGAAACAGTACCATAAGTAGGCTTCATACCTACAACACCACAATAAGATGCTGGCTGTCTTATAGAACCACCTGTATCTGAACCAAGCGCCGCAAAGCACTCATTTGCTGCAACTGCTGCAGCTGAACCACCTGATGAACCACCAGGAACGTGCTCTGTATTTCTTGGATTCTTAGTTGCTCCGAATGCACTTGTTTCTGTTGTTGAGCCCATAGCGAACTCATCCATATTAGTCTTACCGATAATAACTGCACCAGCCTCCTGAAGTCTTATAACTGCTTCAGAAGAAAATGTTGGAACAAAGTTACCAAGTATTTTAGAAGAACATGTTGTAAGCATGCCTTCTGTACACATATTATCCTTAATAGCAAAAGGTACACCCGCTAAAGGTCCTGTAAGCTTTCCAGCCTTGATATCCTCGTCAGCCTTAGCTGCTGCCTGTAATGCTTTTTCCTTGTCAAATGTCACATAGCAGTTAAGCTCTGCTTCAGACTTTTCAATCTGAGCAACAACAGCCTGCATAGCTTCCACCGCTGTCACTTCACCTGCCTTAATCTTTGCAGCAAGTTCAACGGCTGTACAATCTAATAAACTCATAGCATTTTTCCTTTCCTGCATATATTTCGTTATTGTACATAACATATTTCGCTATCGTACATAACACATTTTGTTATCGTACATAATATATTTCGCTATTGTACATAACACATTTCATTATCGTACATAACGCATTTCGTTATCGTACAT
>FR886270.1:37918-86056 GCA_000436535.1 Eubacterium sp. CAG:252 | reverse complement strand
AACAAGCTAAATAGACCGCAATTAAGCTATGTAAAAGAAATTTTACATGCTTTTATCTAATATGTAAATCGTGTCGGCAGTGATTTTAATATTGAAGGAATTATGGACTTTGAGAACGTAAAAGACAGGGTGTGCTTCAAGCTCATTAATAAGGACAGGAATGCCGAGCTGCTTTCTGATATGCCTTATATAGAGTTCCTTGATTTAGCAGTCATTTTCTATGTGCTTGTATCAGAAGATGAAATGGGTACAGGCTCTATTACGATACATAACAGCCTGATGGAAGCATGGGGAACAGATAAGAAAGTGCAAATGTCAATATAAAAATATAGCTTTTTTATCATATAAGAATGTAGAAAAACCTACATTCTTATATGATATTTTTATATAGTTTAATTCTCTTCAACCATTTATTTGCTATTACTATCTGCTGCAATTACAGATTTAATCTGGTTCATAAGTGTATCATAGTTATCCTTATTGTCAATTCCTCCAAGCATTGGTTCACCTACAATATTACCATTTCTATCAACTAGTATAGTTGTAGGAAATGCCATAATATCAGAGGCATATTTACCTGCATTTGAGGCAGAGTCAATCGAAAGGTTGCGGTATTTTGCACCCTGGCTTTCAAGAATAGCAGAGGCCTCTTTTATGGCAGTTTTATTGCCATTGAATGTTTCGGTATTGATGCCTACAACCTCACCGCCCATTGACTTGATAGCTTCGTTTAATTCATTAAGCTTAGATAACTCTGCTACGCAGGGCTTACAGCCGTTAAACCAGAAATTGACTACAGTTACTGCGTTTTTTGAAAATAAACTTTCATCAACAGAATTGCCATTAAAATCTTTACCGGATAAATTACTGAAAGGAGATGTGGTTTCGGTATTGTTTTTCTTACTGTTGTCAGAAGCAGTCTTATTTTCAATTTCAGCTATCTGTTCCTCGATTTTTCGTATAGCATCAATATCTTCTGTAAGTGTCTTTAACTCGGCCTCTGTAAAGGAAGCTTTGTTCGATTCTACGGTACCAGCCAGATAATCAGCATAATTGCCAGTTGGATCAACAGTGCTTTTATTCATCATGCCAAAGGCTTTGTTCCATACAGCCTCGTGCTTCGCAAAGAGCTGGTTTTCCTGCTGATATAAATCATTTAGTCTGGTATTGGAATTATCAGAAGCCTCTGTACCGGCTTTAGTTACGCTATCCTTGGTATTTGCTGTTTTAGCAGAGTCCTGTGTGCCACAGGCTGTAAATAATAATGCTATGCATAGTGTAAAAATAGAAATAAATGTTTTTCTTGTTGTCATAATTAGTTACTCCTTTAATAAAAGTTATTTGTTAGTTAATGTTAATTATTGCTTACTATTGCTGCTTTTTTTAAGATAAGCTTTGCCCATAAGCTCATAATGGACTGCATCCCTAGGACATGCTTTTATGCACGCACCACATCGTATACATTCCGGATGATTAGGCGTTTTACATACATTGACATCCATTTTACATGCCTTTGTACATTGGTTACAACTGGTACATTTGCTGCTATCGACCTTAATACTAAGAAAGCTGACCTTATTAAATAATGAATAAATGGCTCCAAGGGGACATATCCATTTGCAGAATGGTCTGTAAAATACAATGCTTAACATAACAACAGTAATTAAAATAAGGCATTTAAACGAAAACAGCTTTCCAAGTGCAGAACGTATAGTTGCATTACCAAGCGACAGAGGTATAGCACCCTCTAGAACCCCTTGTGGACAAATATATTTGCAGAAGAACGGATCTCCCATTCCTATTGAGTTCGTTATAAGCATAGGCAGAAGTATAACAAAAACAAGAAGGATGATATATTTCAGGTATCTTAGAGGCTTCAGCCTGGCAGTAGAGAATTTTTTAGTTGGGATTTTATGGAGTAAATCCTGAAACCATCCAAACGGACACAAAAACCCACATATAAATCTTCCAAGTGTTACGCCAAGCAGAATAAAAAATCCAGTTATGTAATATGAGAATTTAAAGCTGGATGAGCCCACAACTGCCTGGAATGCTCCAATGGGGCAGGCTCCTGTTGCAGCAGGACAGGAATAACAGTTTAATCCAGGTACACATACAGTTTTAGCGTTTCCCTGATATATTTTTCCTTTAAATATATTGGGAATATGTATATTAGTAAGCAGCGTGGCGGCTGCCTGTATCCATCCGCGTAGTTGTGCTATTTTATTTGATATTGATTTGTTGTCTTTTTTTCTTTTTGATTTGTTTTTTTTCTTATTCTTATCCAATTCCAACACACTCCAGACATAGTTTTATTGCTTTGCCAAGTACTAAAGCTGCTTCACCCCTGATAGCACCATAGCTTACCATAGTAATACCAAGGATTAGCAGAATAATCTGATATAATTTTTTGTACTTCAAGATATTGTCGCTCCTTTATTCGTTTTCATGTCGATTCTTTGTTTGTGTATTTATTGACCATCTGACAGGGATTATTATACAATAGCTGTTGTAAAATCTTTGTTAAGAAAAAGGTGAAATAGAATTGAGATTATTAATAGTTGAAGATGAGAAACAAATATGTGATATGGTTGCAAAAAGCCTGTATGCGGCCGGATACGAAGTAGATACCTGTTATGATGGCAGGGAGGCACTTGAGTATATTCTTGCAGAGAATTATGATTTGATTGTCCTGGATCTGAATCTGCCGGGAATAGATGGAATGGATATTTTAAGGGAATTAAGACAGAGTAATGAGGAGACAAAGGTTATTATATTATCAGCAAGAGGACAGATTGTGGATAAGGTTGAGGGACTTGATGCAGGGGCTAATGACTATATGGAAAAGCCGTTTCATTTGCAGGAGCTTGAGGCGCGTATCAGAAGTCTGACAAGAAGGAAGTTTGTGCAGAAGGATATATGCCTTGAATGCGGCGGTATAAGGTTCGATACAATAAAGCGTGAGGTATATGCTAAAGGAAATAAGGTATCACTTACAAGAAAAGAAAATGGTATTCTGGAATACATGCTTTTTAATATAGGAAGACCGGTAAGCCAGGAGGAACTGATAGAGCATGTATGGGATGCATCAGTTGACAGTTTCAGCGGTTCCATAAGAGTACATATGTCTTCGCTTAGAAGAAAGCTTAAGGCTGAGCTTGGATATGACCCGATTATTAACAAGGTTGGGGAAGGATATAAATTACGGGAGGAGTCTGATTGATGAAGAAAATGTCATTGCAGTGGAGACTTACATGCATAATTACAATATATATTGTACTTATATGTGGTTGTCTGACAATGTTTATATATAGAAATGGTGTGTATTACATTGATTCATTGCAGGAGGCTGTTGAAGCCCAGGGGGATAATAAGGGTGATGATTCAGAACAGATATATATAAGTATTCCAGAGGATAAATGGGATGAATTTGCAAAGGATTTTTCTGTCCAGGTGTACAATAATAAGGCAGATTATAAAAGAAATAGTTTAATAATTTCAGTGTTACTTGCGCTTCTTGGAGGCGGTGCTACATATTTTATAAGTGGACGGGCACTTAAACCAATTGGTGAGTTTTCTGATAAAATTGAAGAGGTGCAGTTACAGAATCTGTCCGATTCTCAGATAGAAGAAAACCAGGTTAAAGAACTGAACAGACTTAGTGTTTCGTATAATAAGATGCTTGAACGTCTATCGGAGGCATTTAAGATACAGAGGCAGTTTACTGAGAATGCGGCACACGAGCTTCGGACTCCATTATCATTAATGCAGATTCAGCTTGATTTATATAATTCTGGCAAGCATCCAGGTAATGATGCAGATACCATACAGACGATAAAGATGGTTACTGAACAGAATGAAAGACTTAGTAAAATGGTAAAAACGCTCCTTGACATGAGCGAGCTTCAGACAGTGGGACGTGATGAGACAATTGTAGTTAATGCACTTGTTGATGAGGTATTGGCGGATCTGGAGCCACTTGCACAGGAAAAGAATATAAAGCTTACTGGAAAATGTAAGGATGTAAATATGGTCGGAAGTGATATACTTATATATAGGCTTGTATATAATCTTGTTGAGAATGCCATAAAATATAATCATTCAGGTGGACAGGTTTTAGTAGAGGCATATCAGAGGGAAAAGCAGGTTTATCTGTCAGTAAAGGATACGGGAAACGGAATTCCAGAGGAACTTAAGGAACGTGTGTTTGAACCGTTCTTTCGCGTAGATAAATCAAGAAGCCGTGAGCTTGGTGGTGTTGGTCTTGGACTTGCGCTTGTTAATGAAATTGTGCGGGTACACGATGGCAGTATTGCAATCAGGCCTAACCCATCAGGAGGAACAATAATAGAAGTGCAGTTTGCAGTTAACAGAACAACAGCTTAAGCTGTCTAGGCATACAGTCTATTAAATAAAATACATACAATAAAGTAGTGATTAAAGTAGTAATTATTACTATTTTATTGACTTATTTACATAATTTTTAATTTAAAATTGATATCAGGGCAGCCGGTAGGTATGCTGTACTCGCTTATAATCTTCAAAAGTGAATATGTCTTCTACTGTAGTATTAAACACTTTTGCAATATCCATAGCCAGCTTTAAAGAAGAATTATACCTGCCATTTTCGAGATTTCCTATTGTTTCACGTCGGACACCTACAAGGCTGAAAGCAAAAGCAGCAGGGCATGAAGAGCAGTACCTTAGCGATAGTAAAATTGTGAATGAATTCACAGACAGCTTTAAGTCGCTTTCATTAGAATATAAGCTGTCAAATATTAATCAGGCGAAAGCATTTGCTAAATATATGAATAAAATAGGATGCTTTTATACTGACAAAGATGTGGATTTTGAGCAGGTTGAGAGGTTTTCTGATGAAGAACTTATTATTATAGGTAGGTCAGAACATCAAAGATGGCTTCAGGAGCATTATGATATGGGCTGGACTTATGGTAATCCTGAAAAATCTAAACGTGACCTTGAACGTAAGCACTGGGATATGATACCGGATTTCTCAGGGTTTGAAGTGTCAGATGAGGACGCAGAAGAGAATTATAAAAGATTAAATAAGGCAGAGTAGGATAAGGATACAGACCATATGGAATGTATGCCGGCTATGCTTAAGATATTTGATGGATTAAGAATTTATAGATTATAAAAAACAAAAGGAAATAGATTTTAGGAGGACAGATAGTATGTCACAGGAATTGATGGGATTAGAATACCTAAAGAAAAAAGAAATTAAGAATATGAAGTGCGATATGAATAAACCTTTTGCGTTTATTAGTTATTCACATGATGAATATGACTCTCAGATTGTTATGAATGTGTTTAAGAAACTTATGGAGAGAGGACATAATTTGTGGATTGATATAGCAAATATGCCTGCAGATGAGCATACTTGGAAAAAGGCAGCTATAGATGCACTGACAAATAAAAATTGTAAATTTGCATTTTTCTTTAGAAGTGAGAGTTCAATGATAAAGAAAACAATAGAAAATGAACTTGAAACAATCAAAATCTTAGATCATATAAAATCTATTGTAGTTGTTGATATATGGCATGAAGATAATATGGATGCAGGTAGTTATTATAAGAAAGTAATGAATAGTGGGATGTCAGAGAATATAAATGTATGTTATTCAATATGTGGATATGTTAGCCCAGAATGTAAAGCCATCAGACTTGCAAGAGATGCCGGGAATGATATTTCAAAACTTATAGAAGAGATGGAAGAGGAATTAAAAAATATAGAAAATACAGTAACTAATTCAAATGATGTAAATATAGCTGAAAATGCTATTAATAATAATGAGAAAAAGGAAACCAGTAAAAAATATATAGATGAGGAGTTTAATGAGTCTGATGATATCAATGAGGATGAAAATCTGAATAGAAAGGAAGAAACTATTGAAATCGTATCGGATGGCTCTGTTATGCATATAAAAGGGAAAAATGGAATATATGATGCTTTCTATCGCAAGGATAATGATAAATATACAATTTTAAGAGGCAGCAGAATAAGATATAGTGAAAGTTATACACCAAAGAAAGTTTGGGAGCAAAACAAAAAAAATATTACAGCAGATGGATATCTTCTTTGTGATATTGGAGATTTAGTTATTTCTGCAGCTGCAAAGCTGATAGAAGGAATGTCTACTAATGGAAAAGAATTAGATGCCCCTGAGAGAATTATGGGAGAAAATGAAACATATTCTGTTACTTTTGATTTATCAAAAACTATGGAAGAAACAGATGGTAAGATGATAAATCCTAAAGAAAAATCTGAATTCTGCGGGGAAGACAGCTCAGTATTTAAACTTATGGGATTTGAACAAAAGAAAGATAATGCAAAAATGCAGGGTATAGTAGAACAAAATGCAGGATTTGAGTATACTCTTTGGGATGATTCTCATACATCAGGTAAAATGGTTGACATGCTCAACGATATATTCGATTTAATAGCTGAAAAACATCCTGAAAAAATCAAGGATATTGCAGAAAATGATAAGATAACAGCAGTTGCACGAAAAACAGACTTAGATGAGAAAACTGCAAATATTTCTAAGATAAAACAGTTTTCAAATTACAAGGGCAAGGAACATTCTGTAGAAGGAGAAGTTTACTGTGTAAATGCCGGATATAATCGTGATGGATGCATAAAGCAAATAGAAAGGATGCTTATGGTGTGTGGTGGCAATTCAAATGATTTCAAGATAACAAAAGCACCTCATAAATCAACACATTCTGCAAGTAAGAGTGGTAAGAAAGATATAGGTGAAATACTAAATGCATAACGAAATGAGGTATTGTTTTGAATATAGAACAGGCAGAGCAGATGATATCAAGTAAACAATTTCAGCAGCTTAAATATTTTCAGGAAAAGACAAATGTTTTTACAATAGTAGGTCAGACATCTTTCACTATATATGATAAAAAGTGATTCGGCAGATTTGTCGCTTAAGATGTTGTTTGATATGAATTTGGACAGAGTTCGTTTTGAAACGGAATATGGAACATTTATGGAACTTGCACTTCCTAATAAAGAGATACAGAGAGTATATAATACCGAGATACTTTCGTGGCTTAGAGGTACAGTCGATGATAATGTTATGGCAGGGCTTGAAAAGTCGCTTTATAGATAGAGATATCAGGGATATTGCAAAGTATGGAATTGCTTTTTATGGGAAAAAGGTAGAGATAGCAATGTAGTTTTAGACTTTTGTTTTTGATATAGTATAATATAACTATTAGTAAAGAGTTAATATCAAATAAGAAAGGGGTTTTTACGTATGCGCTATGTAGTATTGGATTTGGAAATGTGTGGCGTTCCTAAAGCAAGGAGAAGAAAGGAATACCACTGGGCAACTGAAATTATTGAGATAGGTGCGGTGTTGCTGGATGAAAATTATGATGTAATTGACAGCTATAAATCATATGTAAAACCTGATATAGGTATTATAGATACTAACATTGAAATGTTGACAGGAATCAGGAAAAATATGGTACAGAATGCACCTGGCATAAGAAAAGTGCTTGAAAATTTTGCGGAATGGTTTCCTGATGATGTCCAGTTTGTGACGTGGAGCGAGAATGATGAAATCCAGATAAAAAGAGAAATAGAGGCAAAACATCTGGAATTTGAGGGGAAAGATAAATATTATGGTGAATGGTATGATTGCCAGAAGACATTTAGTGAAATAATGAATGACACTAAACCATACAAGCTCGAAGAGGCGCTTAACCTGTCGGATGTGGATTATGATATTCATTTACACGATGGATTGGTAGATGCAGCTAATACAGCGCTGCTGTTTAAGAAAATGAAAACAGAAAAGGAATATAAGTTTAATACATATTATATTGAGTCAAAGAAAGAGCCGGAAATGCTTACAAGTACGCTTGGAGAGCTGTTTGGAGGTATAAAATTAGCCTGAAATCAGTTTTTGGCGTGGGAAAGATAGCAGGTGGAATATATGATAATAAATGGTGGATACTGTGATGTATATTAAAAATATAAATAATTACTTGATTGTTTCCATATAATCTAATACAATATTTATTGAGAGTTTTGAATACAATAAGGGAGGTGCCATATGGATAACAACAATTTTGGCAGTGATGTAACCGGTTCAGACAGTTCTGTTGACAACGCAGCTACATCACAGGGCTATACAGGTTCAGATATAGGCAGTAATATACCGGAAGGCTATACAAGTCCGGACACAAGTATTCCGCAGGGTTATACAAGTCCAGACACAAGTATGCCACAGAATTCCACCAATCAGGATACAGATAGTACAGCATGGAATTACACAACTCCTGATGTAAGCAGCATATCAGAAGAATATGCAGGAAAGAGCAGCACATCGGGCGGATATAATAGTGGATACACGGATAACAGCAGTACAACGGGCAGTTATAACAGTACATATACAGATAATAGAAGTAACAACACTTATAAGACTGGCAGTAGTTCTCCAAACGGCAGTTATACAGGGTCTAATTCCGGTTATAATTATAACCCGGGCAGCTCATCTGATGGCAATGGTGATATACCGGGAAGGGGTGCTGCAACTGCAAGCCTGGTTCTTGGTATCATATCTATAGTATGCTGGGTATTTACAGCAACTTCATTTATAGGACTTATAACTGGTATTATAGGTCTTATATGTTCATCGAGTGCAAAGAAAGCCGGCTTTAAGGGTGGAATACAGACAGCAGGTTTTGTATGCTCACTTATAGGTGTTATAGGTGGTGCTATAGTTCTCGTTGCGTGTGTTGCATGTGTAGGTATTCTGGGAACAATGGGAGCTATAGGAGAGCTTTAATCTAAGTTAAAGTATGAAAGTGATATTAGATAATATAGAAAATATTCCCGCATATGGCATACTGGGAACAGCAGGAGTCATATGCGGGATAGTCTATCTTTGGGTGATTACACGAAAGACAGGCGTTGATTTTAATGATGTGATATATGTATATGTGTGGTCTGCAATAGGAGCCATGGTGGGTGCAAAGCTTTTATATATACTTTTAGAAATTCCACATATAACTGGTGTGTTAAGACAGTATATAGCACTGGGAAGTATAGGGGATGGAAGTATCACGATAAAAGATTATGCAGTCGGACTTTTAAGAGGCGGTTTTGTGTTTTATGGCGGAGTATTTGGCGGACTGTTGTCACTGGTGCTTGTGTGCAGGTATTTCAGATATGACCGCGACAGTATGTTTATGGTTATTACACCAGCACTTCCGCTCGCACACGCATTTGGAAGAGTCGGCTGTACCGTGGCCGGATGCTGCTATGGCATAGAAACAGATGGAATAATATCAATAGTATATCATAATTCACGATATGCACCTGTGGGTGTAAGACTTTTTCCTGTGCAGCTTGTGGAGGCGGCGGGAGATATAGTTATATTTATTATTCTTGTATACATAATCTTAAGGAATTTAAATATTAAAAATGTGGCTTTTGGATATAAGAAATCGGGCAGTCATGTGGGCTTTAGCGGACATGAGGTGCTATATATATACCTTTTAATGTATGCGGTATTAAGGTTTGTGCTTGAATTCTTAAGGGGAGATGCGGTAAGGGGACACTGGCTGTTTTTCTCTACATCACAGTGGATATGCATACTTGTGCTTATGTATGTGATACCGGTATTGTTAAAGAGCCGGAAAGCAGGAAAAGCTGTAAGTTGTTAGAGGGTTATAAGGCTTGAAGTCACGACATTAATAATATAACTTGTTTTTTAAACATAATATTGATAGAATAGTGAAGTGTAGCAGATATGTATATAATACTATATTGCTAGATCAATCAGATAAAAGTTGAGGAGGTTCATATGTTCTGTAAAAAATGTGGAGCTAATATACCAGATGATTCAAGATTTTGTCCTGTATGTGGTGCGCCAGCAGACCAGAATGTACGTAGTACAACAGGTAATACTAACAGTAATGCAGCGCTTGACTGCAAGTCTACAAGTATTATAGCGTATATTACATGGATTGGTTTTATAATTGCCATGTGTATAGGTGACAGGGAGGGTGCTAAGTTTTATCTTAATCAGGCACTTGTGTTTAATATATTCTGTCTTCTTTCATATATACCATTTATTGGCTGGATGTGGGGTATATTTATGTTTGTATGCTTTATATTAGGCATAATGTCGGCAATATCACAGCAGCCAAGGGAATTACCACTTATCGGAAAGATAAGGATACTTAATTAAATGTATAATTAAATATAGTGATGTATGTGTCAGAAGTATAATTATAAGGCAGTCTTAGAAAGTGCAGGCTTTTTGAGGCTGCTTTTTATTTATTTAATTTCAAGAGTGGAATGAAATTTTATGGGGGTATGCTAAAGTCTCCCAGATAGAAAAATAGTATATTATTGTTATTTACATGAAAATTATGGTAGATAAATGTCGAATAATAGCATATAATGTATATAACTATATATTAATAATAAATTGCAAAGTAATGTGGCAATCAGAAAGTATAAGCCAGAAAAGGACTATAGTGTAAAGTATATTCGATAGTTTAACAGAACAGTGGCAGGATAAATAGTATGAAAAAACATTTAGTGATGTGCTTATGCGTTATATTATGCAGTGTCATGTTGATGGCATGTAAAGGCAGTAGTACAGATGATAGTTATAAGACAAATGCTGGCAGTGAGGAATACAGCACTACCGCTATGCAGACAGAAGCTTTAAAAGAAGCAGCAGAGGAAAATGTGCAGGCTTCGGATAATGAGGCAGAGAATGAAAGTGACAGTGGAACAGACAATACGGATAGTAATAGTGGGCAGCTAGAGATTGCTGTCAGGGAATATGGTGACAGGCAGAGAGTATATTTTGATGCTTCATGGCAGTATGGTGATAATGCAGTTATAACGGATGGAAGTGCGGTGATGTATAAAAGCAGCGCTAATCCTAACGGCATAGTTGTAGCTGTCAATGCAGGTCATGGTACGGTAGGCGGAACAACAGTAAAGACACTGTGCCATCCGGATGGTTCAGCCAAGACAACAGGCGGAACTACAGCACAGGGAGCAACTATGGCGGTTGCGGTGTCATCTGGTATGACATTTAATGATGGAGTTGCTGAAAGTTATGTCACACTCCGTATGGCAGAGATACTAAGAGATGCACTGCTTGATGAAGGGTTTGATGTCCTTATGATAAGGGATGAGGAAGATGTGCAGCTTGATAATGTCGCAAGGACAGTTATGGCGAACAATATAGCAGACTGTCATATAGCACTTCACTGGGACAGTGATGGTTTATCTTATGATAAAGGATGTTTCTATATAGCAGTTCCTGAAGCTTTAAAGAGTATGGAACCAGTTACATCGCACTGGCAGGATCATAATGCGCTTGGTGAGGCACTTATAGGCGGACTTAAGGATAATGGTATAAAGCTTAATGGACAGGGAAGTATGGCGATAGACCTTACACAGACCTCATACAGCACGATACCATCTGTGGACATTGAACTTGGCAATTCATGTTCAGATCACAGTGACAGCACACTCGATACATTAAAAGACGGGCTGGTGCAGGGTATTAAAGCATATTTTAATATTGGTTAGATAGATACATAAAAAGTTTGATAAAATAATTAATTTACAATAAATATATATAAAATGTTATGAATAGAGAGGAACAATGACAATAAGAGAATGTTACGAGAAAATGGGTTCAGATTATGATGCAGTATTGGAAAGAATTCCAAGCGAAGCGATCATTACAAAGTTTGCAAAAAAATTTATTGATGATGCAAGTTATAGTAATCTTGAAAATGCTATGACACAGAATAATGCAGAGGAAGCTTTCAGAGAGGTACATACTCTGAAGGGAATATGTCTTAATCTTGGTTTTGACACTCTTTATAAAGCAAGTTTTGAACTTACAGAAAAGTTGAGAGATGGACATATTGATGGAAGCAAGGAGGCTTATGAAGCTGTAAAGGCGGCATATGGGCTTACTGTCAATGCTATAAAAGAGCTGGATGTATAAGAATACGAGGAGTGTTCAGACAGGTTAAAAGAGAATTTGAACAGTTCTTTGAAAGTAAGGTAGTGTAGAATAATAATATTTTAATTATGATAATAGTTGCAGAATATTATTATTTAAAATGTTTGGAAGTTATTTATGAGTAAAACGAATTTATAAGTTATGTAGGAGGGATGGTTATGATTGACTTACATTTACATCTTGATGGTTCACTTAACCCCGATAATATTCTTCATATGGCGGATATGTCTAAGATAAGTCTGCCATATGAGGATAAGGATGAACTATACAGGCAGTTAAAGGTATCACCTTACTGTAGTAATCTTTCCGAATATCTTGAAAAATTTGTACTTCCGTTACAGGTATTGCAGACTGGCGAATGTATAGAGTATGCTGTATATGAGCTGTTAAGGGACGTATACAGTCAGGGACTGTGTTACGTTGAGATAAGATTTGCACCACAGCTTCACACTAAGGCACATCTTACGCAGGATGAGGCAGTAAGTGCAGCAGTTAAAGGACTAAAAAGGGGTACTACGGACTTTGATATAAAGGCACAGCTTATATTATGTTGTATGCGTAATAATTCTAATCATAAGGAAAATGAAGAAACAGTAAGAATGGCTTTAAAGTATCTTGGAAATGGCGTGTGTGCCATAGACCTTGCGGGTAATGAAGCGGCATATCCGACAGGAGATTTTGCGGATATATTCAGGCAGGCTGCAAGTGAGGGCATACCGTTTACGATACATGCAGGTGAGGCAGCAGGCGCAGAAAGTGTGTGGAAGGCGTTAGAGCTTGGGGCAGTGCGTATAGGACACGGTATCAGGAGTGCATCTGATAAAGCACTTATGGATACATTAAGTGAAAAGGGCATATATCTTGAAATGTGTTATTCAAGCAATATGCAGACACACGCAGTTGATAAGTCTCAGGATTACCCTCTCAGGCTCTTTATTGACAGAGGCGTAAATGTTACTATAAACACTGACAATATGACAGTTTCAGGTACGACCTTAAAAAGGGAATATCAGATATTGCAGAAGCAGTTTGCATTTACTGAAAATGAGCTTAAGTCGCTTGCGCTGAATAGTGCATATGCAGCATTTTTACCAGAAGCTGATAAGAGGTTTCTTTATGATAAAGTTAATAGTGAATTTGGCAGATGGTTTAATGCTATTTAGCTTAATATTTTAATTTTCTTATATTTTTCTAAAGTTTTTGTTGAAATATGTTGAAAATAGATATATGATAGTCTATGACAATTTCGATATGAAGTTTGCAGGAAAGTGACTGATGTCTACCGAAGGAGTAACACTCTCAGGTGCTGGCGGCGTGCCAGTGCAACTGTAAATGGATCGACTCTCTGGAGATTCTGGATAAACAGAAGCCGAAGGTGCAACATATATGTTTCTTATGCATATATCAATCTCTCAGGCAAAAGGACAGAGAAGGCATAGATTAAGTAATGTGTATTGTATTATTTATTTGAATATATTATTTATATGTTTTCTACAAGTTCAGATGTTCAGGACTGTATGTGATACATTTTATATTTTTATTAATATATGTATATACAGACCGGCATAATCTTAAACATTATGTTTTGATGTATTATCAGATTTCCACAGTAGTTATATAACCGGATAATTGTCGCATAGATATGTACAGACAACGATTAATGGCAGAGTGTGTTATTAAAGTTCATTGTTTATGCATATTTATTATGATAGTGTCTTATATAAAAAGTCTTTAGGCAGAAAGAAATGACTATTTATATTTATGGCACTTATATCAGAGTGTGAAAATGGATTTTTTACATGTGGGACTTGTGTCTGTGTACACTTGACACAAACCCGTTATGCGCAAAAAAGTGTGCGCATAAATTAAGATGATGTATGAAAATCAGGAAAGGTAGTTAGGACATATGTGGAATTCAATTAATCAGGTTCTTACAACAATTGATGATTTTGTCTGGGGTGTACCTCTTATGGTTCTTATCATAGCAGGTGGTATACTGCTTACAGTACGCCTTGGTTTACTCCAGATAAGAAAGCTCCCACTTGCATTAAAGTGGATGATAAAGAACGAAGAGGAGGGCGAAGGTGAAATATCAAGCTTTGCAGCCCTGTGTACAGCTTTAAGTGCCACGATAGGTACAGGTAATATAGTTGGTGTGGCAACTGCTGTATGTGCAGGAGGTCCAGGAGCGTTATTCTGGATGATAGTTGCAGCATTTTTTGGAATGGCAACTAAGTATTCAGAAGGACTTTTAGCTGTTAAGTACCGTGTTGTTTCAGAAGATGGACATAGTCTGGGTGGACCATTTTACTATATAGAGCAGGGCATGGGAAAGAAGTGGAAATGGCTTGCTAAAATATTTGCATTTTTTGGTGTATGTGTAGGTCTTTTTGGTATAGGAACATTCAGTCAGGTAAATGGTATATCAAGTGCTGTTAATGGTTTCTTTGATGCAGATAATTCGCATTGTGTGAAAATCATCCCATTTCTAGGAGAATATTCATGGTCAGTTGTTATAGCTTCTCTTGTGCTTGCAGTATGTGTAGCTCTTGTTCTTATAGGTGGAGTTAAGAGAATAGCAAGTGTGAGTCAGGTTGTTGTACCATTTATGGCTGTATTATATGTGTTGTTTGTTGGAGTTCTTGTTATAACTAACATAACAAAGGTTCCAGCAGCATTTAAGATTATAGTTGAGGCAGCTTTCTCACCTAAGGCTGTAACTGGTGGTCTTGTCGGAAGTATGCTTGTAGCCATGCAGAAGGGTGTTGCGAGAGGTATCTTCTCTAATGAGGCAGGACTTGGTAGTGCGCCTATAGCAGCGGCAGCAGCACAGACAAAGGAACCTGTACGTCAGGGACTTGTAAGTATGACAGGTACATTTATAGACACAATAGTTATATGTACACTTACAGGACTTTCTATAGTTATAACAGGAGCATGGCAGGTAGAAGGACTTCAGGGTGTTCAGGTTACTACATATGCATTCCAGAACGGACTTCCATTCCCAGCACAGGTATCATCTTTTGTGCTTATGCTGTGTCTTGTATTCTTTGCGTTTACAACTATTCTTGGATGGGATTACTACAGCGAAAGATGTCTTGAATACTTAAGCGGCGGTAATATGAAGCACGTTAAGATATTCCGCTGGATATACATTTTCGCCGTATTTATCGGACCATATATGACTGTAAGTGCAGTATGGACAATAGCTGATATATTTAACGGACTTATGGCACTGCCTAATATGATTGCGCTGTTTGCGTTAAGCGGGGTTGTTGTGGCAGAGACTAAGAAGTTTTTTGAGAAGCATAATGCATCAAAGTAGATATTGGTGTTTAGAATATATTTGATTGATATACGGATAAATGTACGGACGAACGGACGACATAACATAAGCGGATGCCTATAGCGCAGACGGTGTTCGATGCCAGAAGCTTTAACCGGCTGACTCTAAGACTTTTCATATATATATTGATAACGGACGCCACCACTCAGACGCGCCATCCGTGGCGCGGCTTCGTTGCTTCGTACATCCTTGTACGAAGCTGGCTGGTTGTTTAGGAAAAGTCTAAGACTCAGCACAGTTAAACTTCAAGTGCATCTCACACTGTCCGCACTACAGGCATCCGCTTATGTTATGTCTGTTAGTGGCAGACGGACATACAATATAAGATTTTTCCAATAATCCCCCTAACGATATACTTGATATGTCAAGAATAGAGGCAGGAAAGGTTGAACTTGAAGATATGACTATAGATGATGTTGTAGGTGATGAGTTAGGAATAAGTCAGGTTATTATCAACTTTCTTTCCAATGCAGTCAAGTTTACAAGCGAAGGTGAAGTAAGCGCTACATTCAGACAGATGTTTTGGAGGTCGTAGGAAACGGTCAGGAAGCCGTTGAAAGCTTTAAAAATCATGAGCCTGGTTATTTTGCCTAATGCCAGCTACGGTGGGGATAACAGTGGAATGTTGGACTGGCTTAATGATAGGTCAGAATAATAAAAATATATAGATGCTGGGGTAAAAAGCCCAGACTTTATGCCTGCGAATTGTTCCGTGCTACGAACTTCCACAATTCTCCCCAATATTTGTATATCGCGGGTCCAAAGGTCTTTCACCCACTTATGAGCAAGCTCATGTGAGATTAGACCTTTTGCCCCTGGCATCATAGAAAATATTATAATATCAAATAGTCATAGTGCCTGTATGGTAAGACTTTTGAAGTTATAAATTTGATATTAATAGATTAAGCTATATTATTTGCTGCCATATATTCGCCAATTTTCTTGTCGGCACCGAGAATATGGTTAGATAACCATGTTACAAGGAAGTTGACAAGGTCTAAAAGATACTGCTGCTGGTTGTCGTCCATGGCATCTAAGTCGTGGATATCTATATTGACAAGCTTTTCTATGAAAGCAGAGTGAGCTTTCTTCTGTGAATTGATATCCGGATATCCGATACGCTCCATAAGCTCCTCCTCATCATTGAAGTGGAATTCTGTATAGTCCTTAAGCTGTTCAAGTAAATGCATTATCTGGTCATACTTATCATGTGCGAAGTCGTCATGGATAAGAGTATATGTCTGGTCTATTATTTCAAAAAGACGTCTGTGTTCATCATCTACAAGCTCAATTCCTGTTTTATATTTATCTGTAAATGCAAATAAGCTGTTTTCTGTTTCCTCTGTTGACTCTGCTGATACAGGACACATCTTGCCAATCATCATATCGTTGCTTAAGATATGGCGGTATAACCAGCGTACAAGATAGGAAATACAATTGTTAAATGAAGCTTTGGCAGCTTCATTAGATGAGTTATCAAGCTGGAATTCATTTACTTTTTTAGTAAATGCTGCATGCTCCTTTTTCTGGAGTGCAAGTTCCGGGTCGTTGATACTCTCCATATAAGCCTCTTCGTGGGCAAAGTGTGTTGCAGCATAATCCTTAAGGTTAGCTATAAGGTTGTTAGCAACAGGAGTTATATCATCAAGCTCATTGCTCATGGCAATAGCATCATTAACCATTTTAAATAATCTTGCGTGTTCATCGTCAATTTCTTTGATGCCGATAAGGCAGTCATTAGTGAATTCGTACATATGTATACCTCTTTCTTTCCTTATGTTTTAGTGGGTTCATGTTTTAGCGGGTTTCAAGTTCAAAAGCTTTATCATGCAAGCATGAAAGTTTTTTGAGTTGTGAACCCGGTAGTAAAGATGCCAACGAATTGCTCCGCTGCGAGGCAGCTCCCGCAATTCTGAAAACATTCGGAATACGCAGATTTACTGCGTAAATCGCTCCTTCCTCATGTTTTAGCGGGTCGCAAATTACAAAAAGTCTTATCATGCAAGCATGAACGCCTTTTTGTAACTTTCGACCCTTGGCATCATCATATCATTAGCAAAAGCATTTAACAAGTTCTATCAGGGTATTTACTACCATATCCATGCCTTCGACCGTGATATGTTCATAGGGACCGTGGTAGGCGTGGCCGGCGGTACCAAGGTTAGGGCATGGGAGTCCCTTGTAGCTTAGAAGACAGCCGTCTGTACCGCCGCGGATAGGGAGTATAAGCGGCTTTACATCAGCCTTTATGCATGCTTCTTTGGCTTTGTCTATAAGCTGCATACAGTCTTTTATAATGGATGCCATATTGTAGTACTGGTCGGTCATTGTAAGAGTGGCTGTGCCAGCACCCCATTTTTCATTTATTATTTTCTCGATATGTTGTAATGTCTTTTTTCTTGCCTCAAATACAGTTATATCATGGTCACGTATGATGTATGAAAGGTGGGCTTTGGAGACATCGCCTGACATGCTTATAAGGTGGTAGAAGCCCTCGTAATCCTCAGTGTCGCGTGGAGTTTCCATAGCTGGAAGTGCATTGTTTATTTCCATGGCGACAAGGCTTGCGTTAATCATGGTGTCTTTTGCAGAGCCGGGATGTACGTTAAAGCCTTTGATAGTGAACTCAGCTTTTGCAGCGTTGAAGTTCTCATACTGTATCTCGCCTTCTGTATCACCGTCAACAGTGTATGCATAGTCGGCGCCAAACTGTGACAGATTGAAGTGTTCTGCGCCCATTCCTATCTCTTCATCAGGCGTAAATGCTATGCACAAAGGACCGTGTTCTACATTTTCTAAGATAATATATTCAACCATTGTAAGAATTTCGGCAATGCCGGCTTTGTCGTCAGCACCAAGTATGGTTGTTCCGTCTGAGGTTATAAGAGTTCTTCCCTTTAAGCTCTCAAGATGTGGAAAGTCCTTAGGACTAAGAGTGAGTCCGCTATTTCCTAGCTTAAGTTCGCCGCCATCATAATTCTTTGTTATAACAGGCGTTATAGTGCCAGAAGAAAAGTCGGACACAGTATCCATATGTGCGATAAAGCCGATGGCAGGCACATTTTCATAGCCGGCGGTTGCAGGAAGCTTTCCGTACAGATAACATTTGTCATCTAATACAACATCGGATAAACCAAGCTGTATCATCTCTTCCTTGAGCTTTACGGCAAGGTCAAACTGGCAGGCAGAGGACGGAGTTGTCATACTTTCCTCATCACTTGGGGTTTTTATTACGACATAGTTAAGTAATCGTTCATAAGCTTTCATAATAATCCTCATTTCCGAGTATAAACTCTATGATTAATATGGTAGATACTATATCACACAATTGCAGAATATGGTATACTACTAGCAGTGCCGCCAGTGGAATTATGAGGCGGCGAGGGAGGTTTTAAATATGAAGTCAGTTAATATCAAAAAGTTATCAATAGCAGGAATACTGTGCGCAGCTGCAGTTGTGGGAAGTCTTTTTTCATTCCCGGTGTTTGGAAGTAAATGTGCTCCGGTGCAGCATATGGTGAATATATTCTGTGCTGTGCTTTTAGGACCAGGTTACGGAGTTATGACTGCATTTGTTGCATCGCTTATAAGAAATCTTCTGGGAATGGGAAGTCTTATGGCGTTTCCGGGAAGTATGTTCGGTGCATTTATATGCGGTCTTGTATACAAGAAGTTTCACAATATATTAGCAACGATGGTCGGCGAAGTCGCAGGAACCTCCATACTTGGCGGTCTGTGCGCATATCCGGTAGCAATATTCCTTATGGGAAAAAATGCGGCTAATCTTGCATTTTATGTATATGTATTTCCATTTTTTGTATCAACATTTGCAGGGGCAGTTATATCGGGAGTGATAGTGTTAAGCCTCAAGCGTTCGGGAATACTTTCTAAGATGCAGCAGAGTATAGAATAGTAAGGTGTGGGAAAATGTTTGATAATATTATTGCAAATGTGCATAAAACAAAGCCACTTATTCACAGCATAACGAATTATGTCAGTATGAATGACTGTGCCAATATACTGCTTGCGAGCGGCGGTGCGGCTATTATGGCAGAGGATGTGTGTGAGGTGGAGGAGATAACGTCACTGTGTGACGGACTTAATATCAATATAGGTATGCTTATTGAAAGCAAGCTTGAAGCTATGCTTGCTGCCGGTAAGAAGGCGGTCAGCCTTAATCATCCGGTCATACTTGACCCTGTCGGTGCGGGTGCATCAAAGTTCCGTACAGACAGCGCCTTAAGGCTTATAAAAGAGCTGGATATAACTGTAATACGTGGCAATATATCAGAGATTAAGGCACTTTCAGCTGCATTTGCAAGTGAGGACAGTGCATTTCACTATGCTTCAAAGGGTGTTGAAGCAAATGATATAGACAGGGTAAGTGAAGATAATCTGCCGGAGGCGGTGCAGTTTGCAAGAGTATTTGCACATAAGACAGGTATGGTAGTGTGTATAACAGGTGCAATAGATATAGTTACAGATGGAAGTGTTGTATATTGTATAAGAAACGGACATCCTATGATGAGCAGGGTGACGGGCGCAGGCTGCCAGCTATCGGCGCTCACGGCGGCATATGTGGCAGCAGGTTATAAGGCTGCCAATGTAAATTCAGCTTCAGGTATCTCTTCACCGGACACTAAAATAATAGCTGAATATGCAGCTGCAGCGGTGAGTGTTATGGGCATAAGCGGTGAAACAGCATATAAAAGAATGGGCAGTCTTGACGGCAATGCATCGTACAGAAATTATATCATTGATGCTGTATACAATATGACAGATGAGCTTCTTAGCGATATGTGTAAGGTTGAGGTTATGAATTATGAGTAGTTATTTTTATTTTACAAGACACGGACAGACGATATGGAATGTTGAGAATAAAATATGTGGTGCAACGGATATTGCACTTACAGAGCTTGGACGTAATCAGGCGCGCGAACTTGGAAAAATGATAAAGGAGGAGAATATCCATATAGATGAAATTCTTTATTCTCCACTTATAAGGGCGGCAGATACGGCGAAGTATATATCAGAGGTTACTGGAATACCCTGCAGGGAGGAGTTACGCTTAAAGGAGCAGAACTTTGGAAAGTATGAGTCAACAGCAAGGGATGGCAAAGAATTTGCAAAGGCAAAGATGAACTTTGTGGATGACTTTGACGGCGGAGAAACTATGCTTCATCTGTGCCAGAGAATTTATAACCTCATTGATGATATAAAAAATGACAGTGAAGATAAGGTGTATCTTCTTGTCGCCCATAACGGAATATCAAGGGTGGTGCAGTCATACTTTAACAATATGACTAATGAGGAATTCTCGGCATTTGGTATAAAAAACTGTGAATTGAAGAAGTATATATTTTAGTAATATTTTTATCTTAATATTTAATTTGCAGGAGGCGGGGAGTGTAAAAAGAGATATTTAAAACGCGGGATTTGTGTCTGCGAATATTTGATACAAATCCGTTGTGCGCGAAAAAATGTGCGCAGAAATGAGGTGTACTATGGAACAGCAGGTATCAGAAAATAATATATCAGCAGGACAGACCTCCATAAAGAAGCAGGCTTCTATGGACTACAAGCTGCTTATAGACACAGCCGCGCTTGCAGGAACTCTTATGCTTGAAAATGGAGCTGAGATATACAGGGTAGAGGAAACTATCGACTATATGTTAAAGACTTCAGGACTTAAGACAAGTGAAGCATTTGTTGTGTCAACAGGTATTATGATATCGCTTGATGACCCGTCAATAGATGCGCTCACTGTTATAAGGCGTGTAAACCGAGGTGCAACCAATCTTAATGTAGTTGCTCAGGTTAATGATATATCAAGAAAGTTCTATAAAAGAGTTATATCTTTAGAGGAAGCATTTTCACAGTTAAAGCACCTTGATAAGACACAGTATCCGTGGTGGCTTAAAGACATATGTACAATATTTGTGGTTGCCTCATTTGCAGGAATGTATGGCGGCAACGGATATGATATGTTAGCTACTGCGATAGTCGGCATATTTCTTGCGGCATGGCTTCACGCAGGCAAGAAGATAGGACTTAATTCGCTTATAAAAGACCTGACGGCTTCGGTTGTGATATCAGTTATGGCATCGGTGATGGTGCACATAGGAGTAGGTATGCATATCGACAGGATTATCATAGGTGCGATTATGGTGTTAGTGCCGGGTGCTGCGATAACGAATGCGATAAGGGATACGCTTCATGGCGACTATACATCGGGTAATGCCAATATATTACAGGCATTTGCTGAGGCGGCGATGATTGCACTCGGAGTATATGTGGGACTGCTGCTTTTATGAGATTCTGGCGGATATAGTAAAGATTACGTGAATAGGATATGGCATATAAGGAGGACGCTTATGTTATTGCAGAGTATATTTGCCTTTTGTGCAATAATAGGTTTTTCAGTGTTGATAGAGGCACCGAAAAGGTGTCTTGTTGTTAATGGAATACTTGGTATGGCAGGCTGGGCTATATATCTGTATACAGAAAAGTATACATCAATGCTTATGGCAACATTTATGTCAGGACTTGTGCTTGCGATTATATCACACATTCTTGCAAGAATTATGAAAACGCCGGTCACGACCACACTTATACCGGCAATACTTACGATAGTGCCGGGAGCAGGAATGTATGAAACGGTATATTATCTTTTTACAGCAGATACACAGCAGGCGCTTTCAAGCCTGGTGTTTACTATAGGTGCGGCAGGGGATATAGCACTTGCTATATTTATAGTGGATGCGTTTGTGGCGGTCATTAAGAAGGTTGGAAGATAAAGAATACAGACAGTAAAAAATGGAGGTAACATTATGAGAATAGAGAGCAGTTATAATTCAGACTTAAGTGAAGCCCAGATAAAGGCTATGAAAAGGTCAGGACAGATGGAATGTGAAACCTGCAAGAACAGGAAGTATAAAGATGGTTCGGATGAGGCTAATGTATCTTATAAGGGGGCAACACATATAGACCCGTCAGGAGCAGCTTCTAAGGTTATGGCACATGAGCAGGAGCATGTTTTAAATGCATACAGGAAAGCTTCTTCTAAGGATGGTGAAGTTATCAATGCCACAGTTACAGTTAAGACAGCTGTATGTCCGGAATGTGGCAGGTCATATGTATCGGGCGGCGTTACCAATACTGCGATAAAGTATCCGGCAACACAGTACGGACAGAACCAGAAGAAGGCGGATTATGCGGATATTGCTGGGCATAATGTTAATTATGTGGCGTAGGGAGCAGTGAATATTAATTTTCTTAATGGTAACATAAGCAGGGCAGTATTTTGGGAGTATGCTAGATTTAAACATCCAACACACCAGATAAGAAGTGTTCATATGAAGCGGGAAAGTTACTGGATTGAATATAATATTATTACTTCCAATTTTTTGTTTTTCTCCCCAAATATATTATAATTGGGAGAAAACAGTAATGTCTGGGAGAAAGGTTTGGTATAAAGTATTTATCATTAGATGAGGGTGTTAAGTATAGAGAGCTTCAGTAAATATGGCATAATTTGATTTAAGGATATTTTAAGGTGCAGAGAATTTTGTAAATGAAATTCTTTGCACCTATTTTTATTATAATATAAAAAATAAGTTGACACACCACTCCAATAATGATAATATGCAAAATGCAAACGATTTGCAAATTGAATCAAAGCTGCAAATTTGTTATAGTAAGTCTTTTATGAAAGGACATGTCATGCAAAAAAGTTATAAAACAAAGGTAACCCAGGAGATACAGCAGTATCTTAAGCTGCAGAACCAGAAGAGCTTTAGTGCGGCTGATGTATATCACTATCTTGAAAGTAACAACATAGATGTGAATCAGTCGACAGTGTACAGAACGCTTGACAGAATGATAGAGCACAATATTCTTGTGCGTTTTAAGACGGCGAACAGTGGCAATTATTATTACAGAATATCAGACGAACATCATAATTGTGATGAACATCTTCATATGCAGTGCAGAAAATGTGGTAAAGTTATGCACCTCGACTGTGATTTTATGAATGATATAAGGGAGCTTCTTATGAAGCAGTATGGCTTTACACTTGAGTGTAATGGTTCGACACTCTGTGGACTATGTGCCGAATGTAAAAAGAAAGAAAAATAACAAAGAAGGGAAAATATAAAACCATATGAAAAGATTATCAAATATAAAAATAAAGCTTAAGGCATTGTTTTTATGTGCATTTTTAGGGGTTGGACTTTTAGCATTTACAGGATGTTCGGGTTCAGGTGAGGCAGTAAATAATGGAAAGCTTAATATAGTATGTACAACATATCCGCAGTATAACTGGATACAGAATATTATCGGGGAAGACTCAGAAAAGTTCAATCTTACGCTGCTTATAGACGGTGGTGTTGACCTTCACAGTTATCAGCCATCTGCTAAGGATATGGCTAAAATATCGTCAGCGGATATGTTTGTGTATGTCGGCGGCTCATCGGATGCGTGGGTGCTGGATGCAGTAAGAGAAACAGCTAACAAGAATATGAAAAAGGTTAATATGATGGAGCTTCTTGGTGACAGGGCCAAGGAGGAAGAGGTTGTCGAGGGCATGCAGAGCGATGAACACGGTCACAGCCACACAGGTGATGATGACAGTGAACATAGTGATGCATCAGATGAAGATACAGAGTATGACGAACATATCTGGCTGTCACTTAAGAATGCAAAGGTTCTTACACAGCAGCTTGCCAATGTAATAAAAGAGCTTGATAGTGAAAATGCAGATGAATACCAGAGTAATGCTGATGCATATATAAAGCAGCTCTCAGACCTTGATAAAGAATATGAAACAGTTATCAGTTCATCAAGACTTGATACAGTGGTATTTGGCGACAGGTTCCCATTCAGATATCTTGTGGATGATTATAATCTTGACTATTATGCCGCATTTGCAGGCTGCAGCGCAGAAACAGAAGCCAGCTTTAAGACAGTAACATTTCTTGCAGGAAAGGTTGACGAAATAGGAACTAAGGTAATACTTGCTATAGATGGCTCGGATGAGAAGATTGCAAATACAATAAAAGACAACACAAAGGATAAAAATCAGGAGATATTAGTACTTGATTCAATGCAGTCCGCTAAAACAACAGAGTCAGATGATTATAACTATATAAATGTGATGGTTAAAAATCTCACGGTGTTAAAGCAGGCACTTGCATAATCGCTTTAAATTACTTGGATAAAGTGTACTATATTAAATGAGTAAATTCAAAATATTGCACAAATATGTCAGTTTCAGAAAGACATATTTGCGTGATTTATTGAAATTAAATAATGTGTAATGAAACTATACTTGAACATAAAATAATAAGCATAAAAATATAAAAATACAGGAAAGCGGGGTGACACATATGTCATATATTGAGTGTAACAACCTGTCATTGGGATATGACGGAAAGGCAGTGGTTGAAGGGCTGAACTTTAAGATATGCAAGGGTGACTATCTGTGCGTGTTAGGAGAGAATGGCGCTGGTAAGAGTACACTTATAAAGACAATATTAGGTCTTATAGATAAAGTGTCAGGTGATATTATATACGCGGACGGACTTAAGGCATATGAGATAGGTTATCTGCCACAGCAGACAGTTGTACAGAAAGATTTTCCGGCAACTGTGTGGGAGGTTGTACTGTCAGGAACACTTGCGGCAAGCGGTTTTAAGCCTTTCTATGGAAAGAGGGAGAAGGAACTTGCAAGACAGAAAATGGAAGAACTTGATATATGGGAGCTTAAGAAAAAGTGTTACCGCAACCTTTCTGGTGGACAACAGCAGAGATTACTGCTTGCAAGGGCATTATGTGCAACCTCAAAGGTTATCCTTTTAGACGAGCCGGTTACAGGACTTGACCCAAAGGTGACAGCAGACTTTTATGAGCTTTTGAAGCAGCTTAATGATAAAGGAATAACAGTAATTATGGTATCGCACGACCTTCATGCGGTATCGTATGCAACACACATCCTTTATATAGACAGCGATGACAGCTTCTATGGAACTAAGAAAGAATTCTTAAACAGTGACAAGGCGGATGTGTTAGGTAAGATAAAAGGAGATGATAAGTAATGTCAGGTTTGATACAGGAATTTCAGTTTTATATGTCATATCCATTTGTAAGATATGCACTTATAGTTGGCGTGCTTATCGCCTTATGTTCTTCACTTCTTGGTGTTACTCTCGTGCTTAAGAGATTTTCATTCATAGGTGATGGACTTTCACACGTTGCATTCGGCGCACTTGCAATAGCAACAGTGCTAAAGATTGCCAATGTTAATCTTTTTATTATGCCAGTTACCATAGTATGCGCTGTGCTTTTACTTAGAACAGGAAATAACACAAGGCTTAAAGGAGATGCGGCTATAGCTATGCTTTCAGTAGGTTCAATGGCAGTCGGATACCTTATACTTAATGTATTTTCGGTTTCATCCAATGTGTCAGGTGATGTGTGCTCAACACTTTTTGGTTCGACTTCCATACTTACACTTACAAGCTCAGAGGTTATTATGTGTATAGTGGCATCGGTCATAGTCGTGGCGTTTTTTATAATATTCTATAACAGAATATTTTCAGTAACATTTGATGAGAACTTCACACGTTCTATGGGAAAAAATGCAGGTATGTATAATCTTATGATAGCGGTTATAACAGCTGTTATCATAGTGCTTGCGATGAACCTTGTAGGTTCACTGCTCATAACAGCACTTCTTGTATTTCCGGCGTTGTCAGCGATGCGCATAATGAAAAGCTTCAAGTCAGTTATAATATATGCAGCAGTTCTATCTGTGTTTGGTGCAGTCGCAGGAATAATAATATCGATATTTGCATCAACACCGGTTGGCTCGACAATCGTTACAATATATATTGTTATATATATAATTAATAGTGTGATAGGCAGAGTGTTGAAAATATAATTTGTGATAATGAACAAAATTGTGTGATTTTTCAAAATTTCTTATTTACGGTTTGTTATAAATGCAGACTATAAATGTAAATTATAGTCTGTATAGAAAATAAATTAATAATAATATAAAATTTAAAAACGCCATTTCTGTGTCATGATATGTATCCTCCTTACTGGTTTCGTCTAGTAAAGAAGGTACATATCATCCCGCCGGAAATGTCGTTTTTTTGTTATCTTTCCGTTATTTTTCAAAATTTAATTCAATTAATAAAAAAATATGTTATACTAACCAGGAATAAAAGCTTTCGCGGTGGGAGTATATGGGAGTTTGAGGTGTTGGATATTGCTACGGACTTAAAAGCAATAAATAATAAAAAGAAAAAGGACTAACAGAAATTATGAAAGATAAAAAATATAAAATAAGACCACAGGTGCTTATAATAGCAGGTGTAATTGTGGCGGTGCTTATAATAGCGGTTATAGCAGGCAATATCATATCGGCCAGAAATAAGAGTAAAGACAATACAGTAGGGATGACTCTTACACAGAAGAACTTAAGACCTCAGGATGCAGCAGCGAATAGTAACAGCACAGAGGAAAAGGAAAAGACAACTGTTGAGATACTTATGGATGATACAGCAGTACCGGTTGGAACTACATTTATGGCAGCAGCTATAGTGGAGCCGGAGGATACAGATAAAGCACTTGTGTGGACAAGCAGCAATCAGGATATTATGACAGTTGATGACAGCGGACTTGTTACGATAAAAGGAATAGGTACAGCAGCACTTACAGCGACAGTCGGTGATGTATCAGATGCGGTGGCTATTGAAGGAATAGAGAGTGTTACATCAGGTTCTAAGAATGGCTATACTGTGTATACAGGAAATGGAAGTATAACTAAGTCTTCATCGTCAGGTGGAAGTCGTGTAGCAGATAGTGGAAGTAACAGCGGTTCCGGAAGTACATATAACGATGGAAGTGCTTCGGGAGGTTCGGGCAGTACTGGCAGCAGTACATCAGATGGCAGCATAGGAAGTAATGGCAGCTCAGGTAACAGCACTGGCAGTAATTCAGGAAGTAACAGCAGTTCAGGTAACACCTCAGGCAGTAATTCAGGAAATAACAGCAATTCTGGTAATGCTTCATATGATGGTGGAAACAACAGCAGCTCAGGTAATAGTAATTCAGGCAGCACAGATAATGGTGGTTCAGATAACTCAGGCAGTAACAGCAGCAATGGAAAGACAAGCAGTGATATTGCTGAAGTATTAGACGGACAGGGCTTCACACAGGAGTATTCCAATGTGTATGTATATACAGAAGGCGATACTTATTATGGTGAGATAATCACACAGCCAAATGTTGCAATAATATACATAAAGCAAAGAAGCGGTGGTTTTGATTCAAGAATAAAGGGTGTGTTAGCACAGCTTCTTCCAGAAAGCTATGACCAGGTATGGAATAACTATCTGTCAGCCACAAGTGACCGTACATTTACAGTTGAAGGCAGAAGAGTGCGTATAGTAACAGCAGCAAGAGGCGGACATTCTCAAATAGTAATATACAATTAAGATAAAATATGGTATATTTATTTAAAACTTATGTAGATTATAATGAGGTGAAAGTTTTGCTTAATGAGAATAAGGTAAAAATGATGACCAAGATGGCTATATATGAGAAGAATGAGGGAAGGCGTATGCTAAGAACTGCCAAGTACTTCAAGGGTGATTATGTAGCATTTGGCATATTAAAAACATTGATTACAACAACATTTGCATTTGCAATCGTAGCAATTATGTATGTACTATGTAATGCTGAAGGACTTGTTGAGAATATTAATTCAATGGATTATCTTGCGTTTGGAAAGACAGTTGCGTTTTATTATATCGGTATGCTTGTTGTATTTTCTATAATAGCAGGATTTGTATACAATTTTCAGTATGAGAATTCAAGAAAAGGGCTTAAAAGATATTTTTCCAGACTGAACAAGCTTGAAAGGTTCTATAATAGTGAGAAGAAAAGAAGATAATTGTGGAGGAAGTGATGGCAGCTTTATTAGAGTTAAAAGAGAATTTTAAAAGGTTTTATAATAAGTATGATACATATCTGGTTCCAGCTTTGAAGTTTATAGTGGCACTTGTTTCATTTTTTATGCTCAATGCAAGCATAGGATATATGGAAAAGCTTAATAATCCAGTTATCGTAGTACTTATATCTGTTATTTGTGCATTTCTGCCAGTCGGTTTTACTATAGTTATGTTATCTTTATTTATGCTGGCACATCTATATACAATATCAGTAGAATTTGCACTTATAGCATTGTGTGTGGTACTTCTTATGTACCTTTTATACTTCAGATTTACACCAAAGTCAGGTTATCTTTTAATATTTACAGTCGTTATGTGCTATATAAAGATGCCTTATGTTATACCAGTGGCAGTAGGTTTATGTTCGTCAGTGTTCTCTGCTATTCCGGTAGCATTTGGTGTTATCATATATTATATAATCAATACAGCAAGTGTATACGAGTCGGCAGTATCTAACAAATCACTTACAGAGAGTATGCTTCAGGTGTCATACCTTATAGAAAATCTTATAAAGAATAAACAGCTTGTACTTGTTATGGCAGCGCTTGCACTCACTGTTATTATTGTATATGTCATAAGAAGACTTAAGGTTGATTATGCATGGGGATATGCGATTGCAGCAGGAAGTGTGTTCCAGTTTATATTTATAGTAATAGGAGAAATGTTTTTAAAGACAGGTATTAATATTGTGCTTGTAGTTATAGGTGTTGTATTAGGTGCTTTAGTTGGTTACTTATGCAATATATTATTCTTTGCGGTAGATTTCAGAAGAACAGAGTATGTACAGTACGAAGATGACGAATACTATTATTATGTAAAGGCTGTTCCTAAGATAAATGTTGCCGGTGAGGATGTAAGAGTCAAGCAGATTAATGCAAGAAAGACTAAGAAAGCTTCTGATATAAGCGATGTAAGACAGGCAAAGTCTACTACAGCAGCGACAGAGGAAGATGACGAAGTATTATATTTCGATAAGTAAAAGATATAGTAAGTAAATTATTAAAGGGGTGAGAGCGTGACAACAACGGGTAATCTGTTACAGAATTACTTTTCAAGATTGTATATACCAAGGATAACGTGGACTGATATTATAGAGATTATTATCATAGCGGTAGTGCTTTATAATATATTATTGTGGATTATGAATACCAAGGCATGGGCACTTTTAAAGGGTATAATAGTCGTAGCACTTTTTGCAGTTGTTGCGTATCTCCTTAATCTTAAAACCATCCTTTGGATTGCAGGTAAAACAATCAGTGTTGGTATCATAGCACTTGTTATCATATTCCAGCCTGAGTTAAGAAGGGCACTTGAACAGCTTGGACGTAAGCGGTTTATGTTAAGGTTTTTTAACTTTGGGGATAACAGCAACAAGGATGAAAGATTTAGTGTAAAGACTGCGGATGAGATAGTTGATGCATGTTATAAGATGGGTGCTGTAAAGACTGGAGCACTTATTGTCATAGAGCAGGATATTATTCTTGAAGAGTATGTAAAGACAGGTATTCCGGTAGATGGCATAGTTACAAGCCAGCTTCTCATCAATATATTTGAACATAATACACCTCTTCATGACGGAGCAGTTATAGTAAGGGGGAACAGAGTAGTTGCGGCAACCTGTTATCTTCCTCTTACAGATAATGTAAACTTAAGCAAGGCACTTGGTACAAGACACAGGGCAGGTGTTGGCATAAGTGAAGCGACAGACAGCCTTACAATAATAGTATCAGAAGAAACAGGTAAAGTATCAGTTGCATTTGGTGGAGAGCTTATACACGATATAGATGCAGATTCACTTAAGAATAAGCTTGAGTATATCAGGAGAAAAACTATAGATGTCAAGTCATTTAAGATATGGAGAGGCAGGTTGAAGCATGAAAGAGAAGATATTTAATAATCTCAGCCTGAAAATCGTATCTGCTGTATTTGCGGTTATATTATGGACAGTGATTGTTAACATATACGACCCTAACACAAGTTATACTTTTAGTAATATAACAGTTCAGCTTACCAATACAGAGAGTCTTACTGAGAAGGATTATACATTTGAGGTGGTTGACGGCGGTAAGATATCAGTTACAGTAAGCGGGCCTAAGAGCGTGGTTACAGACCTTAAAACAAGTGATATAGTTGCCACGGCAGACTTAAGTAAGGTTACTGCATTTACAGATTATGTGGATATATATGTTCAGGTTGTAAAGGATGGACAGGTATTAAATGATGTTGAGGCAATTCCAAGAACATCGGCGCTTAAGCTAAGCATAGAGAACAGGGATACTAAGACATATGCGGTTAATATCAATACAACAGGAACACCTTCATCAGGATATGCAGTTGCATCGACATCATCTTCACCAACATATATCAAGGTTACAGGACCTACATCACTTGTTGAAAATGTAGCATCAGTCGGGGTAACAGTTGATATATCAGGTGCAGAAGGAACGGTTACGGCACAGCCGGATATAATTATGTATGATGCGGATGGAGAGGTTATTTCTGATGATGATTTGGAACTTTCATCAAAGACCGCAGATGTTACAGTGGAAATGTCAAGAATAAAGACTGTTCCAATTGTTGCAGGAACGAGTGGTACACCTGCTGATGGCTGTGTAGTTACAGACATTACTCTAAGCCAGACATCAGCAGTAATAGCAGGAACGCAGGATGCACTGGCAAAGATAGAGAGTATAACAGTTCCATCATCAGTTATATCAGTTGAAGGACTTAGCGAGGATAAAAGCTATACAGTAAGATTATCAGACTATGTGTCATCTGGTGTTAAGATTGTATCAGACACAAGATTACAGGTTACTGTGAAGATAGCTTCGGCATCAACTAAGACGGTTCATATATCATCAGGTGATATAAAGATTAATAATATTCCATCTGGGTATAATGTTGTACTTGAAGGTTCAGGTATAGATGTTATAATAGTTGGTATGGATACATTATTAAATAGTATCAGTTCGTCAGATATAAGCTGCAGTATCGATGCATCGGGGCTTGCGGTTGGAACACATAGTGTTTCGGTAAGTATAAATGCACCTGATGGATGCAGTGTTTCAGGCAGTAGTTTAGTGAATGTTACAGTTTCAGCAAAACAGGAGGAAACAACAACTAAGGCTGACAACACGGCGAACACTAATAATAATCCTACGCAGCAGACTACAGCAAAGCAGTAATATAATATAATATTTAAAGTATTAATATAAATAGGGAGAAGATATTATGGTAAGTGAGAATATAATGGTAACAAGCCAGCTTGGAATTCATCTTCGTCCAGCGGGCGCAATGTGCAATGAAGCTGTTAAGTATCAGGCTAATATTTCTTTTAAGTATGGCGAAGATAAGAGTAAGAGTGCTAATGCAAAGAGTGTTATATCAATATTAGCCTCTGGTGTTAAGTGTGGTGAAGAGATAACACTTATAGCCGATGGAAGTGATGAAGAAGAGGCTCTTAAGGCAGTGGCAGCAAGCTTTAAGAAATCGTTAGAAGAGAATAATTAAGTCTGAATAATTTATAGAAGTTCAGAGTTTCTTAACAAGTAAAACACAATATGAACACATTTCGTGAATATACTAAACGTATCAACAACGAAATGTGTTCATTTTATATTTGATATACGAAAAGAATATATGTGACCGCATTTTTCAATAAATAATAACCGAAAAGGAGTGTTGGGTATGTATAATAACGAAGATAACAATTATGGGAATAATAATTCTTATAATTCACAGGGTACAACGAGCAATCAGAATACAGAATATAATGGAAATACAGGAAGCTACAATCAGGGTGCTGGATATAATTCAAATGCAGGAAGTTATAATCAGGATAAAGGATACAGCCAGAATACAGGATATACATCTTACAACAATAATATGAATAACAGCCAGTCAGAAGAACAGTCGACTTACAGATATTCATATGTTGGTGGTGATAACAACGTTAATAACACACAGCCGGATGACAATGAAAAGAAGCATAAGAGATTTGGCAGGGGAAAGAAGAACACAGGTACATTTAATGGCGGTAAGAGTTCACTCCCTAAGAAAATTGCAAGCATAGTTCTTTCAGCAGTTATATTCGGCGTTGTTGCAGGTTCAGCTATGTTTGCAACATACAAGATTGAGAATAAGTATCTTGGCAGCTCTGATAACAGAAGCTATAATATATCAACAGTGGCAAGTAATATAACCGCAACAACAGACCAGCTTAATGCACTTGGTGATGCCAATCTTTCAGCTGGTTCAATGAATGTTGAAACAGTAGCTTCAGCAGCACTTCCAGCTATGGTTGCCCTCAATGGTACTACATCAGTAACTGGCAGCTCTTCATCAATATTTAACTGGGGTGGACAGCAGCAGTATGAGGCTTCAACAAGCGGAACAGGTATCATAGTAGGAAAGAATGATACAGAGCTTCTTATAGTAACTAATGCACATGTTGTTGATAATGTATCTAACTTAAAGTGTGTATTTGTAGATGATGAGGCAGTAAGCGCAACAGTCAAGGGTTCTAAGTCAGACCAGGATATAGCAGTAGTTGCAGTATCATTATCAGATATATCTTCTGATACACTTAGCAAAATAGCTATTGCAGAACTTGCAGATTCTGATACAATTACAGTAGGCCAGCAGGTGGTAGCTATAGGTAATGCACTTGGAGAAGGACAGTCAGTTACAACAGGTATAATAAGTGCTTTAGACAGATCAATAACAGTTAACAATGTAACATTTACAGGTCTTATAATGACAGATGCAGCTATTAACTCAGGTAATAGTGGTGGAGCACTTCTTAACTCAAGTGGTAAAGTTATAGCAATCAACTTTGCAAAGACATCAAGTGATGGTGTCGAAGGTATGGCATATTCAATACCAGTATCTAATGTAAAAGACCTTATAAGTTCACTTATGAACAGACAGACAAGACAGAGGGTTTCATCAGATAACGTAGGTTATCTTGGTGTTGCAGCTATTGATATCACAAGCACATATGCTTCTATGTATGGATATCCACAGGGCATTATGATAAGAACGGTTGCTTCTGATTCAGCAGCAGAGAAGGCAGGACTTTCAGCCTATGATATTATTGTAGGCTTTGATGACCAGACTATAACAACTATGTCAGGTTTACAGTCAACTCTCCAGTATTATGCAGCAGGTGAGACAGTTAAGGTTGATTACTATCATCTTGAAGGTAGTGAATATGTACTAAAGAGCACAGAGGTAACATTAGGCAAGAAAAGCTGATATTAAAGCCTCTGTTGCAGAATAGAGGAATATATGAGTAATGATGATAATGTAAGTAATGTAACTAACAATTCAGCTAACAACAGCAGTTCTGACAGCAGCCGTAGTGATGACTACGAGAAAATCTGTTATATATGCAGAAGAACTGAGTCCAAAGCAGGTAAGATGATTAGTATGCCCGGCGGATTATATGTGTGTCCTGATTGTATGCAGAAAACATTTGATGCAATAAACAATAACGACATAGATTATAATGAGATTATGAAGGGTATTCCTAATATGCCTAATATGGGTATGTTCGGAGGCTTCAATATGATGGGCAATGATATACCTGACAGACAGAAGGTGAAGAAAAAGAAGGAAAAGGCTAAGGATGATAAGAAAGAGGAAAGCCTTGACCTTAAGAAGCTTCCAGCACCTCACGAGATTAAGCATATGTTAGATGAGTATGTCATCGGTCAGGATTATGCTAAGAAGGTGATGTCAGTTGCCGTGTATAACCACTATAAGAGAGTGGCTACAGGCACTATGGATGATATAGAGATAGAAAAGTCTAATATGCTTATGATAGGACCTACAGGAAGTGGTAAGACATATCTTGTAAAAACGCTTGCAAAGCTTTTACAGGTGCCACTTGCGATAACAGATGCAACATCACTTACAGAAGCCGGATATATCGGTGATGATATAGAAAGCGTAGTTTCAAAGCTTCTTACGGCAGCGGACAATGACGTTGAGAAAGCCGAGAGAGGTATCATATTTATCGATGAGATAGATAAGATAGCCAAGAAGAAGGAAACAAGAAGCAGGGATGTCAGTGGTGAGTCAGTACAGCAGGGTATGCTTAAGCTTCTTGAGGGAAGCGATGTGGAAGTTCCGGTAGGAGCTACAAGTAAAAATGCGATGGTACCACAGGTTACTGTTAATACAAGAAATATACTATTCATATGTGGCGGCGCATTTCCAGAGCTTGAGGATATAATCAAGGCAAGACTGAACAAGCAGTCATCTATAGGCTTTAATGCAGACCTTAAGGATAAGTATGATAATGATAAGAATATATTATCAAAGGTAGAGTTAGAGGACTTAAGAGAGTTTGGAATGATACCAGAGTTTCTAGGAAGACTTCCTATAGTATTCGCGCTTGAAGGTCTTACAGAGGATATGCTTGTAAAGATTATGAAGGAGCCTAAGAACGCTATACTTAAGCAGTATCAGAAGCTTCTTGAGCTTGATGAGGTAAGCCTTAAGTTTGATGACAGTGCACTCCGTGCCATAGCTGCAAAGGCGATGGAAAAGAAGACGGGTGCAAGAGCCCTTCGTTCAATTATAGAAGAATATATGTTAGACATAATGTATGAAATCCCTAAGGATGATAATATAGGCTCAGTGTTAATAACAGAGGACTATATCAATAACAAGGGAGTTCCGGTTATAATGATGCGCGGTCAGGAAGCACTTCCCGGTATGTAATAAAAGCTGGTATGTGGCATATAATGTCCTTAAAGATTATCTTTAAGGACATTATTTTTCTATGTCAGAATGTAGTGATATGATTATAGATGAAGATATATACGATTATATAGTTGTCAATCTTCCAATAATAAGTGAGATACTTGAGAATAGTCAGGATATATGTGTTGAGGTGGTTGATGACCAGTGGATTATAGTCCACAGCGCTCTGCCTGATAACAGGGAGCTTAATATAAGCTCGCTCGGATATTATACGATACCGAAAATATATGGACTTATGGAAATATCTGATATATCCTATAGAAATAGTAATGAAAGAGCTGATATATCAAGCATGGAAGTTTCCGGAGCAGTGCAGGTGACAAGCCAGCCATATCTTGATGCGAGAGGTCAGGGGGTTATTATAGGTTTAATAGATACGGGCATAGACTACCTTAGGAATAACTTTCGTGACAGTTCAGGGGCTACAAGAATACTTGCCATATGGGACCAGACACTGCCGTATACGGCTTCTGATATGGTAAGTTATGGCAGGGTATATGAGTCGGACGATATCAACGGTGCGTTACGGGCATATGATAGCGGCGGCAATCCGTATGATTATGTGGAGAGCCGTGATACAAACGGACATGGCACATTTATGGCTGGAATAGCAGCTTCGTCAGTGACAGATGGTTACACGGGAGTTGCGCCACAGGCTGATATAGTGTGTGTTAAGCTGAAAAATGCCAAGCAGTATCTTAAGGACTTCTTCTATATAAAAGATGATGTGACATGCTTTGAGGAAAGCGACATAATGCTTGCGGCAAGGTTTTTAAAGGATTATGCACAGAGTAAGAAAAAGCCACTTGTAATATACATAGGAGCCGGAAGTGGTTCGGGCTCAAGGACAGGTGCGACACCACTTGCGGATGTGCTTGATGCCTATACAAAGGTCACTAATACGTGTGTTGTAGTGCCGGCAGGCAATGAGGCGGTCAGCAGGACACATTTCAGCGGTTATGCAGGAGTTGTTCCTGAGAGCAGGACTATGGAGATAAATGTAGAGAAAAGAGGAAAAGGCTTTACAACAGAAATATGGGCTAAAAGTCTTGATGTCCTGTCTATATCAATTATCTCACCAACAGGGGAAATAATCCCAAGGATACCGGCAAGGATAGGTATGAGCAGCGAATTCGCATTTCTTCTTGAGAATTCAAGGGTATATGTCGACTATCAGATAACTGAGAGCGTAGCCGGACAGGAAATAATATTCCTAAGGTTTGAAAGACCGGCGGAGGGTCTGTGGAGAGTGCCAGTTTACAGCCTTACCAATCTGCCGGGTTACTTTAATGCGTGGATGACACCAGAGGCACTTTCGGATACAGAGGCATATTTTATAGAGTCAGATGCAGACACAACGCTCACAGAGCCAGGATGTGCGACAAGGGTCATAACTGTCGGAGGATATAACCACTACACGGACAGCGGTGATGTAAACAGCAGCAGAGGTTACACGGCAGACAACAGGGTTAAGCCTGATATAGTGGCACCGGGAGTTGATGTATATGGTGTTGGCGGCATAAGAGGATATACAAGACGCTCAGGAACGAGTGTTGCGGCAGCTCACACGGCAGGAGCAGCGGCGTTGTTTTTAAGCTGGGGCGTGACGGATAAAAACAGGGAAGTGATAGGAAATACAGAGATAAAGTCATATCTTATAAGAGGTGCCAAAAGGCAGAATGGTGTTGAATATCCTAATGTTTCTTCGGGGTATGGAATGCTTGACATATCCGGCGCATTTGCTCAGATGAGGATTAATTAATAGTTTATAATTGATAAGTTGTAATTGACATATTAATATGTTAAAGTTTTTGTTGCGGTAATATGTTAAAATATTAAGTTAAGGGCTTGTATGAGCCAATTTATATTTATCAGGATATTACTACATTTTAAAGAATATAAAAAATATGGAGAAAGTATGAAGTACAAGGCAATAGCATTAGATTTGGATGGGACACTTACAGACCATAATAAAAAGTTACCAGCAGAGAATATAAAGGCAGTCGACAAGGCAATAGATATGGGTATAAAGGTTATACTTGCTTCAGGCAGGCCTCTTTTTGGAATAACACCTATAGCAGATGAGTTAAAGCTTGAAGAAAAGGGAGGTTATATACTTGCCTATAACGGCGGTCAGATAGTAGACTGTTCCACAAAGGAAACGATAGTAAGCCATGAGCTTCCAAAGCAGTGCATAGATGATATATGCAGCCTTGCAAGGGCTAATGATGTATATGCACTCACATACTCAGATGGACAGATAGTGGCAGAGAGTGATGATGATGAGTATGTCATAAAAGAGGCGTTCTGTAATTCAACATCTGTTATAAAGACAGAAAGCTTAAGAGATTATGTGGATTATCCGGTTGCAAAGTTTTTAGTTGTTGGAAAGCATGAAAAGCTTGTACCAGTGCAGAAGGCACTGCTTGATAAGTATCAGGGTATTATAGATGCTTTCTATTCAGAAGATTACTTCCTTGAGGTTGTGCCATATGGTGTTGCAAAGGATAACTCATTAAGAGAGCTTCTTGGTAAGCTTGACATAACAGAAGATGAACTTATAGCCTGCGGTGATGGAATGAATGATATACCTATGCTTAAGATAGCCGGCTTATCTGCGGTTATGGGTAATGCATATCCGGAAGTTAAAAAGTATGCAGATTATATAGCCCCTACTAATGATGAGTCGGGAGTAGCCGATATAATAAAAAGATATATATTTGATATGGAGAGTTAATTACGAATGGGTAAAGATAATGTTCAGAATGATGAAGTTGAAATCGACATAGGACATATTCTGTCGATATTGTGGGAAAAGATATTAATAATTATTGCAACGGGACTTATAGTAGGTCTTGCAGGTTTTCTGATATCAAAGTTTCTTATAACACCTAAGTATGAGTCAGAAACAAAGCTGTATGTACTTAACAGGGCTAATGACAGTGCTACAACATTGTCTGATGTACAGCTTTCAACACAGCTTACCAAAGATTATCAGATACTTGTTACAAGCGCACCTGTTATGAATCAGGTAATAAAAGAACTTAAGCTTGATATGAAGGCTTCAGAACTTGCCTCAACTATATCTGTGGATACACCATCGGATACGCGAGTGCTTCAGATTACAGTTACAAGTGATGACCCACAGAGGGCTAAAGTAATAGCTGATAAAGTTGCAGAGGTATCATCAGAGAAAATATGCGATATTATGAAGATTGAGCAGGTAAATGTTATTGAGGAAGGATCAATATCAGAGCAGCCAGCAGTAGATACAGTGCAGAAGTGGACGCTCATAGGACTTGCACTTGGTATAGTGTTATCATGTGCAGTTATAATAGTAAGGTCTATGCTTGATGATACAGTTAAGACGACAGAGGACGTAGAGAAGTACTTTAACCTTAGTACACTTGCAGTTATTCCTATATCAGAAGGTATGGATGACGGAGTAGGCAAGAATAAGAAGGCTAAGAAGGCAAAGAAAAAGAAGAGCAAAAGCAAGTAAACAGGAATGGAGATATAATGCAGACGATTAATATAGAAAGGTTAAGAAAGCTTGATTACAGAGCAAATGAAGCATATAAGAACTTAAGGACAAACATACAGTTATGTGGTTCGGACGTTAAGGTCATTATGTTTACAAGCACAACACCGGGTGAAGGAAAGTCAACAGTATCCTTTAATCTTGCGGTTTCTTTGGCAGAAGCTGGAAAGAAGGTTATATTTATAGATGCAGACCTTAGAAAGTCGGTGTTGGTAGGACGATACAAGATTAATACATCAGTTAAGGGACTTACACATTTTTTATCTGGTATCAATAAGTTTGAAGAGGTTATGTATGCAACTAATGTCGAGAATTTCAATGTAGTATTCTCAGGGCCGGTTCCACCTAACCCTACAGAGCTTCTTGGAAATAAGGTGTTTAAGACACTTATAAAGGTATTAAGAGACCTTTACGACTATATAATAATAGATACACCACCTATAGGAAGCGTTATTGACAGTGCCATAGTAGCGCAGGAGTGCGATGGAGTAGCCTATGTTATGGCATCTAACAGTGTGAGTTATAAGTATGCACAGAAGGGGCTTGAGCAGATTAAAAAGACAGACTGCAAGCTGTTAGGCATTATTCTTAACAAGGTTGATATGGACGATAACAAGTACTATGGTAAGTACTATGGCAAGTATTATGGAAAGTACGGAGAACATGCCGGAAAGTAGCTGTATTTTCTGCGAAGCATGATATTAAGGTATAGAAGTGTAAAGCGTGAATTCACTGGTACACGGATGTATATAGAGCAGTAATATTAATATAAAATCAGGCTGATTATGATTATTTATATATCATAATCAGCCTGATTTTATTAATATCTGTTAATATTTATCTGAGTGTTTAAGGAGTCGTTTTTTCAACAGAACTGTAGTTATTAGCTTCTTTTGCAGCATTGGCCTGTACTGGAGCAGGTGCCGGTAATGTAGCTTCTGCAGGCGTTGGTGCAGGAGCTTGAGTTGTTTTTTCAGTAGCTGGCTGTGTAGCCGGAGTTGTAGCCTCTGTAGGAGCTGGTGTTGGTGCCTCAGTAGCAGGCTGTGTTACAGTAGCAGCTTCTGTAGGAGCTGCCGTAGCTCTTGTTGCAGCCTGTGTTTTTTCTCTTACGGCTTCTGTAGTCTTTGTAGTATTATTATTAGAACTTCCATTACTGTAAGATGAGCTTTCTGATACCTTATAGAAAGAATTATAGTTAGGTACATTCTTTACTTCAGCTTCATAATATTCATCAACATCAAATACATCACCATTTTCAATCTTATCAATGAGCTGCTTAACTATCTGTACATCGCCTGTATATAACTTAGACATAGAAGCGTTAGTGCCTAACTGTAAGCTGTGGAGGGAATCTGGTTCAGCACCTACGCTGAATGATTGTACATTCCATCCTCTTGTATCAGCTAACTGTCCTCTTACAAGAGCAGTTATATCAGATGTTGGCATACTTGTAAGAATCATATCACCAACAGAATCAAGTATTGCGCTGTATCTTGTAAGAATAGCAGGTGAAGTAAGCTTATTGATAACACCTGTAAGTGCTGCTAACTGGTTACGTCCTCTCTGATAGTCACCGTCAGCAAATGCTTTTCTTTCACGGCAGAAAGCAAGAGCCTGCTCACCATTACATTCATTATCACCAATTACATAATGATATGTTTCAGGAGCTGCTTCCCATCCGTTTTCAAATTCAACATCTGAATTGATAGTAACTCCGCCTAAAGCATCAACAACAGCAACACATCCTGTGAAGTTGACCTTTACGCTGTAGTCTATATTACATTCATAAAGTCTGTTAAGAGTTGCGATAGAGTAGTCTATACCCCAGTTTCCGGCATGAGTAAGCTTATCCATACCCCTTGAGCCAAGTTCATTGTTTTCCATGTATACATATGCATCTCTAGGAGTAGTTACAAGAAGTACCTGTCTTGATACAGGATTGACAACACATAATACATTTACATCACTACGTCCTGTTGACTTAATCTTACCTTCTTCATCATTACCAGATATGTAGATGATGAAAGGTTCTTCGTTTACCTTTTTATCGGAAGCGCTTAACTCAATCTTTCTTGTAAGCTCAATAGTTCCGATAATCTTTATTGAGTCCTTAAGTTCTTCGTTCTCATCATATAACATCTGAAGAGAATCATCGTTAATAATAACAGCCTGAATATCAGTGCCTTTGTTAAGTGTATCAAACATATCAAGCCATGCCTGATACTCCTTAGTCTTGATATTAGAAGTGTTATCGAAGTTAATCTTCTTTATTGCATCTTTGTTATCGTCTGCGTTAGTTGCTGAGTTATATCCAAATGTATAAGATATGGCATCCTTTATAGAAGAAGCCTTATCATTCTTTAAGACTACAACATCAACAATATCAGTAGTTGTCTGTACGTTACTTATCTTATTAAGTGTATCATCAACCTTTGATGTGAATAAAAATGTATATAGTAAAACACCAGATAGTAATACGGCAAGTACTTTACCTATTATATGCGTTTTAGTGAACTGTGAAGCAAAGTTGTATATTGCTATAATAACAAGAACAATGTCTATTATAATGACATACTTTAGTGGAAGTATGTTAAGCTTGTACAACTTTAATAGTGCAAGTACAGTAAATACCAACTGTATTACGACCAGTGCAATTCCTGCAACTGTTGACCAGGCTCTTAACTTGCGTTTCTTTTCGCTGTCTGTAAGGTCTGTTCCCTTTTTAAAGAGATACTGCATATCCCCTTTTACTCTGTCAATAAATCCTGACATAAAACCTCCTTAATTCGTGAAGTACAATATCCTGCCTATATGCAGGTGTTCTTCTGTATTGCTTGTTAAATGTAACAAATATGTTACTAAAATGTAAAAAAATAATTACATACAAAGAACAATATACCATATATGGAATAAAAAATAAATAAAATAGATATAAAAAAGTGAGTAAAATATATAATCTGATAGATATACATAAAATTACCTGCATTTCTATGTGTATTTATCGGATTTGATGTGGCGGATATGATAAATCATTGAAATTTTGAGATAAGGCTCAGAACGGCAGCTTAAAAATATTAAGACAAAATACAACAATATTTGTTTTAAAATGCTTAATAATGTAAAGAAAAATCTGGCAAAAATTAAAGTTAAACCTAATTAAACTTAATAATATTCAAATGTGTTCAATTTTATTATGTAAAAGGTATAAAAAACTTGCAAAAATTAAGTCGGCTTTATATAATATTACTTGGGTAACGTACTAAAGCGTACGAATATTAATTAAAAGGAGTTATACGGTTATGGGATATGTTGATGAAGTATTAGAATTAGTTTCTAAGAAGAATGCAGATCAGCCAGAATTTTTACAGGCTGTAACAGAGGTTCTTAACACATTAAGACCAGTTGTTGATGCTAACGAGGAGCTTTACAGAAGCAATGCAATTCTTGAAAGAATTACAGAGCCAGACAGAGTATTAATGTTCCGTGTACCTTGGGTAGACGATAAGGGTCAGGTACAGGTTAACAGAGGTTTCAGAGTACAGTTCAACAACGCTATCGGACCTTACAAGGGTGGTTTAAGATTACATCCATCAGTTAACTTAGGTATTATCAAGTTCTTAGGTTTTGAACAGATTTTCAAGAACTCACTTACAAGCCTTCCAATCGGTGGTGGTAAAGGTGGTTCTGACTTCGATCCTAAGGGCAAGTCAGATAGAGAAATCATGGCATTCTGCCAGAGCTTCATGACAGAGCTTTGCAAGTACATCGGAGCTGATGTCGATGTTCCAGCTGGTGATATCGGAACAGGTGCAAGAGAAATCGGTTATATGTTTGGTCAGTATAAGAGAATCAGAGGTATGTTTGAAGGCGTGCTTACTGGTAAGGGACTTACATATGGTGGTTCACTTGCAAGAACAGAAGCTACAGGATATGGTCTTCTTTACATCACAGAAGAGCTTATGAAGTGCCACGGTGATTCACTTGAAGGCAAGACAATCGCTGTTTCAGGTGCTGGTAATGTTGCTATATATGCTATCCAGAAGGCACAGCAGCTTGGTGCTAAGGTTGTTACATGCTCTGACTCAACAGGCTGGTTATATGATTCAGAAGGAATCGATGTAGAACTTCTTAGAGAAGTTAAGGAAGTTAAGAGAGCAAGACTTACAGAATATGCTGCTGCAAGAAAGTCAGCTGAATACCATGAAAAGAAGAATGGTGAGCATGGTGTATGGTCAGTTAAGTGTGATATCGCTCTTCCTTGTGCTACTCAGAACGAACTTGACCTTGAGGATGCTAAGCAGTTAGTAGCTAACGGTGTTAAGGCTGTTTGTGAAGGTGCTAATATGCCTACAACTCTTGAAGCAACAGAGTACTTCCAGAACAATGGTGTAATGTTCATCTGTGGTAAGGCTGCCAACGCTGGTGGTGTTGCTACTTCAGCTCTTGAAATGAGCCAGAATAGTGAAAGACTTAGCTGGACATTCGAAGAGGTTGATGCTAAGCTTAAGAACATCATGGTTAATATCTACCACAACATCGATGATGCTGCTAAGAGATATGGTATGGAAGGCAACTATGTAGCTGGTGCTAATATCGCTGGTTTCGAGAAGGTTGTTAATGCAATGCTCGCTCAGGGAGTATGCTAATTACCCCATAACTAATTTAATAAATATAATAAACAGAGCTGCTAAGCCGCATGGCTGGCAGCTCTTTTTTGCTTCTTTATCAGTAGGCGTGGTAAAATCTGTATTGGAAATCTGGTGCGATGGCATCAGATTTTTTATGTCAAAAAATGAAAAATGTATATTCCACATAAAAATCACAAAATTGTCTGTTAAACTTCATATTAAATAAAACAAGTATACGCCAGTTGGTGGCAAAAGCTCTTTTTGTCACTGGCATTATAATAAAAAATCAATAAAGAGAGGTTTAATAATATCAGAATGAAAGTAATAAAAGATAGTGTGCATATATCAGGTATGACATGCATTATGTGTCAGAATACAATTGAAAGTGCATTAAATAGTACAAATGGAATTATAAATGCAAAGGTTGATTACAAAAAGGAAAAGGCACAAGTTGAGTATGACTCTGATATTGTATCAATAACAGACATAATAAATGTTATTAAAGAAAAAGGATATGAAGCCTGTAATGAAGAAGAATATTGCAGAAGTAGTGATGATTATATAAGAAAGATAAGTATAGTGGTAATAATTATTATGCTATATATACTTATAAGTGAAACCGGTATTATAAATATGCTTGTACCTGGAAGATTTGCTGTTGTTGGAATTATATCCATAGTGTTTGCAGCGATAGCTGGAATAATTCTGGCAGGGAAAATCTCCGTTCCAGTAAAAGCAGCAACAAGAGCAGCTAAAGATATAGCACGGGGGAATTATAATAACAGAATTAATACTGATATATGTACAATGGAATTATCAGAGCTTGGAAATGCTGTTAATCATATGGCAGAAAGTCTTGATAATCAGGAAATGCTAAGACGAAGATTAACATCTGATGTGGCACATGAATTAAGAACCCCGGTTGCCAATGTTTCTTCTAATATAGAGGCTATAATAGAAGGTGTCCTTGAACCAACTAATGAACGTCTTTCAAGCTGTTATAATGAACTTGAACGAATAACAGGTATTATTACCGAACTTGAAAAGCTTCGGCAGATTGAAGGTGAGAATATGATATTACATATCGGACATGTAGACATATATGAACTCGCCAAAGAAGTTAAACTGATTTTTGAAAACGAAATGTCAAAAAAGAATATCCGATGTGATATAATAGGAGAACATATAGATGTATGTGTTGATAAAGATAAGATGAGCCAGGTGCTTAATAATCTTATATCCAATGCAGTCAAGTATACAGATAATTATGGTAATATTCAAATTACAGTTATACAAGAGAATGAAAATGTAGTTATTACAGTTAAAGATAATGGTTGTGGCATAGATGATAATGATATACAATATATATTTGAAAGATTTTATAGAACTGATAAATCAAGAAACAGAAGCACAGGGGGTGCTGGTATTGGGCTTACTATAACAAGAGCTATTGTGCAGCTGCATGGTGGAACGATACACGTAGAGAGTAAGAAAGGCGTGGGCAGCTTATTCAAAGTAACAATTCCCGCCAATAAACAGATATGATACATAAAATGAAATGTTAGAATTAAGCCTATTATGAAAGGAGGCTTTTATGACAGATATATTCACTCTTATTAACCAGTTACCGGATGATGATATAAGACTTCAGCTTGCTTTTTTTGACAGTGTTACGCTTACAAGCGCTGCAAAGGAGACAGGTTCAAGATTATTATCGGGAATGGCAGATGTTGCCAATTCATTTGCACAGATGTTTACAGACAAGTTAAAGGTCGGTTATGACTATAAAAAGGTGTCCGATATGGTTGATAGCAGGATTACTGAGCTTAAGGCTGTAAAAAGAGAACAGCTTCTTATGATGTTAGATATCAAGCTTATGGAATTAGTGTCATTATCACAGCAGATAGATATAAGTACACAGGATGGCAGGGAAAAGCTTTCAATACTTGTTGTGGATACTGCCGGAAGCGGCTATACGGTTAACCAGTATATGGCACCGGCACATAAAATGCGCATTATAGCTGATAAGTATAATGATACATTTATGGATAATCTTATGCAGAGCCTTAAGAATATGACACCGGACCAGCTTAAGGAGTGGTCGCCAATTATGGATAAGGCTATAGGCATGGCGGATATAGAAACCAAAAGAATAGTCCACAAGGAGCTTATGCCTGCTGTATTTAATGGAATGGGTGTTCTTAAGTGCTTAAGAAAGCAGAAGACACCTATGCAGTTAAAGCTTGTTATAGACTGCTTTGGAATAGAAGCCTTTGATTATAAGACTATAGAGATAAAGACGATGTATCAGGCATTAAGACATTTTAATAGAATATCAGTATTCCAGCTTGCAAGGCTTATAAGTGTGGCAGTTAAGAAGTATAACAGACCTTTATACGCCGCAGATGAGCTTATGCCATCATATGTTGCTGACAGTGACAGAGCTAAGGCAGATGATGAGGAGAAGGAGTATCAGGCACTTGCAAAGCAGGTAAGCGGGCTTGATGAGAAAAAGGCAAGGTGCGAAAGAGAACTTGAGGCTAGAAAGAAGCAGTTAGAGGAAGCCAAAAAGCGTGCCGATGCTGCATCTGAGAATTATACAAAGATTTCACTTGATTTCAGTGAGCTTGAGCTAAAAAAGGATGAATACATAAATGGTGGACATACAGAGGCGGAAACCAAGAGTTATTATGCGCGGGTTAATGATGTGAAACGTCAGTTAGACAGGGGATTAGAGGACAGCGAGCAAAAGCGAAGAAAGAAAGATGAATTAAGCAATCAGGTCATTATAGCGCAGGACAGATTAGAGCTGCAGGAAAAGGAAGGTCAGGAGCTGAGGGCTGCGTACAAGGCACAGACAGATATAAGGATGAATAACTTAAAAAGGCTGTGGAGTGCATATTACTATAAGTTCCACTTTGGCGATAAACTGTTTTTACATATTGCAATGAATTATACAAGAAGCCAGATAGTCACAATAGAGGCGATGTTAAAAGAAATACATGAAAGCAGGGACTGGAGAGTATATCTTAAGGAAGACAGGCTGTATGTGTATACAGGAGATAAAAAGCCGCTTGTTATAAGATGTAACGAAGATGTACTTGAGGGGGTTGGATAAGAAATGCGGTTTCACAGAATTCGTCTTTAACATTCTGGTTTATGTGGTTAAAATTATTAGGTATCGTAGTTGTGGGCTTTTACCCCAACATCTTTATACGGAATAACAGAGAAAAAGAGTAAGAAAGGATATAACAGGTAACGCATCATGAATTACAACGAAATATGCAGCTATCTTGACTCCCTTGACCAGTTTAATGAGGGAACAGGTGTGGAAAGAGGAAGAAAGCTGCTTAAGATAATGGGAAACCCTGAGAAGTCACTTAAAGTAATACATATAGCAGGTACTAACGGTAAAGGTTCAGTCTGTTCATATATAGAAAGCTGCTTAAGACAGCAGGGATACAAGGTCGGACTTTTCACCTCACCGCACCTTAACACTATAAGGGAACGTATACAGATAAACAGAGAACTTATACCAGAAGAAGAATTTACAGAGTATTTTAATCAGGTATATGAGGCTGTTTGCACGAATAATGTAAAGCTTGCATATTTTGACTTTTTTTTCGGAATAGCTATGTTATATTTCAAAGAGCAGAAAGTGGACTATGTTGTCTTAGAAACAGGACTTGGTGGAAAACTTGATGCAACCAATGCCATAGAGCATCCAGTCTGCTGTGCAATAACAGCGATAGGTCTTGAACATACGGCTATTCTGGGCGATACGCTTGAAAAGATAGCCGGCGAAAAGGCTGGAATTATAAAAGAGGGGGTACCTGTAGTCTATACAGACAATGAAAGTTCAGTCACAGAGGTTATTAAAAAATGTGCCAGCCAGCATAACAGCTTTTCCTGTGGAGTGAATAAAACACAGTATACAATCATTAAAAACTTAAATGGCTGTATTGATTTTTTAATGGATAATGAGTATTATAATAGTGATTGTTTTCATCTGGCAACACCTGCTGTATATCAGGCAGAGAATGCAGCTCTGGCACTGACAGTATGTGCTGTGCTTAAAAGTACATATGGAATAGCTATGAGTGATGAAAACATAAAGAAAGCACTTGCGGCAAATAAGTGGCAGGGGCGTATGGAAAAGGTAACTGATAACATATATGTTGATGGAGCGCATAATCCTCACGGGATAAGAAAGTTTGCAGAAACAGTTGATGCCATGTATGCACATTCTGACAAGAAAGCAGCACTTCTTTTCTCAGTGGTGAGTGATAAGAACTTTGAGGAGATGATAGAAGTCTTAAGTGCGTGCAGGGCATTTGACAGGATAGCAGTTACTGTTACCGGAGGAAAAAGGCAGCTTGACAGGCAGTATATAAAGGAAGCCTTTAAAAGACATACGGATATTGGGATTGAAGTGTATGACAGTGCGAAAGCTGCGCTATATGCACTGAAGAACGAAGATATGGTGTTTGGCGTGGGTTCCCTTTATCTTGTTGCGGACATTAAGGCGGTGTTGGAGGATTGTGCGAATTGAGCAGCAATATAGCAATCCGGGTACATCAGTCATGGGCAATACCTTTAAACCCTGACATCATATTATTGAAAGATACATTTGTTTGATAGATAGGAGAATTATTATGTTGGATTTTGATGAAGAGATTAAGAAGTTCCAGCCTAGTCTTGAGGTTGAGGATGCAGAGGATGCTATATATAACAATGATGTCCCAGATATAACAGAGCTTATAACTAAGATTATTGATGGAAA
>FR886270.1:0-37891 GCA_000436535.1 Eubacterium sp. CAG:252 | reverse complement strand
GATGGAAAGAGTGAAAGATAATTATGAGATGTTACAAATGCGGCAGCGTTCTGTCAGCTAATGACATATGTCCAAAGTGCCAGACGGACGTTTCTATATATAAAAAGACAGCTATGGCATCTGATGTATATTACAACAAGGCATTAGAGAAAGCCAGATTAAGAGACCTTTCAGGTGCAATAGAAACTTTAAAGGTCAGCCTTATGATAAATAAGTACAATATCAATGCAAGAAATCTTTTAGGACTTATATACTGTGAGATGGGCGAAGTGGTAGAAGCGCTTTCACAGTGGGTTATGAGTAAGAATTTTGCACCAGAGGATAATGTTGCTGACAGTTATATCAAAAAGATACAGTCGAACCAGAACAAGTTTGAAGCTGTTACCAATGCTATTAAGAAGTATAACTTATCTTTGAATTATGCAAAGGATAAGAATTATGATATGGCAGTTATCCAGCTCAAGAAGATAGTTGTGTCTAACCCACATTTTATTAAGGCACATTTACTTCTTGCACTTATCTATATAAAGGACAGCGAATATACAAGGGCAAAGAAGCTTCTTAACGGAGTACTCAAGATAGATAAGAATAATACGCTTGCTTTAAAGTATCTTGAACAGATAAGCCAGGCACAGGCAGCAAAGGATAATGATACAGGCGGAAGCTTCCTTCCTAAGAAGAAAGTGAAGGAGGAGGACAGTAAGCCACTTAACGGCAATGATGTCATACTTCCAAGGTCATCTTATAAAGAGCCAAGTAACGGTGCTATCACTATAATAAATGTACTTGTGGGTATAGTCATAGGTGCGGCACTTATATGGTTCCTTGTTATGCCATCAAGATACAAAGGCATGACAGAAGAATATAACAGAAGTCTTGCAGATTACAGTGAAAAGCTTTCATCAGGCAATGTAGAGCTTAACAGTCTTGAAAGTGAGCTTAAGTCAGTCAAGGCTGATAAAGAGGCACTTGAAGAACAGCTTGGCAAGGTTAATGGTACAGAAGGCGGTAACAAGCTTCTTATATCAGTAATAGAAGCTGCTAATGAATATATAGCTAACAACCGTACTGCGGCAGCAGAGAAGATAGTGGATATAGATGTAAGTGAGCTTCCATCAGACTCAGCGAAGTCACTTTACAATACTATATCAGGTGCAACATTTGCATCGGCCGCTTCTGAGTTTTACAGCAAAGCACAGTCAGAGTATTCAAAGTCAGATTATGAGACGGCTGCGGAGGATTATGCTAAGGCATTCAAGTGTGATTCAACTAATGTCAATGCTGCATATTATGCTGCTAAGTGTTATGTTGCCTTATCACAGACTGATAATGCAAAGAAGTACTATGAGTACATTGTTAATGACTTTAAGACAAGTGGATATTACAGAGAAGCTGACGAATATGTGTCATCACATTAATTAACGGACTAAAGACAACCCCCTTACGTGGATATGCGTAAGGGGGCTTTTTCATACATTTGTGATGAACTGTATACACAATTATTAAAGTGTATAGCACAGTGAATTACATTGAAATAATGAAAAGAGGGATAGGAGGATGTGAAAGCTATGGATGATAATATGCTGCTTGGTAAAGATAATGAGTTGTCAGAGGAAATGAACAGAACAGACTACATATATATGGTCAGCAGAAGAAATCTTATTATAAGCCTTAATGCAGAGTTAGACCATCATCTTGCAGACGAGATGAGGGAGGTCATCGATGAGATAATCGATGAGAGAGGCGTAAACAGGGTTATAATAGACTTTTCCAAGGTCGGTTTTATGGATAGTGCCGGAATAGGACTTATTATGGGAAGATATAAGAAGATAAGGGATAACGGGGATATATCCGTTGTTGGTGCCAATGAGAGCATCAAGAGGATACTTCTTATATCTGGACTTCACAAGATTGTATACATATATGATAATCTTTATGATGCGGTTAAAAAGGAAAACAGGAGGGATGTATAGGATGCTTGAGAATAATGTAGAGGTAATATTTGATGCGAAGTCGGAGAATGAGAGCTTTGCAAGAGTTGTGGCAGCAGCTTTTGTGACAAAGCTTGACCCGACACTAGAGGAGATATCAGACATAAAAACAGCAGTGTCAGAGGCGGTTACTAACTGTATTGTCCACGGTTATGAGGGAGAAGAGGGCAAAGTGTATATGGACCTTTCGCTAAAGGATAATGAGGTAACAATAAAGATAAAGGATGACGGAGTGGGAATAGATAATATTCACAGGGCAATGGAGCCTCTGTTTACAACTAAACCTGAGCTTGAGCGTTCCGGCATGGGATTTTCATTTATGGAGGCATTTATGGACGAGCTTGAAGTTCATTCAAGGAAACAGAAGGGAACGACTGTTATTATGAAGAAAAAGATAGGAGATAGTAACATATAGAATGGGTGTGCATGCTTGTGATCATACCAAAGAGCTGATTATAAAAGCACACAATGATGATAAGCAGGCAAGGGAGCAGCTTGTTATAGAAAACAGCGGCCTTATATGGAGTATAGTCCAGAGATTTAAGGGCAGGGGCGTAGAGATAGAAGATTTGTTCCAAATAGGCTGCATAGGTCTTATAAAGGCTGTAGACAACTTTAATATGGACTATGATGTAAGATTTTCAACATATGCAGTTCCTATGATAACCGGCGAAATAAAAAGGTTTTTAAGAGATGACGGCATAATAAAGGTCAGCCGAAGCATAAAGGAGAACAGCTACAAGTGTATGCTTGCCGCAGAGAAGCTTAAGGCTTCACTAAACAGAGAGCCGACATTAGAGGAGATATCAGAGGCGACAGGGATAGCCTTAGAAGATATAATAGTTACTATGGGAGCCAATGAAACAGTAGAGTCCATATACAAGACAGTCTATCAGAAGGATGGTAATGAAGTCTGCCTTATAGACAAGCTTGAGGGAAAAGATAACTACAGCGAGAGTGTTATTGACAACATAGTTGTAAGAGAACTCATAGCATCTCTTAGTGAGAGAGAGCAGAGTATTATAAGAATGAGATATTATGAAGATTATACACAGACACAGGTTGCTGACATACTTGGAATATCGCAGGTGCAGGTGTCACGCCTTGAAAAGAAAATACTGGAAAAGATGAGAAAAAATCTTGTGTAACACGTATAAAAATGGATAATTAAGCCAATACTCCATATATTCTTACAGGAATGGAGGGATTAATATGTCAAAGACGGTGTATCTTAAGTTAAGGCAGCTTACAAAGACTAACAAGAAGGATGTGTATCTGTCAGATATAGCCGATGTATACGCTGATAAAAAGCTGCTTGCACGCATTAAAAGCATAAAGGTGGTAGGTTTTTACAAGGTTAAAAAGGACAGGGTGTGTATCAATGTCATGCAGCTTATATCGTGCATAAGCCAGATAGATGACACCATTGAGGTGAATAATATAGGTGAGAGCGATGCGGTTATAGAGTATAGAAAGAATAACCAGCCAGCGTGGGCAAATGTGCTTCTTACCATAATCGTATGCATAATAATATTCATAGGAAGTGCATATGCAATTATGGCTTACAATAATGATGTAAGTACAACGGAGATATTTGAGCAGATATACAAGATGTCAGGGGCAGATAATTATGCGGATTATAATGTCATAGAAATAGCGTATGCCGTTGGACTTTTTTCAGGAATAGCCGTATTCTATGATCATTTTATGGGACGTAAGTTAAGTAAGGCACCAACTCCGATAGAGGTTGCTATGAACCAGTATGTTAAGGATGAAACACAGACACTTATAGACAGCAGCTATGAGATGCCGCGCCACGTTAAAGACCATTATGAAGGTGCTAGAAAATGCTGATATTAAAGATAGCAGGTCTTATAGCAGTCGGAGCTGCTGCAGGGCTTGTCACAGCAACAGGACTTTTTGCGCTTATATCAAGCATAGGTCTGATTAACAGATATGCGGATGTCACAGACACTAAGGAACATATAATGCTATATGAGGAAATGATTATAATCGGTGCGGGTCTTGGAAATATATGGGATATATTTGACCTTCCATTGCATGCAGGTGTGGCAGGACTTCTTATATACGGGCTGGTATCAGGAATATTTATAGGCACATTTCTTATATGTCTTGCAGAAACTGTCAAGGCACTTCCAATACTTACGCACCGTGTAAGGCTTAAGAAGGGCCTGGGTTTTATAGTTTTATTTATAGCTGTTGGAAAATGTGTTGGACATCTGATATACTATCTTGTAGCTTATGCGTGAGTATCGTGTGTAATCAATAGGTACAAAGGAGTTTATTATATATGTTAAAGAGAAAAGAGCTTGCGGGCAGCGCTAAGAAAATAATAAAAACACATTATTGGTTTCTGCTTATTGTCTGCCTTATAGCAGCATTTATAGGAAGTGAATTCACAGAAACTTTTAATCTTCTTAAGATGCCTGTATCCGTATACAAGAGTATATCCGATAATCCTGATGAGGAGAGGTCTATAGAGGAGCAGGGTGTAACTTTTGTCACAACTGATATTGATAACCGTACAAAGGGTGCACTGCTTAATGCCGTAGTTTCGGTACTTATGAATAACGAAGAGCAGGGAAAGATTAATTCAGAGAATATTATAGATAATGCAAAGGCAAATGCGGGTGAAATATTGGGAAGAACGTCAGGCATACTCTCCTCTGTTGTAAACAGCTTCTCATCCGGTGCGGTTGTGTTTATGATAGTTGATGTCATATACGGCGTTACGGGGTCAAGACAGGCGGTTGTCATACTTCTTCTCATACTGTCGCTTATTGTCTACTTTGGCATAAGATATATGATAAAAATGTGCTATATCGTCATATCAAGAAGAATATTTCTTGAAAGCCGTACCTATAAAAAGGCCGGTGCCAACAAGTTTATGTTTCTTATGCGTGTGAAAAGATGGATGCATGTTGCGTGGGTGCTTTTTGTAAAGGATGTGTTTACGATACTGTGGTCACTAACGGTTGTCGGCGCATTTATCAAGCCATTCTCTTATCAGCTTGTGCCATATATCATAGCTGAAAATCCTAACCTTAGCGCAGCTGAGGCGATAACGCTGTCAAGGAAAATGATGGACGGGTATAAGTGGAGGAGCTTTTGCTACAGCCTGTCATTTATCGGCTGGTCGCTGCTTAGTTTTGTGACATTTGGTCTTGTCGGGGTATTCTTTGCCAATCCATATAAAACAGCATTTTTTACAGAAATGTATGTAAGCTTAAGAGATACAGCTAAAGAAAACAATATAGCTGTAGTTGAGAAACTATGCGATAAGTATCTTTATGAGATTGCAACGGATGATGAGCTTAAGGCAGCTTATGCAGATATATATGAGTATATGAAGCAGGAGGACCCGGAAAAAAGGTTTATTGATGATATATCGCAGTCAGATATAAGGTACTTTAAGAAGTTAAGAAAAGTGCTTGCCGACTGGTTTGGCGTTATTCTTTTTAACACGAATAATGAAAGGCATTTTGAGGATGCAAAGGCAGAGCAGATAAAAGTTGACAGATGTAAGCAGGAGGTGCTGAAGGAGTCATATCCTTCAAGGCTGTTTATATTAAAGGAACACAGGGCTAACTTTGAAAGTACAGTATATATGCGTAATTATTCAATTCCATCGCTTATACTTATATTTTTCTGTATGTCATTTATAGGCTGGTTCTGGGAAGTATCTTCACATGTCATACTGTATCATTCATTTGCAAACCGTGGTGTGCTGCATGGTCCATGGCTGCCTATATATGGTGTGGGCGGTCTGCTTATACTTATATTATTAAAGAAGTTCAGGGAAAAACCGGCGGTGGAATTCGTGCTTGCTGTGATACTGTGTGGAGTTGTCGAGTACTTTACAGGACTTGTGCTTGAGCTTACACATGATGGACAAAGATGGTGGGATTATACAGGTTTTTTCCTTAATCTACACGGACGAATATGCGCAGAGGGACTGCTTGCGTTTGGTATAGGTGGAATGATTATCGTATACTTTGTAGCGCCATTTCTTGATAATTATTTCAGGAAAGTAAAGCTGCAGATTATTATTCCTGTATGCGTGGCACTTATGGTTATATTCATATCAGACCAGTTGTATACAAGAAAACATCCTAATACAGGTGAGGGAATTACATGTATGAAGGAAGCTGGAAGATTAGAGAATTATGTTATCTGGAATAGCGGCAGATACCGGGTTAAGTGTGATTATGATAAATGTTAATTATGAATGGGGAAATATAAGTCATTTTATATTAATAAAGATGTATAATACTTTAAATCTACAAACTACAATGTTGAAATATATTGCGGTTTGATAAGCTCGAAATAATTGTATGATAATGTATAATAATAGATAATACAGACATCCTAATAATAGTTTGATTTTAATAATGGAGGATTATTATGGTTCAGGATGTCAGTAAAAGAAATGAAAGTTACAACCAGTATGTGGAAAGCGTGACGAAGAAGGCAAGCTGTCCTCTAAACTGTCTTAAGGCCTTTATAATGGGCGGATGTATATGTACAGTCGGGCAGATTATCACTAATCTTTTTAAGATGGGTGGATTATCAGTGGATGATGCAGCTTCCTATACTACGATAACACTTGTATTCTTAAGTGCATTGTTTACAGGACTTGGAATATATCCAAAGATGGCAAGCTGGGGAGGTGCTGGAAGTCTTGTGCCTATCACGGGGTTTGCTAATAGTGTGGCATCGCCTGCGATAGAATACAAGAAAGAAGGACAGGTATTCGGAATAGGCTGTAAGATATTCACGATAGCAGGTCCGGTTATACTTTACGGTATATTCTTTAGCTGGCTGGCAGGGCTTATATACTGGATTGTGAAGCTATTTTAAAAATTTGATTATCTATTGTGATTTTATTAAATGTATCTGAGTCACGAACGAAAATGATTTATTTTATGTAAAAATATAGTAATAATATAAATAATGCAGAGATAACAGGTATTGTCATAATATATTTATACAATATATGTAAGAAGTTATGATAATATCTAGTAATATACAACCGCAGGAATGGAGATTAATAAATATGTCAATGACAGAATTAGAACAGCATTATAATAAGTTTAACGAGGAAAAACGACTTGACTCAAGGCATGGTCAGGTCGAATACATAACATCAATGAAGTATATCCATAAGTATCTTGATAAGTTAAAAGAGGAGTCAGAGAGTGATGAAAAGCCTATAAGGATACTTGATATAGGGGCTGGTACAGGAAGATACAGCGTACCGCTTGCCAATGAGGGATATGATGTGTCAGCAGTTGAGCTTGTAAAGCATAATCTTGGACTTCTTAAGGCAAAGAATTCATCGGTTAAGGCATATCAGGGCAATGCATTAAAGCTTAAAAGATTTAGTGATGGTGAGTTTGATATGGCGCTTCTTTTTGGACCGATGTATCATCTTTTTTCGCATGAAGACAAGCTTAAGGCGCTTATGGAGGCTAAGAGAGTAGTAAGACCGGGAGGGATTATTCTTGTTGCGTATCTTATGAATGAATACAGTGTTATAACATATGCTTTCAAGGAACAGCACATTATGGAGTGTCTTGATGAGGGCAGACTGACAGAGGATTACCATACAGTATCCTCCAAAAAAGACCTTTATGATTATATGAGAACAGAAGATATCGCCCAGCTTAACAGTGAGGCAGGTCTTACAAGAATACAGATAATATCACCGGACGGGGCTGCGAATTACATAAGACCATATCTTAATAAGCTCACGGACGAGGAGTTTGGCGAATTCATAAAGTATCATCTTTCAACATGTGAGAGAGCCGATATGCTTGGCGCAGCGGCGCATACGCTTGATATATTAAGAAATGAAGCGTAGCCGGAAGATTATGTTATAAACATACTGTAGCATACATATATACAATTAAAAGTGAACATCTGTCAGGTGTGATAAATAAGATATGTAATCATAATTATAAATATGTATAAATATGTCTGCTGATGTATACACTACACATTACAGAAACAATGAATTTTAATACTGTTTCTAAGGAACGGAGTGTAGTGTATGATAGTAGGAAAGCAGAGTATTAGTTTTGATAATAATGTATACATTAAAGCAGGGGCTAGTGTGGCAGGAAGCAAGGAAAAGCAGGGACCACTTGGCTGCTGCTTTGATGTCGTGTCTGATGATGACCTGTTTGGCATGAATACATGGGAGGAGGCAGAAAGTAAGCTTCAAAGCCTTGCATTTGAAACACTTATGACAAAGGCAGGATATATGCCCGATATGATAAGATATATATTTGCAGGCGACCTTTTGGGACAGCTTATAGCGACTTCCTTTGGATTGCAGGAGTATAATGTGCCTTTGTTTGGTCTGTATGGTGCCTGCTCGACCATGGGAGAGTCGATATCGCTAGGTGCTATGTGTGTGGCAGCAGGTTATGCCAGTGATGTTGTGGCGATTGCCTCAAGCCATTTTGCAAGTGCTGAAAAACAGTTCAGATTTCCATTGGGTTACGGAAACCAACGCCCTGTAAGCTCAACATGGACAGTGACAGGAGCAGGAGCTTATATACTAAGCTGTGATAATAAGGACCGGCTTGGAGCATACCGCGACTATCCATATGATGTCATAGTAAAGGGCATAACAACGGGCAAAATAGTCGATTATGGTGTGAAGGACTCAATGAATATGGGTGCCTGTATGGCACCAGCGGCGGCACAGCTTATAGCTGCTAATTATAATGACTTTGAGATAAAAAATGACTATTATGATATGGTTATAACAGGCGACCTTGGTGATATAGGAAGGACAATACTGTTAGAACTTTTAAAGGAAAAGGGCATTAACATAAGCGGCATATACACGGACTGCGGCATGCAGATATATGAGTCGGAAAAACAGGGGACAATGTCGGGAGGAAGCGGCTGTGGCTGTAGTGCTGTAGTGCTTGAAACCTTTATACTTTCAAAGCTTAGAAGCGGTGATATGCGACGAGTACTGTTTATACCGACAGGTGCGCTTCTTTCACAGGTAAGCTTCAATGAGGGAAAGTCAGTTCCGGGCATTGCACATGGTATTGTGCTTGAAAGTGTAGCTAAGTGATGTTATTTGCGGATGTATTTATAATACTTCTGAATATAGGAATTTATGAGAATGTACACAAGCAATAGAGAGCAGCTTAAAATAAATATGGAAAGGAACTAAGAGTATGGACTATGTTAAAGCATTTATAGTAGGCGGCATAATATGCGTGCTTACTCAGATACTTATGGAGAAAACAAAACTTATGCCTGGGCGCATAATGGTTATACTTGTAACATCGGGAATAGTGCTTGGAGCAGTCGGTTTATATGAACCGCTTGTGCAATTTGCAGGTGCAGGAGCAAGTGTACCACTCACAGGCTTTGGAAATGTACTGTGGAAGGGGATGAAGATGGCAGTAGATAACGCAGGCTTTCTTGGACTGTTTAAGGGAGGTTTCCAGTCGTGCGCTGTAGGAGTGTCAGCGGCACTTATATTTGGCTATATTGCATCATGGGTATTTGACCCGAAAATGAAGAAAAAGTGATAAAAAGAAATGTAAAATATAAGCGGATGAAAGTGAACATGAATGTTATTAATATAAAGTTCCTGTTCACTCTCATCCGCATTTTTATTAATTATGTTGCGTTGCTTTAGTTGTTTTCTGCGTTGCTTTAGTTGTAGAAGAGTCCTGCTTGTTAGTGGCTGACGTTGCTGCTGCAGTTGTTGTGCTTTCAGAGCCTGCGCCTGTGTTAGTTTCACCACTGGTTGAACTTTCTTCTGTAGGTATAGTAGCCGCTGACTGGTGGAGAGAGCAGAGCTTTGTGAGCTTGTCCTCTGTTATAGAATACTCAGCATCTCTTGTTGAATAACCGGATCCACTACTTCCTAATGAGTCACTTGATGGTTTTTTGGTTAATATCTTTGTTGTGACATTAGTACATCCAGTGTTGGCGACATCACCAGAATCATTACATATAGTTACTTTAACATGTGTATCACACTGCTCAGTAGGCTGGTTGTCAGCGGCAAAGTACTCCGTTATGATACAGCTTCCGCGAGGGTCAGAGTCGCATAAGCCTTCAACTGGCAATTTTCCTGACTTGGAGCATACAGCTACCTGGACTATATCGTCTGGCTGCTCAAATGAACCAGAAGGCAGTCCTTCATGAACCTGTTCCATAATAGCACGCCATATAGAAGTGTGGTTTATAGAGCTTACAGTTCTTGAGTTGTCATCATAACCAACCCATATAGATGCTGTGTAATAAGGTGTAAATCCACAGAACCATATATCAGTATCAAACTGTGTAGTACCTGTCTTACCTGCTGTTGGCTGGTTAGAAACCTTTGCACGGGTAGCCGTACCAGAACTTACAACAGATTCCATTCCACTTGTAAGAAGCCATGCAGATGATTCCTTAAGAACCTTATGTGTTTCAGGTATAGAGTTATCTATTAAAACATTACCCTCGCTGTCAAGTACCTGGGTATAATATATAGGCTTTGTGTACACGCCTTTATTGGCAATAGCAGCATATGCAGCTGTCATATCTATATTACTTACACCCTTAGTCATACCTCCAAGTGCAAGAGACTGTACTACATCATGGTTTCCATTGACTGGATTCTGTGGGGATACAAGTGTTGAAAGACCAAACTTCTGAAGGTAGCTGAAGCCAACACTTGGTGTAATCTGTGTCAGTACCTTTACGGCAGGTACATTCTGTGAGCGTGTAAGTGCAGCTCTTACAGTTATATATCCAAGATATTCGCCTTCTGTATAGTTCTTTACAAGTCTTGCACCGGAACCAGAGTAGTAATAAGGTGCATCATCTATAGCGGTAGCTAATGTTATGGCACCAGTATCAAGTGCAGGTCCATAGGCAACAAGAGGTTTAATAGAAGAACCTGGCTGTCTTGCAACATCATTAGTGGCACGGTTAAGACCACGGTCAGTACTTTTATCACCACGTCCACCAACAAGTACTTTTACGTAACCTGTTGATTGTTCCATAATAGAGAATGATATCTGTGGCTGTATGACAAAGTAAGACTTTTCATAAGTTACAGTGCCGCCGTCCTCTGTCATGGCATCCCTGTATGTGTCGATATAATTCTGTGCGGCATCCTCATCGTTCATAGTAAGGCTGAAGTTTTCATTCACATTTTCCTGAAACCACTTTTCCATATTATTCTGTGAGTAGTAAGAAAATGTTCCATCAGCTTCCTTGACCGTAAGGTTGTAGTTGATGGTGAAGTAAGTGTTTGAAGGATAGTATCCAGGGTCATTAAGCACAGAGTCTGCTGCCTCCTGCATAGACATATCCTGTGTTGTATACACAGAAAGACCACCAGCATATATCATATTGGTTGCCTGCTGTTTCGAGTAGCCTTTCTGTTCCATAAGATCATTGATAAGCTGTTCTATTACTTCATCAACAAAGTAAGAGTAGTTTGTTGATGAAGCAGTAGCAGAAACATCAATACCTTCAAGTCTTGCATATACGTCATCATCTACAGCTTCGCTGTATTCTTCAGATGAGATATATTCCTGTGTTAACATATTGTTAAGAACTGCAATCTGTCTATCCTTATTATCATCAGGATTTCTTAGAGGATTAAGTCTTGATGGGTTCTTTGTAATGGAAGCAAGAACTGCACATTCACTTAATGAGAGTTCGGAAACGTCTTTGTTGAAGTATCCGTTAGCGGCAGCCTGTACACCATAATAACCATTTCCTAAATTGATAGTATTAAGGTAGTTTTCAAGAATTTTATCCTTTGACATAACAGTTTCAAGCTTTATAGCAAGATATTGTTCCTGTACCTTGCGCTTTATTTTTTCGATAGTAGACTCATTATAAGCGTTGAAAACGTTGTTTTTTAATAACTGCTGTGTGATAGTACTTGCACCTTGTGACATTTCTCCGTCTGATACAGTAATCATTGCAGCTCTCATAATACCCTGAAGGTCAATGCCATTGTGCTTATAGAAACGTTCATCCTCTATGGCAACGAATGCGTGCTGAAGCTCAACAGGTATCTGGTCAAGGGAAACATATATACGGTTAGCTCCTGTTTTGGCAAGAGTCTGTATTTCGTTTCCTTCATTATCGTATATCTTTGTGGCAAAGCCTTCTGGTGACACATTGATGGATGATATGTCAGGCGCGCTCTGTATAATACCCTGCGCGGCACCAAAAACCAGGCACGAACCTCCGATTACAACTGCTATAGCACATACAAGCAGAAGCTTGACAATAAAAATGCCGAACTTCGTCTTGAACTTGGTAGCAGATGAGTTCAGAAGCTTTTTCTTTCGTCTTATGCCGTTTCCACCATAATTCATAATTGTAAAACCTCCATATTGTTCTGAGTGGCAGATATGTGATGCCATATATTGTGAGAATTGCAAAGCAATGGAGCAATTTATGGGCATCAGTCAGTGGTAAAATACATTTTGACCCTGACAATATATATATGATATTATACCATATATTTATATAAGGGTCAAAAACTTTGGATACGGCATACTTTTGGCGGAGTATTTTGAAGCTGTTTATTTATGGTTTTAATTTTAATAGAGAAATCTTACAATACAAGGACAGGAGAATAATAATGAACATTATATTAAAGAATGGCACAGGGGAGATAGAGGAGAAAAAGTCCCGTTTTATAGCACATATATTTAGTGTGGAAAATGAAGATGAAGCAGAACAGTATATAAATGCGGTGAGGAAAAAGTACTGGGATGCAAGACATAACTGCTATGCCTATATAATAGGAGATAACGGGCAGGTACAAAGATTTTCTGACGATGGTGAACCACAGGGGACAGCTGGAAAACCTATACTTGATATTATAAGTACATCAGGTCTTACGAACTGTCTCATAGTAGTCACAAGATATTTTGGCGGAGTACTTCTTGGAACAGGTGGACTTATAAGGGCTTATCAGGCAGCATCAAAGGCAGGACTTGAGATTGCAGAAACAGCAGTGGTAAGCAGTGGAATAACAGCGGTAATAGTTACAGACTACAATGTATATGGAAAGTTACAGTATATATGTAACGATATCGGTGTTGATATTATGGATACGGACTTTGGTGCAGATGTTACAATAAAACTTGCTGCTGCTGAAGAAAAAGCTGGCATATTGGAGAAAAGAATAACAGATGCATTTTCAGGTAATGTGGTGATGGAAGATAAAAAAAATGTGAAATTCTGCAAAAAAAGTTCTGGAGAAATAATAATTTTGTAAAAAATGATTAAATGTATGAATGTCAGTAAGGTTTAAAGTGTGAATAAAAAATTAACACTGGTAAATAAGCACAATTTTAGTGATTGATTTAGATAAATTCTCCAAAAGGTTGTTAATGTGGTGTAAAAAATGCTGAAAAAACAGATATAATAGTGCAAAATTTACATAAAATGTCAAATTTCAAGACTGTTAAAAATATTCAAAAAGAATACAAAAGACCCTCTATGTTAACAAAATGTTAAAAAATATGAATGCAAAAGGCCGCACAAATACTGGATTTCACAAAAAAATCAAAAAAAATACAAGAATTGTTAAAAATAGTCTTGTTAAAATAGTACAAAAATGGTAATATATCTATGTCAAAAACATATTAAGTGGGGCGGTTCCCACAAGAACCAATATATATAGGGAGGTTTACAAGTTTATGAGAAAGACAGTTAAAAAACTTACTGCTGTAGGTTTAACACTTACTTCAGTAATGGGTCTTGTAGCATGTGGAAATAACAATGCTTCAACAGAAAACAAAGCAACAGTAGATTGGGCAAGCGTAGAAAAGCCAGAATCATTCACAGTTATGGTTGATGGTACAGTACCTCAGATGGAAGAATGGGGTGACAAGTTCGATGAGCAGCTTAAGCAGTTAACAGAACTTGACTTTGAAGTTGTTCGTCCAGATCACAACTCATACTATGATGCAGTAGCTAACTCAATGCTTGATGCAAGTGCTATGCCAGATGTAATTATTCTTTCATCTGACTACTTAGCTCTTTATGCCAGCCAGGGTCTTCTTTGGGATATGACAGATGCTTGGGCTAATTCAGCAACAAAGGCTTCTGGAAGACTTATCTCAGATGCTGAAAAGATTATGCAGGCTAACTATGTTAGAGGCGTTGATGGCGAAAAGGCTCTTTATGGTTTTGTTCCTACTCGTGGTAACGGATGTGTTACATATGTTAAGGAAGCTTGGGCAACAGCAGCAGGTTACAGCGCTGATGAATTAAAGAAGACACCATTATCATATAAAGAGTACTACGAAATGCTTAAGAAGATGAAGGAAGCTAAGGGTGTTGATTACGTAATCTCAGCTCCTGGTTTCTATTCAAAGGAAGCACCTTATACAAACTATCTTCCTGAATTCTATCAGAATGCACAGTTTACATTCTACTATGATCAGGCTAAGGGTGAGTATGTAGATGGTTTCACACAGCAGGAAATGAAGGATGCTCTTCAGAGAATTCAGGACGCTGTTAATGATGGTCTTATCAATAAGGAATCAAGCACAAAGACAACTGCTACAGCACGTAACGATTTCAAGTCATCAGATCCTAAGACAGAATCAGGTGTATTTACATACTGGGCTGGTCAGTGGGCTGATACTTTAAGAGGTTACTTAGCAACAGCTGGTCTTGATGATTCTCTTATTCCTCTCCTTCCAGTTAAGGAACTTGGTAAGTATGCAGAAAGACTTGCACCATCATGGTGTATCACATCTCATGCAGCTGAAACAGGTAAGGCAGAAGGAATCTTCAAGTACTTCCTTGATAAGATGTTAGATGGTGGTGATATCCAGACACTTTGGGAATATGGTCCTAAGGGATATTACTACAATTTAAAGGATGATGGTTCATTCGAATTCCTTGGTAAGAAGTCTAATCCTAAGACAAAGTATGCTAAGGCTCATCTTGATTGTAACCTCGTTCTTGCTGGTTTCGCTAATGGTAAGGATCCTGGAAAGGCAGAACAGCCAGCTAATGTTACAGAGAGCTCAGATATGTTCTTCCAGAACTCTACATTAGTTGATTCTCCTGCTATGACAGAAGAAGTCGGTAAGCTTGTTGGTGATATCAACACAGAAAGATATACAGTAGTTGATAAGGTAGCCAGAGGAGAATGGACAGTTGATCAGGGTATGACAGAATATACTAACACTGTTGGTTCTAAGGTTGATGCAGCTGTTAAGTCATTAAATGCACAGTTCGCTGGTAAGTAATTAGTGATTTAATACTACTTAATATGTATATTAGTGATACTTGTTATCACATATGGTCGTGCCAGGAGACCTGGTCTTCTGGCACGATTTTTGCTTAATAGGCATTGTTACTATAATATTAGGAAAGAAGGGTATAAAGATGCAGTGTAAGTCTTGTGGAACAGAGCTTCCTAAGAAGGCAAAGGTTTGCCCTAAGTGTGGAGCACTTAATGGAAAGCCAACTGGTAATACTAAATATTTAGCTATTATTGGTATGGTTATCATGTTATTAGGCGGATTGCTTCCATTCGTTAAGTCAAATGAACAGCTTATGGATGGTTATACACCTAAGGCATATGCATTTGGATTTATGAATATCAACGTACCATTTATGTGGTATCTTTATATGATACTTATTGTTGTTGGTATTCTTTTAGTTGTTGCTAAAAAAGAAAAGTTATCTATAGTAACTTCAGTACTTGCTACAGTTGTTTCTATAGTTTCTATGTTTGCATTTCAGTTTAGTAGTACAGATGGTAAGACTAAGACTGGTGCTTTAAAGTATGTTTACCATAATATATCTGATTTATTATCAAATGGATATGGTGGTAATACTTATTCAATTGGTTCAGGTTTATATATTACTATACTTGGACTTATCATTGCTATCGTTGGTGTATTCTGGGATATTGTTAAGTTATTCAAGAAAGACCTTGGAGTAGATAGCAAATACTTATCGAACTCATTAAATCAGAGCATTACGCAGAAGATGTTCTACTACAGAGGATTTTATCTTATGTACCTCCCAGTATTCATCATGGTTATGTTATTCTTCTACTGGCCAATGTTAGGATGTCGTTATGCGTTCACATCATATGTATTAGCTAACCCATATTACGTAGGACTTTTCCAGTTCCAGACTATGTTAAAATTTGATACATATTTCTGGCAGGCATTTAGAAATACACTCGTATTATCAATCGTTAAGTTAATACTTAATACAGGTGCCGCAGTTATCATCTCACTTCTTCTTAACGAGATTACTAACATGGCATTCAAGAAAACAGTACAGACAATCATCTACTTACCTCACTTTATGTCATGGGTTGTAGTTGCTGCTGTATTTAAGATGATTCTTTCAGTTAACAGCTCAGGTGTTGTTAATGGTACATTAATGAATATGGGACTTATCAGTAATCCTATAGATTTCTTTGGTAGTTCTAAGTATTGGACAGGTACATTCTTCGTTATGAACGTATGGAAGGATACAGGATGGGGAACTATTCTTTTCCTTGCTACATTATCAGGTATCAGCCCAGAACTTTACGAAGCTGCCCAGATGGATGGTGCTAACAGATTCAAGAGACTTATATATATCACTCTTCCAGCTTTAGCTAATACAATCATCACAGTATTTATTCTTAACCTTGCTAAGGTTATGAACCTTTTTGAATCAGTATTCGTTACACAGAGTGCTGGTACATACGATGTATCTCAGGTATTACAGACATACGTTTACAATAAGACATTCTCGGCTTCATTCTCTGATTATGGTTATACAACAGCCGTAGGTTTATTTAAGTCATTTGTAGGTATGATTCTTGTACTTGGTTGTAACTACGCAAGTAAAAAAGTCCGTGGACGTGGAATTGTATAGGAGGTTAGACGATGAGTGAAGAACAGTTAGTTTATAAAAAGAAAAAGAAAAAATTCAAAATCTTCCCAATAGTCAATGCAATCTTCTTTATATTGGTTTCATTGTTAATTCTTTTTCCTATGTGGAAGGTTATTGTAGATTCATTTGATGCTCATTCAGCAACAAGCTTCAGATGGTGGCCAAATACATTTTCAGTAGGTGGTTATGCTGCTATCTTCTCGAGAACAGCTTTATTTAGACCATTAATTATCTCATTTATAACAACAATTGTTGGTACATTTATGGGATTATTACTTGCTACTCTTGGTGGTTACGTTCTTATTCAGTGGGAAATGCCAGGAAGAAACTTCTTTGCATATATGTTATTATTCACAATGATATTCGATGGTGGTATGGTTCCTAAGTACTTAGTTATGCAGAACTTACACTTACTTGATACATTGTGGGCAGTAATTTTACCTATGTCTATCAACGTATATAACTTAGTACTTATGAGAAACTTCTTCGAAGGTATTCCAGAAGCGCTTTTCGAAGCTGCTCAGATTGATGGATGCTCACCTATGGGTATATTCTTTAAGATTGTGTTACCACTTTCTAAGGCTGCCCTTGCTTCAATCGGTCTTATGTTTGCCGTAACATTCTGGAATGATTATACAAACTTCAAGATTTATATCAGAACAGATAAGTACTACAACTTCCAGATTAAGCTTCGTAACATGGTTATGGATAGTAACATTCCTAACGATGATTCAGTAGATCCAAACACAATTTCTAATGCATCTACAATCGTTGCTATTTTACCATTCATGATTATCTATCCATTCTGTCAGAAGTACTTTGTACAGGGTGTTAACGTAGGTGCTGTTAAGGAGTAATAAAAGCATATAATTTTTAGTAATTATAAAGGGCGGAAATGGCAATACCATTTCCGTCTTTTTTTGTGTATATGAGTTTTTATATGTAGAAATAGCTATGTCTATATGATAAAATTAGATAATCAGCAGGATAACAATAAGTTGTATGTATAATTGCAGCGTTATGGCTGATAGGCAATACAGTCTATAAAGAGATAAAGATATGGATAAGGTGGTGTAGGATGAGAAAGTTAGCAGATTCGATATATCTTGAGAATATTCAAGAAGTTAAATCAATATTGGAGAATGAGCCTAATCTTATAGATGAAAAGGATGAACATGGTGTTCTTATGGCTCTTCTTGCAGCAAAGACAGGCAATCTTGAACTTGTTAAGTACATTGTGGAGTATTCAAGAGCAAGTATGAATATACATGATGATAATAACAAAAATATGCTTCATTATGCTGCTATGTCTGGTAACGTGGAGACTTGTAGGTATCTTGTTGAAAGAGTAGGAATGTCCCCTTTGTCAGGAGATGTTAATCTTTTGACACCATATGAGATAGCACATCAGAATCATTTTCTGGAGCTTGAAGAATATTTTGAAAAGGCAGTAGGACATAAGCTTAAGGATATGTATCACAATCCTATAAGGACAGGAATGTATCCAGACCCTTCTATAGTAAGAGTTGGTGAAGACTACTATATGGTTAATTCATCATTTATATACTATCCATGTATACCAGTTTCACATTCAAAAGACCTTGTCCACTGGAGAATTATCGGATATGCGATAACAAACCCAGATTGGGCGAATATCAATGAGCTTGAAGGTGGAAGAGGATACTGGGCACCGGATATATCATACTATAAGGGTAAGTTCTATATAACAGCAACATACAGGCTTAATGATACGGGCATTGTATACAGAAAGCAGATAGTTGTAAGTTCAGAACACCCAGAAGGACCTTACAGCAAGCCTGCTATCATTGATGAGGACGGAATAGATCCATCTATATTTAACGATGATGATGGAAGAAGATATATGCTTCTTAACAGAGGCGCAAGAATATTTGAGCTGAATGAGGATGCCACCAAGCAGATATCAAAGGCAGAACTTTTGTATTATGGAGATAACAAGAGAGCGCCTGAGGGACCGCATCTTTTAAAGAAAGATGGATATTATTATTTGTTTGAGGCAGAAGGAGGAACTGGTCCAGGACACAGAATAACAGTGTCAAGAAGCCGTGAACTTAAGGGAATATATGAACCCTGTCCATATAATCCTATTATGCGACAGAATAATCCTGATGAGATTATACAAAGGTGTGGACATGGCAAGCCAGTGCAGACACAAAATGGCCAGTGGTATATGGTATATTTGTGCGGAAGAAAGATAGGCGATGGCTACAGCATATTAGGAAGGGAAACAGCTCTTGACCCTATAACATGGACGGCTGACGGATGGCCTATAGTCAATAATCTTAATGGTCCGAGTGCACTTCAGGTAAAGCCGGAACTTCCTGAAACTATATGGGAGTCAGAGTCGGATGATGATTTTAATGGAATTGACTTAAGCAAGGAATGGTGGTTCTCAAGAGTTCCAGAGCCGGATGGAATTAATCTTGCAGATTCGCATGTATATGTTAAGGGAAGTTTATATGACCTTGACTCTATGAAAGCAAGAAATATACTGTTAAGACGACAGAAGCATTTTAAGTTCAGTGCAATATGCAAGATGAATATACCAGAGCTGTATCCGGGTCAGAATTGTGGTATGACATGTTACTATGATGAGAATACATATATTAAGTTTGGTATATTTGCAACACTAGAGGAACAACCTAGACTTATGTTGAACATAGTTGAAAAGATAGGCGAAGAAGTGATAACACATGAGGGTATACAGGTGGATAACAGTAATCCATATATTTACTTAAAGTGTGATACGAATTACTTAAGACGTACATTTTCATACAGCTATGATGAGAAAGATTATAGAAAAGCAGCGGTTCTTGATAATGTTTACTATCTGTGTGATGAGGGCTACAAAAAGGGCAAGAGATTTACAGGAGCCATGATAGGTATGTATGCTTTCGCTGGAACATACGGAAGTGAGTATACGGATGCGGATGGCAGACATGGAACAGATGAGTACTATGCGATGTTTGATTATTTCAAGTATATAGAGTAATCAGATATATCTGATAATAAGATGTGTCTTAGCGCACCTGACACAAAGCATTACAACATTGCAGCAGGGCTGCATAAAACGTGCGCAGAAAAGAGGATTAATATGATAATTAACAGAGATGCAGAATTGGAAAAAATTATGTTTTCAAAGCTATCACAGATTGATGATTTTATAAGCAATAAAGATGTGTATGCTCTTGGATTAAGACTTAATGCACTTTCTTCACTTTACAGGGCATTAAGAAGTGAAGAGGCGGCAGATGCACTTACAGAAGCGCTTGACAAAGTGCTTGAAAGCAGTGTATTAGACAGCGTTAATAAGAATGAGCTTAAAAGATTTATGTCAGGAACAGCCATGTATACAGCATTTGACTTTACAGGTGATGAAAAGTACAGAAATGCTGCAATAGAACTTGCAAAAGGCTTCAAGGATTTTGAAAGAAATGATAATGGTTACTTTAAGGATGCAGATGATAAGAAGTGTCTTTGCAAGGCGTACCAGTATGAAACATTTTATATGGCATATGAAACTAAGGATGGTGGAAAAGAGCAGTACAATGATGTTATAGGTCAGTATAATGCCATGAATGATGAGCTTTTTGCTACTGTAAAGTATTCTCAGGACAGAACAAAGGCATTAAAGAAATTATCTGTCTACGCAGCTTCACTTATTGATACGATGGAAGTTATGGACCAGATGATATATGAGATATTCAGAAAAATGCAGGACTACTATAAGGCTTCTGTAAAGGCTGTGCTTGAATCTGGTGTCACAGCAGAAGGAATGGACGATATGGATGATGAGGCAGAACTTATTTTTGCTTATGCAGTATTAAAGGGCTGCCGTATGAAGGCTCTTCACACAGAAAAGTATGAGGGCATTGTGTTAGGTGTATGTGATAAGGTTATGTCTGGTGAAATATTCACAGGTGAGGATACAGAAGCCAATGATACAATTATCAGCATGGCAGCATTAGTATACAGCGAAACAGTCAGAAACAGAGAATATCAGGATTATGGCCGCGGTAAGGGAGGAGCATTATGGAGTTAGTATTAGTAACTAATACAGCAAGAAATGCTGTAGTAGAATTAACAGAGTCAGGAAAGTATTATTCAGAAAAGGAATATGATATATACGTTAATGGAGAGCATTTTGCACATACAGACAAGCAGGTAACATCATTATACGGCTTCAAGCCTGATACAGACTATGAAGTAACTGCTGTATATGATGGAAAAGAATACGGTCCAGTGTGCTTCCATACAGATTATGAGTTTGTTACACTCAACGTAAAAGACTTTGGTGCATATGGCGATGGCGAACATGATGATACCAATGCGATACAGTGTGCTATTATGGCATCAAAGAAAAATACAAGAGTACTTGTTCCAGAGGGAACTTACAGAATATCAAGCATATTCTTAAAGGATGATCTTACACTTGAACTTGCAAAGGGTGCAACTTTATTAGCATTTACAGACAGAGAGAAGTTCGCTATTCTCCCTGGAATGATTGAGTCATATGATGAAAGATCAGAATATAATCTGTCTTCATGGGAAGGTAATCCTGTAGACTCATTTGCAGCTATTATATGCGGACTTAATGTTAAAAATGTAGTTATAACAGGTGAAGGTACTATTGATGGCGGCACAACACACGATAACTGGTGGAAGAACTGCAAGGTACGTAATATAGCATGGAGACCTAACTTATTCTTTATAAATCACTGTGAGCATATTACATTACAGGGCATAACTGTACAGAATTCACCTTGTTGGACACTTCATCCATACTTCAGCAACCACCTTAAGTTTATTGATGTCAAGATAAAGGCACCTGCTGATTCACATAATACAGATGGTCTTGATCCGGAAAGCTGCGATGATGTACTTGTACTTGGAACATATATTTCAGTTGGTGATGACTGTATAGCTATTAAGTCTGGAAAAATATATATGGCTGAAAAGTACAATATTCCAACAACTAATATGATAGTAAGACAGTGCTGCATGAGAGATGGACATGGTGCAGTAACTGTTGGTAGTGAGATAGCTGCCGGAGTTATGGATGTTCATATTAAGGACTGCCTGTTCATGAATACGGACAGAGGACTTCGTGTTAAGACTAGAAGAGGAAGAGGAAAGCGTTCAGTTCTTGATGATATATCTTTTGAGAATATAGATATGGATAATGTTATGACACCTTTCGTTGTAAACAGCTTCTACTTCTGTGACCCAGACGGAAAGACAGAGTATGTTGGTTCTAAGAAGCCTCTTCCAGTAGATGACAGAACACCATCTATAAAGAAGTTTGTATTTAAGAACATCAATGCAAAGAACTGCCACGTAGCAGGAACATATATATGCGGTCTTCCAGAAAGCAAGATAGAAGGGCTTGTATTTGAGAATATCAATATAACATATGCTGATAATGCGAAGTCAGGAGTTGCAGCGATGATGTTAGGCTGTGATGAGGCAAGCAGACAGGGCATGGTTGTAAGCAACATAAAGACCCTTGTCTTAAAGAACGTAAATGTAACAGGCTGTGACGGCGAAGAAATCGTAGCCGACAATGTCGATGAGATAATTAAGCAGTGAGCGGTGTGCGATGAAAGCAGAGCAAAGTATTGCACGAATTGAAGAATGCTTTAATATAATTTTATCGTATATGGCGAGCAAAAAAGTATCAGATAAAGAAGAAGGTGAAAAAGTTGAATCTTAAAGCACCTAAAGGAATAGATGTTGAAAGCTGGTTTATAGAGTGCTACAGAAAGCACAAAGGGCATCCAATGCAGATATTACTTGGACTTTATAAAGGAAATTATCACAAGTTCTTTCTTGCGGTTATATTTTTCTTTATAAAGCACGCACCTGTATGGGTACTCCCTATAGTGACAGCGAATATTATAAATGATATTACAAGCGGCTCACCGGAAACCTACCAGAATATAATGATTCAGGCGGTTATCATGGTATTTCTTGTCATACTTAATGTCCCGATGAACTATATGTATACAAGGTACAAGTCGCTTGCAACAAGATATGCTGAAACAGGCTTAAGAAAAGCTCTTGTACGTAAGCTGCAGCAGCTTTCAATATCTTATCACAAGGAAACGCAGTCAGGACGATTGCAGTCTAAGATAATGAGAGATGTGGAGGCGGTGGAAACACTGTCGACACAGATGTTTCTTAGTATACTTAGCATAGCATTAAATATAGGAATTGCACTTGTTGTAACTATTAACAGGAGTATGGTTGTATTCATATTTTTCCTGCTGACTACACCTATTGCAGCGGCAACCATGGTATTCTTCAGAAATGTTATGAAAAAGAGAAACACAGAGTTCCGTAAGGAAATGGAAGAAACCTCCGCAAGAGTTATGGAGATGGTTGAGCTTATTCCAGTAACAAGGGCACATGCGCTTGAGGAGGAAGAAGTTTCAAAAATGAGCGGACAGCTTTTTGCAGTGGCAGAAAAAGGTTACAGACTTGATATCATACAGTCACTTTTCGGCTCGGTGGGCTGGGCAATATTCCAGGTATTTCAGGTTGTCTGCCTTGGCTTCACAGGATTTCTTGCAGTGCGTGGAACAGTTATGCCGGGTGACATAACATTGTATCAGAGTTACTTTGCAACTATCGTAAGTCAGGTATCATCGCTTATGTCACTTATACCAACTATAGCTAAAGGTATAGAGTCAGTAAACTCAATAGGAGAGGTACTGTTAGAGGAAGATATAGAGCATAATGAAGGTAAAGAAGTCATAGACCACGTGGATGGTGAGTTTGACTTTAACAATGTTATGTTCAGATACAATGATATAGACAGACCAGTTCTTCATGAGCTTAACCTTCATGTGGATAAGGGTGAAACCATAGCACTTGTAGGTGAATCAGGTGCAGGAAAGTCAACTATACTTAACCTTGTTATTGGCTTTAATCAGGTTAATCAGGGTGAGGTGCTTATAGATGGGCACAATATGAAGGACATTGACTTAAGGTCATACAGGAAGCATCTGGCGGTAGTTCCACAGACTTCTATACTTTTCTCAGGAACTATAAGGGATAATATAACTTATGGTGTTGAAAATGTAGATGAAGCTACGCTGAATGAAGTAGTAAAGGCAGCTAATCTTACAGACCTGATTGACTCACTTCCAGACGGACTTGATACGATGGTTGGTGAGCATGGCGGAAAGCTGTCAGGAGGACAAAGACAGCGTATATCCATAGCAAGGGCGCTTATAAGAAACCCTAAGGTTATAGTGCTTGATGAAGCTACATCAGCGCTTGACAGTATATCTGAGAAGCTCATACAGGAAGCACTCAATAATCTTACAAAGGATAGAACAACATTTATAGTTGCACACAGATTGTCGACTATAAAGGATGCTGACAAGATAGCAGTTATAGCAGACGGACACTGTGTTGAATATGGCACATATGATGAGCTTATGGAGCTTAAGGGTGAGTTCTATCAGATGAAAAAGATACAGTCATAGCAGCACGGAACAATCCGCAGACATTAAAACCGGGGACTTTTGTTTCTGACATCATTATTTAAATAATCATAGGAAAACTACAATCATTTCTGGGATAATGGTTTAGGATTATCAGATAATGTTATCGATTAGATTAACGTTAAATAAAAATTGTATAAGCTTTTGACAGATAAACTTAACAATCAAGTAAGTAAAATGGAGGTTAATGATAATTATCATTAACCTCCGTTCTGTTATATTGTGTAATGGCAGTCATAGTACTGCATTACAAATAGTTTTAGCTTACGAATAAAAATTAAATTAGTTGTTAATCCAGATTCTTAATGTAGAGATTAACTTTTCCTTTGTATCAGAGTCAAGCTTAGATACTAACTGCATAATCTCATTATCAAGAGCTGTATTCTGGTAGTTCTTGTCAACACTGCCTGCAAGGTAATCAAGAGATACACCTGTAAGTTCAGCATAGTATGAAAGCATTCTTAATGTCATAAGATTACGTCCATTTTCTACGTTACTGATGTAACCAGGTGTTACGTCAAGTGCCTTTGCAACATCTTCCTGTGTTAATCCCTGAGAAATTCTTAACTTCTTAACTTTTGCTCCTAAATCGCTATCCATAGTAGACCTCCATTAATAATTATAAATTGTTAGTGTTAGTTTTATATAGTATCAGATAAGTTAATATACTGCAATATCATAATAACGGACGTTACAATATATTATCTGATATCTTCAATAAATAATAGTAAATACTGCTTATATAAGTCAGAACATAATATTACTTTTTATTAGCTCTGTATCTTGCAGTAGAATCAAGAATTTTCTTACGAATTCTTAAATGTGATGGTGTTACTTCAAGTAACTCATCTGTATCGATATAATCAAGAGCCTGTTCAAGACTTAATATCTTAGGTGGTACAAGTCTCAATGCTTCATCGGCACTTGAAGAACGTGTATTAGTAAGGTGCTTTGTCTTACATACATTAACCTCGATATCTTCTGTTCTAGGGTTCTCACCGATAATCATACCGGCATATACTTTTTCGCCAGGTCCGATAAAGAGAGTACCTCTGTCCTGTGCATTGAAAAGACCATAAGTAACAGCTTCACCATCTTCATAGGCGATAAGAGAGCCAGTCTTTCTGTAAGATATATCACCCTTGTATTCTTCATAACCTTCAAATGAAGTATTGATAATACCATTACCCTTAGTATCAGTAAGGAATTCACCTCTGTAACCGATAAGACCACGTGATGGAATAGAGAACTGAAGTCTTGTATAACCACCATTAATAGGTGTCATACCAAGAAGTTCTCCTTTTCTCTGGCTTAACTTCTGAATAACCGAACCTGTGAATTCATCTGGAACATCGATATAAGCAAGTTCCATAGGTTCAAGCTTCTTGCCTCTTTCATCTGTATGATAAAGAACCTCAGCCTTACTTACAGCGAATTCATAACCTTCACGGCGCATATTTTCAATAAGAACTGAAAGATGGAGTTCTCCACGTCCTGATACCTTAAATGAATTCTCAGAACCAGGATTTTCTTCAACTCTTAAGCTTACGTCTGTGTTGAGTTCCTTGAAAAGTCTGTCACGTATATGTCTTGATGTAACGAACTTACCTTCCTTACCTGCAAGTGGACTATCGTTAACCATAAAGTCCATAGAAAGAGTAGGTTCAGATATCTTCTGGAAAGGAATGGCAACAGGGTTCTCAACAGAACAGAGTGTATCACCTATCTTAAGGTCTGCAATACCAGATACAGCTACGATATCACCATAACTAGCTTCGTTGACCTCAACTTTGTTAAGACCATTGAAAGTATAAAGCTTAGTAACACGTACTCTCTTTCTTAAAGAAGGGTCATGGTGGTTAACAATCATAACCTCCTGATTAACCTTAAGTTTACCATTATCAATCTTACCTACACCGATACGTCCAACGAATTCGTTATAATCGATAGTAGAGATAAGCATCTGTGTATCAGCGTCAGGGTCGCCCTCTGGTGCTGGAATATTGTTAACGATACATTCAAATAATGGCTGCATGTCTTTTCTTTCATCCTCAAGGTTAGCCATAGCATAACCTGACTTTGCAGAAGCAAAGATAAATGGACAGTCAAGCTGGTCATCGTTTGCATCAAGGTCTATAAATAATTCAAGAATTTCATCTATAACTTCTTCTGGTCTTGCCTCAGGTCTGTCAATCTTATTAATACATACGATAACAGAAAGATTAAGGTCAAGAGCCTTCTGAAGAACGAACTTAGTCTGAGGCATAACACCTTCAAATGCATCAACAACAAGTACAACACCGTTAACCATCTTTAATACTCGCTCAACCTCGCCGCCAAAATCAGCATGTCCCGGAGTATCAATAATATTAATCTTAGTGTCTTTATAGTGAATAGCAGTATTCTTTGAAAGTATAGTAATACCTCTTTCACGTTCTATATCGTTAGAATCCATTACACGTTCAGCAACTTCCTGATTAGCACGGAAAGTACCACTCTGCTTAAGGAGTTCATCTACAAGAGTTGTCTTACCATGGTCAACGTGGGCGATAATAGCGATATTACGAATATCTTCGCGTTTAGTCTTCATTATGTTTTCCTTTCATCAATAATAAAAATATCAAATAACTAACATATTTAGCTACCAATAATGTATTATACATTATTTGGTTATGATTAGCAACTTTTTTATTCTATCACAAAGCTTATAAAATACAATAGTATGCATAGTAAAAATATTGTATTTTATTCGATACATTTTAAGCCGGTTGTTACTATAACACGAAATTGTATATAAGTATACCGGCATACTATAATGTTCTAAAAAAAATGCATTTTAATAAAACACATTTGTACATAAATAAAATTTAGATTTTACATTTATAAAAAGTTGTATAAATGCAGTAAAAATGCGGCTTTGTTGCAATATGTACATATTTATCTACCTATATATTTAATAATATTTAAGAAAAAATAAGAATTTGTACACAACTTTTTCAAAAAAAATGTGTAATATTATTGACGAATGCAACATATACATATGGAGAATAAAAAATAAAGCACATGATTGCTTCATCTAAAAAGGAAAGCAGTCAAAGAAGGGAGAAATACTTATGCTTGATAAGGTAATTGAAAACAACAGGGTATGCATCATTGGAGAAGTGGTATCAGAATTCACATTCAGCCACGAAGTATTTGGAGAGGGCTTTTATATTGCCAATGTATCTGTAAACAGACTTAGTGATATGGTGGATGTTATTCCACTTATGATAAGTGAAAGACTTCTTGATGTCACTAAAGACTACAGAGGAAGAAAGATAGAGGTGTCAGGACAGTTCAGGTCATATAACAGACACGAAGGTGTTAAGAATAAGCTTGTGCTTTCTATTTTTGTAAGAGAATTAAGATTTATAGAAGATGACGAAGTTCCAGAGGAACAGTCAAAGTCAAACCAGATATTCTTAGATGGTTATGTATGTAAACCACCTATATATAGAAAGACTCCACTTGGAAGAGAGATTGCAGATATCCTTGTTGCAGTCAACAGACCATATGGCAAGTCTGATTACATACCATGTATAGCATGGGGCAGAAACGCAAGATTTGCGGGAGGACTTGAAGTAGGAAGCCATCTTCAGATATGTGGAAGAGTCCAGTCAAGAGAATATACTAAGAAGATAGGCGAAGAGGAAGTTGAGAAGAGAGTAGCCTATGAAGTATCTGTAAGCAAGATTGACCTTGTGGAGGATGAAGAGTAAGAGTTGTATCTTATAACTGAGGTTCAGGATTAGTCCTGCAGATGTAACACATTCAAAAACAATATTAAATAGGTCAGAATAGTTGACAATGATATATACAAGTGATATAGTCAAGTTAACTTTTTAATTCTACGAAGTAGAGGTCGCACGATTCAATAGTAACTGTACAGATGTCCCTAAGCATATGATGTGCAGCGAAAGGGGAGAGTGCCGAAGCAGGTAATGTAGGAAGTTATCTGCTGGGCATAAGATTAATAGTCTTATGACTGTCATTGTAGGCATAAGATTATGTCATATGATGGAGGGCTACGCAAGAATTTCTGATTATTTATAATGAATTCTTATAAGCCGGTCTGTCATAGAACCGGCTTATTTTATTTATGCGGGTAACGAGCCAAAGCCATATGCTGGCATATGACCTTGGCGACTGCTGCGATAACAATAAAAACTGGCAAAGCGTGTTTCTTATTGTTTATAGCTTTATGTACTACCAGAATAGAATTGAAATAACTATATAATACAACGGATAAATAAAGCGTTGGAATGGAGGATTTATGTCAATATTTACAGGTGCAGGTGTTGCTATAGTCACACCTATGAAGGCTAACGGAGAGATTAATTATGATAAGCTTGCAGAGCTTCTCGACTACCAGATTAATAATTCAACAGATGCAATAGTTATCTGTGGAACAACAGGTGAGTCTGCAACAATGACGGAAGAAGAGCATGTTGAAGCTATCAGATTTACAGCAGATTATGTTAAGAAGAGAGTTCCAGTAGTAGCAGGAACAGGTTCTAACTGCACAAAGACAGCCGTAGAATTATCTAAGGAGGCACAGGCAGCAGGAGTTGATGCTTGTCTTGTAGTTACACCATATTATAACAAGGCATCACAGAAGGGACTTATTGAGCACTATACAACAGTTGCAAAGTCAATCGACCTTCCTATTATTATGTACAATGTTCCTAGCAGAACAGGCTGCAATATCCAACCGGAAACAGCAGTAAAGCTTGCAAAGGAAGTAGATAATATCGTAGCTATCAAGGCTGCAACAGGCAATCTTTCACAGGAGTCAAAGACTATGATGCTTGCAGAAGGATGTCTTGATATGTACTCAGGTGAAGACGGACTTATCGTGCCACTTATGTCAATAGGTGCCAAGGGTGTTATATCAGTATTATCAAATGTAGCTCCAAAGCAGACACATGATATATGTGCTGAGTTCTTTGCAGGTAATATTGAAAAGAGCCGTCAGTTACAGTTTGAGGCACTTGAGCTTGTAGATGCATTATTCTGCGAGGTTAATCCTATTCCAGTAAAGACAGCACTTAACCTTATGGGTATGGAAGTAGGACCACTCAGAATGCCACTCTGTGAGATGGAAGAGGCTAATCTTGCAAAGTTAAAGACAGCACTTAAGAATTATGGTCTTTTAAAGTAATGGAGGATAAATAATTATGACAAGAATTATTATGCATGGCTGTAATGGACATATGGGAAGAGTTATTACAGACCTTGTCAGCAAAGATGATGATTGTAAGATAGTTGCAGGTATAGATCCATTTGACGATGGACACAATGATTATCCTGTATTTGCAGCAGTTGATGACTGCGATGTGGAAGCTGATGTTATTATAGACTTTGCAGCAGCTAAGGCAGAGGATGCACTTCTTGACTACTGTGAAAAGAAGCAGATTCCAGTTGTAGTATGCACAACAGGTCTTACAGATGAACAGATTGAACACGTAAGAAAGACAGCCTGCAAGGTTGCTGTGCTTAAGTCAGCTAATATGTCTTTAGGTATCAATATGTTATTAAAGCTTTTACAGGATGCTGCCAAAATTCTTGCACCAGCAGGCTTTGATGTAGAGATAGTAGAAAAGCATCACAACAAGAAGGTTGATGCACCAAGCGGTACAGCTCTTGCACTTGCTGATTCAATCAAGGAAGTTCTTGGTGAGGATTATTATTATAAGTATGACAGAAGTCAGGAAAGAGCAGCAAGAGACCCTAAGGAAATAGGTATCAGTGCAGTTCGTGGAGGAACTATTGTAGGAGTTCACGATGTTATTTTTGCAGGTGAGGATGAGGTTATTGAGTTTACACATACTGCTTATTCTAAGTCTGTATTTGCAAAGGGGGCTATTGAGGCGGCTAAGTTCTTAGCTGGCAAGAGCGCTGGTATGTATGATATGGGGGATGTTATTGCGGCTAGATAAAAATGGCTGTGTAGCTGAACTTTTTGTTAATGAACGGACGACATAATATAAGCGGGTGCCCGTAGTGCATTTCATACTGTCTGCACTACAGGCACCCGCTTATATTATGTCTGTCAGTGGCTTAATGACAGATGAATGTTCAACCAGAACAGATGGAACGATATTTGTCAAATCAGCCTGTAATACTTAATCTCCTGCTCAACCGCAAACCCTATAGAATTATACAGATTAACAGCAGCCGTATTTCTGCCAGAAACGTGAAGTATAAAACTTCTGATAGATAAATCATTTGAAGAAAGTTCTTTCATCATATACGACAACAGATATCCTGCACAGCCGTTACGTCTGTAGTCAGGATTAGTCCACACATCGTACAGGCATATGCTGTTGCCAGATGAATAATAGGAAACAGATGATATGAGTGTATCATTGTCCGTATCAATAAGTTCAAATACTTCTTCGTCACTGTCAACTTCATAGGATACAGATATATTGTTAAAGGTTTTGTCGGAATTTTCGTTGAAAACTTTACTGGAAAATTTATCAGAAACCTTAACAGAGACTTTATCGGAAGTCTCATTAAGCACTGTATTGCTATGTATAGGGCATATTTTATCAGGTGTTACACTCATAAGGTAATCACTATATGCATAAGTCATATCAGGTGATTGGGTATTATCCTTCTGTTTGCGGGGATTAGCGGCTATATAGGTTATAACTGGAGTATAAATGTTATTTATTACACATTCATTATCTATAAGCTGCCTAAGTGCCGCAAACAATTTTGTGAATATTCCATTCTGCCTGTATTCGGGTTTTATGATGGCAGTAATCTCTATTTCATATTTTGTATGTGTTTCAGCAATCTCATTTGTATTATTTTCATTATTATTAACACAATCAGACCCCTCATCATCTCCACTATCATACAAAAACTCAGGAACTATGCACGATATAAAGCCGGCAAGACCATTATCAGGGCTTGTTGTGTCGTAGGCGGCAAGCTGGATGAGGTCGGGGGAATGAGGCTTATCATAGAGAGGCTCATAGTTGCAGGAGGTAATGAGCTGTTTTATATCATCAGTGTCGAAAAAATTTTTAATTAGTATATGGTCTATATTTAAGCTGGTATTATGCATATAAGAAATCTCCATTTGTATTAATTATTATGAATAAGTGAATTTAAAATATGGTAAAAAACATTATAAAAACATTGTAGCAAAGTCAAAGATAATGTACAATAATAAGTATACTATAGTTATTGTTAAGAGTTTTAAAACAATAGCATACTACAGAAAATAATAGAAAGGTCGATTTATGAGTAAAGTAGCGATATTAACAGATAGTAACAGTGGTATTACACAGGCACAGGCAGAGCAGATGGGAGTAACAGTAATCCCTATGCCATTTTTTATAGACGGGGTAGAGTATCTTGAGGACATTAATCTTTCACAGGAAGAGTTCTATGAAAAGCTCAACAATGATGCAGATATATCAACATCGCAGCCATCTATAGGAACTTTGCAGGATTATTTTGATAAGCTGCTTAAGGACAATGATGAGGTTGTGTTTATTCCTATGTCAAGCGGACTTAGTGGAACATGCCAGACAGCAACTATGGTTGCAGGCGATTATGACGGTAAGGTTCAGGTTGTCAATAACCAGAGAATATCGGTTACTATGAGGCAGTCAGTTGTCGATGCCAGGGAACTTGCAGAAAAAGGCAGGACAGCAGAGGAGATAAAGAATATACTTGAAGCGCATAAGATGGACTCAAGCATATACATAACACTTGAAACACTTAAGTATCTTAAGAAGGGCGGTCGTATAACACCAGCGGCAGCGGCTATAGGAACTATGTTAAAGCTTAATCCGGTTCTCCAGATACAGGGAGAGAAGCTTGATGCGTATGCCAAGGCAAGAGGCAAGGCTTCTGCTAAGAAGATTATGCTTAAGGCTATGAAAGAAGATATGGAGAAAAGATTTGCAGATTATGCAGATACTGGTCGTATGCACATAGAAGTGGCATATACTGGTAATGTAGAAGAGGCAAAGGAATGGGCAGAGGCAGTCAAAGAAGCATTTCCACAGTTTGACTTCCATATGGATCCACTTTCACTCAGTGTTGCGTGCCATATAGGATATGGTTCACTTGCAATAGCTACATCAGCTTATGTACCGGAGGCAGAATAATGGCAGCACCTTTAAGAAGTGAGATAGATGATGAATATAAGTGGGCTGTGAATGATATATACAGCTCAGATGAGGCTTGGAACACTGACTATGAAAAGATTATGAATATGGCTAAAGAGCCTTGTAAGTACGCTGGCAGCATAGCAGAGTCATATGAGAAGCTTTATCAGGTATTAAAGGAAATAAGTGACACAGATTACATAGTTGAACGTGTGTATGTCTATGCATTTATGAAGTACTATGAGGATACAACTAATTCGGTATATCAGGAAATGTCAGGCAAGGCGCAGGTGGCAGCAGTAAAAATGTCAGAAAAGTACGCATTTGCAGAACCAGAGATATTAAGGATGGATGCAGATGTGCTTGCAGATTATATGAAGCACAGTGAGCTTAAGCTTTACCAGCATATGATTGATGATATGTTAAGCCAGAAGGAGCATACACTCTCAGAAAAGGAGGAGCTTCTTCTTGCAAAGGCATCACAGGTTATGTCAGTTCCGGATGAGGTATTCTCTAAGTATAACAATGCAGATGTTAAGTTTGGATATATAACAGACGAAGAGGGCAAGAGTGTAGAGCTTACGAATGGCACATATATAAAGTATATGCAGAGCCAGAACAGGGAAGTAAGAAAAGCTGCGTTTGAGTGTCTTTATGAGCAGTATAAGCAGCATATAAATACACTTGCAGCGTGTTTCTATGGCAATGTCAAGCAGGCTATATTCAAGGCGGATGCAAGACATTATGAGTCTACGCTTGCTATGTATCTTTCAGGTTCATTTATACCTGTAAATGTATACAAAAATCTCATAAGCACAGTTGATGATAATCTTAATCTTATGCACAGATATGTTGATATAAGAAAGAAAGCACTTGGCGTTGATGAACTGCATTTTTATGATGTGTATGCGCCTATGGTTGAAGATTATGAGTGGAAGGTTACATACGATGAGGCTAAGGATATGGTGCTTAAGGCGCTTGAGCCTATGGGTGAGGAGTATGTAGCCAAGGTTAAGGAAGGCTTTGATACAGGCTGGGTTGATGTGTATGAGAACAAGGGAAAGCGTACAGGTGCGTTTTCGTGGGGAGCATATGGAACACACCCATATGTATTCCTTAACTTTTCAGGCACACTTGATGATGTATTTACAATCATTCACGAGATGGGTCACGCTATGCATACATATTATTCCAATACTAACCAGCCATATATATATGCCGGTTACAAGATATTCGTAGCAGAGGTTGCATCTACATGTAATGAGGCGCTTCTTATGAATTATCTGCTTGAGAACTGTAAGAAAGATATGGTTGATAATGACAGCAGCACTGTTGATAACTCATCTGATAATAGTGCTGATGTTGATAAATGCGCTGATAATGCAGATGTAAGCGAGAATGAGAAAAAGAGAAGATACCTTCTTAACCATTACTTTGAACAATTCAAGGGAACACTTTTCAGACAGACTATGTTTGCTGAGTTTGAGATGAAATCCCACAGTATGGCAGAGCAGGGCGAAGTGCTTACAGCAGATAATCTGTGTGAGGTATACAGAGAGCTTAATAAAAAGTACTTTGGTGAGCATTGCGTAATAGATGATGAGATAGCTTATGAGTGGTCAAGGATACCACATTTCTATACACCATTTTATGTATATCAGTATGCTACAGGATATTCAGCAGCAATAGCGATAGCGGCAGGAATACTTAAGGGGGATAAAGCTGTGAAGGAAGGCTATAAGAAGTTTCTTTCAGGCGGATGCAGCCTTCATCCTATAGAACTTCTTAAACTGTGTGGAATAGACATGGAAAAGCCAGAAGTTGTGCAGTCAGCGCTTGATGTATTTAAGGGGCTGCTTAATGAGTGGGAGAGTACAGTTAAGTAGTTGTAAACTGAAACGATAGAAACAACTCTTTCCGACTTACTTTTTTAAAATTAAATATAGGTTCTAAACTTCACCCGCGGGTAAAGTTTAGAACCTGTATGTATAATAAGAGGTTTAATATAAAACAAGCTTAATAGAATTAGAACTTGTAATATAACTGAGTTAACTAATAATTATGTGTATTAGATGAGGCTCTTGTAAAGCTCTGTAATCTCTTCTACACTTGTTTCTCTTGGATTACCAGGTCTGCAGGCATCATCATAAGCTGACTGTGCAAGGAATGGAATATCCTCTTCCTTAACAATCTCCTTAAGGTCAGCAGGGATACCAACATCCTTAGATAACTGCTTAACAGCATCAACGGCTGCCTTTCTGTATTCTTCCTGAGTCATGTTCTCTGTTCCAGAAACACCCATAGCCTTTGCAATATCACGATACTTCTCGCCAGTAGAAGGAGCGTTATACTCCATAACTGTAGGAAGAATGATAGCATTAGCAACACCATGAGGTGTATCATATAATGCACCAAGAGGATGTGCCATAGAATGAACAAGACCAAGACCTACATTAGAGAAGCCCATACCAGCGATATACTGACCAAGTGCCATACCTTCTCTTCCTTCTGGTGTGTTATCAACAGCACCACGAAGGCTCTTAGCTATAATCTCAATAGCCTTAATGTGGAACATATCTGATAATTCCCAAGCACCTGCTGTAATGTAACCTTCAATAGCGTGTGTAAGGGCATCCATACCAGTAGCGGCTGTAAGACCCTTAGGCATACTTGACATCATATCAGGGTCAACTACTGCAACAACGGGGATGTCATGTGGGTCAACACATACCATCTTACGGTTCTTGCTTGTATCTGTGATAACGTAGTTGATAGTAACCTCAGCGGCTGTACCTGCTGTAGTAGGAACTGCGATAATAGGAATTGAAGGCTGCTTAGTAGGAGCAACACCCTCAAGACTTATAACATCAGCAAATTCAGGATTGTTGATAATAATACCGATAGCCTTTGCAGTATCCATAGAAGAACCACCGCCGATAGCGATAAGATAATCTGTTCCTGCATCCTTGAAAGCCTGAACACCAGTCTGTACATTTTCAACTGTTGGATTTGGCTTGATATTTGAATATACTTCATAAGCTAAGTTGTTCTCGTCTAATACATCAAGAACTTTTTTAGTAACACCAAACTTGATAAGGTCTGGATCAGAACATACAAATGCTTTCTTAAATCCTCTTGAAATAGCTTCTGTAGCTATCTCCTTAATAGCCCCCTTTCCATGATAAGATGTACCATTAAGAATAAATCTCTGTGCCATAATAAATATTTACCTCCATTCACGTTGAATTCATATTTATATTTTAGCACTTTGTTGAAAATATACAAGTAAAAATGTTAAAAATGTTAAATTATGTCTAAAATATATAATAAATTTTATGAGCGTGTATGCAAAAATGCAATAATAGGTATAATGTATACACAAAATACATTTTAATCAGCAGTTGTGACATTATCAGCTTCAAGTTTTTTCTGTAATACATTTAATTCCTTAAGTTCTCTTATAGTAAAGTAACCGCAGACGATGGCGGCCGCCGCATCAGCGATAGGTCCTGCATACATAACTCCGTCAATTCCCATAAATATAGGGAAGATGATAATGAGTGGCAGCAGAAACAATATCTGTCTTGTCAGCGACATAAATACACCTAACTGTGACTTTCCGATTGAATTAAAGAAGTTAGATGTTACGGGCTGAATTCCGTTTACAATAGTAAGGAACATATATATGCGGAAATATCTTTCAGAGAACTGGAAGTATAATTCGCTTCCGTTTCCGAATATAGCAATAATCTGCCTTGGAAATGCCTGAAAACATATAAATGCTATGAGTGACAGAAAAGATGCCGCAGATAACGCAAGCAGATAAGTCTTACGGACACGGGCATATTTCTTAGCACCATAGTTAAAGCCGATAACAGGCTGTGTACCCTGAGATATTCCTATTACAAATGACATAAATATCATATTCACTTTAGTGATAATTCCGGCACATGCAAGCGGAATATCACCGCCATATACAGACTGCGCGCCGTAGTGTGAAAGAGTGTTATTCATAACAATCTGCACAACAGTCATGGCAATCTGGTTAAAGCAGGCACTTGCACCGAGTATGAAAATCTTGCGGCAGTGCGATAAAGACAGCTTAAAGCAGCTCTTATCAAGATTGATAGTCTTAAAATGGAACATATATCTTAAGCTTATACTGAATGAAATAATCTGACCCGTAATAGTTGCAAGTGCGGCACCAGTCATGCCCATGTCGAATACAAATATGAATAACGGGTCAAGAATAGTATTTACAATAGCACCGATAAGCATGGATATCATAGAGTAGCGTGGGCTTCCATCGGCAAGTATAAGCTTGCTCATACCAGTGTTGGCAATAAGGAATGGAAAGCCAAATGCAGTTACTCTTGTGTAAGCTTTTGCATAAGGGAGAACATCATTAGTTGCACCAAAAAACTTAAGCATAGGTGTTAAGAATAAGCTTGTCACAACAAAAAGCAGCATTCCAAATGCTGCCATAAGAAAAATTCCGTTGCCGGCGTATTTTTCCGACTCATGTTTTTCGCCGGCACCAAGATGAAGTGAAAAGTTAGTAGCACTGCCGATACCAAGCAGAAGCGATATTGCAGTGCAGGTTGTTGAAAGTGGAAATGCTATGTTTGTAGCCGCATTTCCAAGCATTCCAATACCCTGACCTATGAATATCTGGTCAACAATGTTGTAAAGTGCAGTAACAAGCATGGAAATAATACAAGGAATTGCAAAGCCGATAAGCAGAGTTGACTCCTTCTTATATCCAAGAGGGTTATTTTCTGTATTATTCATAATAGAACCAGTCCTTTCTTAAATAAATGTAGTGTGGATATTAAAGATATAAAATTATAAAAGAGCATAATAATGCCCGTTCAAACCTTCAGAATATGAAGCTTGCAGCAAATAATTTTCGACAGCTGACACATTATTATAATACAGATTAGGGAGATATTTCAAATGGATTAAAGGGCAATTAAAATGGTTTTAATATTGTGAAGCATGGAGAATAAATCAAAATCAGTACCGCAATATGATATCTACAATAAATAAATTGAATATGCAGAAGATAAATGTAACTGTTATTAAGACATTTACATTTTAAACAGAGAGTAACCTATAAGCGAGACGGGTGTCACAAGGTCCGGTGGACCTTGGCTTTGGCACGACCGAAGGGCGCTTTAGCGCACTGAGAAGCCACAAGGTCCGGTGAACCTCTGCATTGGCACGACCGAAGAGT
>FR886269.1:1303-6526 GCA_000436535.1 Eubacterium sp. CAG:252 | reverse complement strand
CTGTTTCCACTATCATCGCTTCCACTATTGTCATTGCCACTGTTTCCACTATCATCGCTTCCACTATTGCCGCTGTCGCTGTTTCCACTATCATTGCTTCCACTATTACCACTATCTCTGTTATCACCATCATCAGCTGCTGTAGTAACACGATTATCAGCGTTATTATTTTCCGGCACAACAACCTTCTTTGAACTTTCTGTTTCCTTCTGTGTAGTCTTATCCTGTGTTGCAGCTTCTGTTTCTGCAGTATTGTCTGAACTTTCCTCTGTTTTATCCTGCTTTGTTGTTGAAGACTGCTTTGTTGTGTAATACTGCATATCCTGATAGTCATAATCTTTGCTTACTTTTTTCTTGTTATTCTTACCAGCTATGGCAGATACGAATAATACAGAAACAAGTACTATGACAACCACACAGCCAACCGCCCATGATATAGCTTTACGGGCTGGAAGAGAAAGTGCCGGGAATATTTTTTTAATAAACATTGTAACAGAATTCTCCCTGTGACCACCAGCTCTCTTATATACAGAACTTACCGCCCTCTTCTCTTCATATGTATCATTGTAATCTATAGCTTCCTCATCATCCTGTAACTCTTCATGCTCTGGCTCTTCGTAAGCTTCCTCACCAGCCTCTTCACTATCCTGTGTCTGTGATAAAGCTTCTTCCTCTGGCGCTGCCGCTACAGCTTCATAACCTTCTATGACAGCTTCCTTGACACCTGCTATCCAGCTTGCTATATAAGAGCTGTCAACATCTGTTATTCTTTCTATAGTTTCCACTGACTGCATCTCATAGGCATACATTTCCATAAGTGCCATCTGTACCGGATTAAGTGAAGCGAATTCCTTACCCTCTTCATCAAATACCTTAGGACTTCTGAATACACCAGCCTTTTTCTTCATATAGCCAAGCAATTCTTCGTCCTCACGTATTCTTGAATAATTATATTCTCTCATAACATAATCATTCTTTAATTCATTCTCGTACTCACTTACCGCACTTACAAAAAAGTAAGCAGATACAATAGTTGCAACCTGCTTATGAACATTCTTTGACAGATTAATATCCTCAATGCGGTTGCATACCTCTATAAGGGCCTTCTTTGCCTGTGTCATGCTCTTTTCTTCATCCTGATATACTGGATACGCAAGAGCGTACACTTCCTTATATATCCTGTTACAAAGCTCCTTCTTTTCTGCATTGCCTGCTATAACGTCCTGTATAAGCACTACAATCTCATTATCCTGATTATTATTCATACATATCTCCCTGCTATTATGATACGATACACAGCTTACTGCTGCCTTACATCATCTATTATTAGTTATCTTTCTTTAGTAATCCGTGTTTACTCACACTTACTCTGATTATCCAATCATCTTTTTATTATAACACCTTGTCTGATAATTGTCACTATCACTATAAACGCAGTAAAACCGGGGCTTTACGAAGATTTTAACTTTTCGTAAACCTGCCCCGGTTCCAATATTTTACTTCTCAGCCCTGTCATTTTAAGCTGATTTAATAACATTTTTTAATAATACTTTCCTGCTAGAAGTTCGCATATATAAAGTCTGAAGTAGTGGCTGTACTTCCGTATATAAGTATGAACATTATAAATGCAATATATATAACCCATCTTACCACTATGTTCTTCTGTGCTATGGCCTCTCTTATATTCATTCCCTTTTCCTTAAGAAGACTGACAATGAATATGATCAGACAGCCCACACCAACTATAATAAGGTCCTGTGCGCTAAGTCCCACTGCCTTTACTGTCGCCATCGATATCTGTGACAGATGTGCTTTGGTAAATGTTTCTGCTAACATCACATTAGCTGCGTAAAGGTCTGGTGCCATATCAAAGTAGAATCCTATATTGACAAGTATAAAGGTTCTTATGATACAGAAGCCCTGATACCACCAGCTCTTAGGATTAATGTGAAGCTTCGTGTGTATCTTTGCATATACCGGCGCAAGCATACCGCTGGCTGCTATTATAACACCGTTATACATACCATACATTATGTACTTCCATGCTGCCCCGTGCCATATACCTACAATAAAGAATACCAAAAGATTGGCAAGGCTTACCGGCAACAGCTTTCCTATATTATTGCCAAATGTTTTCTTGCACCACTTACCGAACTTGTTCATACACTTTGACAGTGAGAAGGGATAGAATATGTAATCCTTCATCCATGTACCTAGTGTTATGTGCCATCTTCTCCAGAACTCACTTATAGAGCGTGAGAAGTAAGGCTGACGGAAGTTCTCATCCATAGTTATGCCAAACATCTGGGCAACACCGATAGTTATATCAATACCGCCTGAGAAGTCCGCATACAACTGTATACTGTATAAAATAACGCCGAACACATTAATCCAGCCGCCATAGTTCCAGTAGTTATTAAATATAAGTGTTACTGCCGCATTTACCCTGTCGGCAAGCACCATCTTCTTAAGCATGCCCCAGAGTATTCTCTGTACGCCAAACTGTATATTACGAAGGTCATAGGAATGTCCCTCATACAACTGGCTTCCCAGTCTTTCATATCGTCCTATAGGTCCCTGTAAGAGCTGTGGAAAGAACGATACAAACAGTGCATACTTAAAGAAGTTCTTCTGTGGCTCATGCTTTCCCCTGTATACATCAACAACATAGCTTACAGACTGGAATGTATAAAATGATATTCCAAGAGGAAGTGTCAGCTTAAGAACACTCAGTCTTCCTGTTGCCTTTGTCATAGCCAGTATTCCATTTATGTTGCCTATCATAAAGTTAGTGTACTTACATACTGCAAGCACTCCGAAAGAAAGAAGTATCACTAACAGAACAACTTTCTTTTTCCTGTGTGTTATATTCTTCTTAAATGCTTTCTTTGCCTCTCTGTCGGCATCCTTATCGGGCTTTAGTCCGTTGAGCCTTCCAAGCAGCACTCCGCCAGTGTATGTAACCGCTGTTGTAAGTATCATCATCCATACCGTTGTGACATGGTATGAGAAATAATATATATAACTGAGTATGAGCAGCCACACCCAGCGTACCTTTTTAGGAATAATATAATATACAACTAACGCAGTGAGTGCGAATAAGAAGAATTCAAATGTTGTAAAAGACATATTACTCTCCATTCTTTATCATCATCAATAAGACTTCCACTCTAAGCCTGTGGTATTCTCGTAATCCGCAACCATAGAGTTATACATGCTCTCGTATGAGTCGTAGAAGTAATCACTCTCATTAAGAGTACCTGCTGCAGCCTTATCAAGTACCTCTGCAAGCACCTCTGAGTAGCTTTCTGCAAGCTCTCCATACATATGGCCTTCCGTATCAACATATGAAGAGTCATCTCTTGGAAGCACTGACATAAGTGTCTTATTGAAATCATAGTAAGCTATTCCATAGCTGTCAAACAGTGACTTTAACTTTGTAACTGCCTTATCAACCTCAGCATCCCTGAATGCATCCGGTGTTATAGGTGACTCCACGCACACTATTTCAATGTCATTGTCCCTGCAATAGCTGACAAGCTGTTCAAACTGTTTTATAACTGTCGCATCCAGCTCTTTATTGGCATTACCTTTCATAGTTTTAATATACTCTGGATTGCCCGGAACATCATTCATTTTATATCTGAAGCAGAAGCCTTTGCCCATATAAGGGCCGCCCGCTGTCGCAAAGTATCCGTCCACATCAAGCCCTGCTGACATATCATAATTCTTATAAGCCTCTGTGTTCTTAAGCTTTATATTAGTCTTTGCCTTATCGAGCGTACATTTCCAAGTAAGACGTCTTGAGAACACATTTCTTATATCTATGTATTCCTTATTCTTCCACAGATATTCCGCCTTAAGCGCAGGGTCACTTATCTGCTGGTATATAAAAGACCTCGAAAAATGGTTCTGCGACTGACCGTTCATCCAGTAATAATAGTCTACATCTATAATAACCTTCTTAACCTTATTGTCCTTACATACAGACTTTAAGACATAGTACATATCATCGACCGTCTCACCAGGGATACCCATATTAAATGCATGGGCACCTGACATAATATCCATATAACTTACATCTATACTGCATCTTGTGTGCGATGCGCCAAGAACTATCGTATCATAACCTGTATCTGTATCCGCATTTTCTGCCTTTACCTGATTAAATATAAATCTTATGTATCCACTCTCCGCAAACAGATAATCACATACGCATATAACTGCGGCAAGAACACATAAAAATATTACGCTTCTAATGTGTGGCCATAACTTTTTCATACCACGCCTCGTTTCCTTTAGTTTCTTAATACTTCTGATATACAATCAACCGCATTTTCATGCACCATGACCGTACAAGTATAGCTGATTATATCACCGATTAAAACTCTAATTGTTAACAATATGTTAACTCTTTTTGAATTTCCTGCGAAATATAAACACGCGTAAACAAAAGCTGACCTCCGCATACGTTATTACGGAAATCAGCCTATCAGGATGATGTAAAAGTCAAAAGCCTTATCGTTCAGGCACGAATGGTTTTCTGACCTTTTGCCCCTTACTTTACATTAATTATAGCAACTGCAAGATTAAGGTATGCCGCAAATGTTACCCATAAAAGATATGGAACCATCATCCATGCTGCCACTTTATTGACATGGAAAAATCTCCACACTGTAAATATAATAAGCACCCACAACAACATAAGCCAGAAAAACGCCAGCCAGAAGGCTCCAAAGTCAAAGAATATGACTGACCAGCCTACATTTACAAAAAGCTGCACACCATACAGTATAAGTGCTTCCATTCTGTCGTCATCCCTTGTTTCGCACACGATATAGGATGCAATTCCCATAAGCACAAAAAGTATTGTCCACACAATAGGAAAGACCTGCCCCGGTGGTGACAGCGGCGGCTTCTTGATATTTGCATACATTTCCATGGAATTGCCCGTCAGCAGCCATGATATCACACCTGCTCCCAGACTCACTACCAGCGCCAGTATCAGCCTTTTCCAGTTAATTCTCATATTTCCTGCCATAAACTACTCTCCATTCCGCATATAAGCAGCTAATTATTCTATAGATATCTTATCTATGTAAGACATCTATTATATATTTCAAAATATAGTTTATGCAGTTATATGGAATTCATACGCATTTATAATGGTCAAAAAATCAAAAGTCTTATTATGCAGGCATAAACGGCTTTTTGACCTTTTGA
>FR886269.1:0-1275 GCA_000436535.1 Eubacterium sp. CAG:252 | reverse complement strand
TTGACCTTTTGACCTTTGCATTATATTAATATGAAATAAATTATTCTTGTAATAAATCAATCATAGTAATGCTTAAAGTACACTCTGTTAAATATTGCCCATGTATCAAAAAATGCCTGTATACAATCCTTAATTCCTATTCTCTTAGAGCCCTGTTCTCTCACAAACACGACCTCAACGGGCATCTGTGCTATCTTAAAGCCTCTTCTGTGAACTGCCACTAAAAGCTCTATATCATACGCAAAACCGGAAGTTCTTATAAGATGTCCGACTGGCTTTATAGCCTCCGCCTTAAACACCTTAAGCCCTGTCTGTGTATCCTTTACATTCAGGTGGAAAAGCACAAGCAGCATTATGTAATAGCACATACTTATCACTTTTCTCTTAAATGGATACTTAAGCTTTGAGTCCTTATGAAACTTACAGCCGATAACGACATCGACATTATCGGTAATCATCTTTTTAAGATACCCTTCAAGCTGTGATGGATTAAGTTCAAGGTCTGCATCCACGAAAGCGATATACCTGCCTTCTGCCTGTGACACACCGGCTATTATGGCATTGCCCTTGCCCCTGTTTTTATCAGAAGTTACAAGCCGCACTCTCTTATCTTCTTTCTGTGCCCTTATAATCTCAGCTTTGGTATTATCCCTGCTGCCATCGTTTACTGCGACTATCTCTATATCTTTTACAAATGCTGAGACTATATCCAGCGTTTTCATAATGCTTGAATATATAAGCTTCTCTTCATTGTACGCCGGCATAACTATCGACAACATTCCATCAAGCTCTAACATATATCATCCCCCGTTGATAAAGTATTCCATCTGATGTTTTAATCAAATCTATAAAGGTTAATTGTACACTAATACCGCAAATGTATCAAGCACGATGCGGTCTGATACTGTCACATAATCATCAATTCCGAATAATATCCATATCCGCAATTTTATGGTATACATAATCTTCTATAATGATTATATGCCTGTCATATTAAAATCATCACCACAATAAAAATATATATTAAAAAAACAGACCCCTCTTACTCAAGAAAGGTCTGCTCTTACATAGTGCCGGCAACGGGAATCGAACCCGTATGGGAGTATAAGTCCCGCAGGATTTTAAGTCCTGTGCGTCTGCCAGTTCCGCCACACCGGCTCTTTTGTATTTTAATACATAACATATACTTGGCGCAGCCTAAGTATTGCTTTACTGCCAGCAAGTCTGTGCTATGTAGAATGGGCGGAGAAGGATTCGAACCTTCGAAGGCAGTGC
>FR886268.1:33174-45645 GCA_000436535.1 Eubacterium sp. CAG:252 | reverse complement strand
GTAGGGGAGGAAAAGTAATGGCTATATTAGATAATATAAGAAATGTTATGAATAAAGTAATAAGAATTGTATGTATATTACTTTTTGCATTTATGGTTATTATTGGAACTTACCAGATACTTGTAAGATACATTTTCAATAGTCCAAGTACAGTTTCAGAAGAGCTTCTGACATATTCATTTACATGGATGTCCTTGTTTGCAGCTGCCTATGTGTTTGGTAAAAGAGAGCATATGAGAATGGGATTTCTTGCAGATAAGTTAAGCGAAAAGAAGTTAACAATACTTAATGCTATAATTGAAATTATAACAATAGCATTTGCACTTATTGTAATGGTTTATGGCGGTATATCTATTACAAGCCTTTCAATGACACAAAAAACTGCATCGCTTGGAATTCCAATGGGATATGTATATATCGTTATTCCAATAACGGGAGTTGTTATTGCAGTATATGGAGTATTGAATGTTATATGTCTTATAAGGAAAGGAGAAGAAGCATGAGCATAGCATGGTTATCGGGTCTTATTATATTGGTTATTCTTGTTATAATGCTAATAGCAGGAGCACCAATTGCAATTTCCCTTGCAGTTTCTTCAATATGTGCAATTCTTCCGGTATTATCTACAGAACCTGCGCTTATAACAGGCGCGCAGAGAATATTTTCTGGAATTTCAGTATTTAATCTGATAGCTATTCCATTTTTTATTCTTGCCGGTAATATTATGAATAAGGGTGGAATTGCCATAAAGCTTATTAATTTCGCAAAGATATTTACAGGAAGAATACCTGGCTCTCTTGCACATACAAATGTTGTAGCTAATATGCTTTTTGGTGCAATATCAGGTTCAGGTACGGCAGCAGCTTCAGCTATGGGTGCTATTATAGGACCAGTTGAGGAGGAAGAGGGTTATGATAAAAACTTCTCAGCGGCCGTAAATATAGCTACAGCACCTACAGGATTACTTATACCACCTAGTAATGTAATGATTACATTTGCTATGGTAAGCGGTGGAACTTCAATAGCAGCACTCTTTATGGCGGGTTATATTCCGGGAATTCTCTGGGGACTTGCATGTATGATAGTAATTTATGTATATGCAAAGAAAAGAGGATATACAAGCAGCAAACGTTATTCTATCAAGGAAAAGACTAAGATAATACTAGAAGCATTACCTTGTCTTCTTATGATTGTTATCGTTATCGGCGGTATTATTGGTGGTATATTTACAGCAACAGAGGGTGCAATCGTTGCGGTTGTATATAGTCTTATACTTTCGCTTGTATTTTATAAGTCCATTAAAGTAAGTGAACTTCCAAAACTGCTTATGGACAGTGCGGAAATGACAGGAATAATTATATTCCTTATCGGTGTATCAAGCATAATGTCATGGGTAATGGCATTTACAGGAATACCAGCAGCTATATCAGGCGTAATGCTTAGTATAAGCAGCAACAAGTATGTTATTCTTCTTATAATAAATGTTATTCTTCTTATTGTCGGAACATTTATGGATATGACACCAGCCTGCCTTATATTTACACCTATATTCCTTCCAATATGTCAGGCAGTTGGTATGAATACAATTCATTTCGGTATAATGATGATATTCAACTTATGTATCGGAACAATCACACCTCCGGTTGGAACAACTCTTTTCGTAGGTGTTAAGGTCGGCAAGACAAAGATAGAAGATGTTATCAAGCCCTTACTTTATTATTTCGCAGCAATATTTATTGTACTTTTACTTGTAACTTATATACCGGCTATTTCGTTATGGCTTCCGGGATTATTAGGATATGTAAAGTAGTTTTGGAAAATTAAAGGTCTTATATTTGAACTTCCTTCCGGGATTGTCAGGATATGTAAAATAGTTCAGGGATGGTAGTTTGGGTGATAATTTTATGTAATAGTTATGGTGATAAGATTGTTATATAAAATGGTACTTGAAAAATAGTGAAGAAGTTATGTAAAATATATCAGTTCACAGAGGAGATGTAATCTGTGGGCTGGTATATTTTTTATTTATAATTAGATATATTATATACTTTAAATGAGCAAATGAAGAAAAATGTACAAAAATAAGTTGTTTTTATTTGTACTTGAGATATATTTTAATAGATTACGCAAAATATGTCATCCTAGCGCGGACATAATCGTACAATATTTTAAATTTACTCCTATAAATGAGCAAATACATAAAAATGCACAAAAATAATTTGCGTTTGTCTGTACCTCAGATACATTTCAATAGATTATGAAAAAATTTGTTTTTTGACGCGGACATAATTGTGCAATGTTTTAAATTTGCTCATTTATAGTTATGTAAAGAAATGATTATGTATTGTAAAATAATGTATTATGTTAATGTTGTGTTGTATTATAAAATAATATATGTATAAAGAAGTGCAGGTTTATAAGAAGTATATTTGAAATGTATAAGAAGAACGCAGTGGTGGAGATAAAATGAGTAATAAAGAGAATGGTAATATAGATGATAATATAAATAATAACTTAAATGATAATAATAATACGGATGACAGTACAAATAATAATATAAATAATATTAACAGTGACAAAAAAGCCTGCTTTCATCTTCCGGGGCTGTTTGAATTCTATGAGCTTTATAAAGTATTCCTGCCATTGTTCTATGAGCACAGGGAGTATTTTTATGACTGGTGTGATATAGGTTCTATATATGGTGCTCCGGCAGATTGTATCTGGGGTGGCGGTCGTGCAGGGTATGGCGACGGTGATGCCAGAGAGGTATTTTCACTTATGGCAGAATATGGAATATCGGCAAGACTTACATTCAGTAATTCACTTCTTACGAGGGAACATTTGTCAGATGTAAAGTGTAATAAGTTGTGTGAATTATTAAATGCGGCTTCGGAATTACATAGTAGTTATAAGGTTACAGATGATTATTTGGTTACATCTGAATATGCATCTGAAGATTATTCTATAGATAATTCAATAAAAGATAATGCATTTGAAAATGAAATTAACAACAATCAAATTAAAGATGATAAAATAAGAAACGAAAAAATTAAACATAATAAAATTAAGAATGAAAATGTAAATGTAAAAAATGGAATTATAGTTCATTCAGACATTCTGCTGGACTATTTAAAAAATAAATATCCGGAGTTTTATTTTGTTTCATCTACGACCAAAGTGCTGACAGATTATAATGATTTGCTGGATGAGGTAAACAGGGATGATTTTAGTTATGTTGTACCTGATTTCCGTTTAAATAAATGTTTTGACAAGCTGGATACAATGACACAGGAACAGAAATGTAAGATAGAATTCTTGTGTAATGAGTGCTGCTGGTTTGGCTGTTATGACAGGAAAGCATGTTATGAGGCGGTCAGCCGTATGAATCTTGGTGAGAATTGTCCCGGGCATATATGTGTGTCGCCTGATGCGGGGGAAGGGTATAGATTTTCCAAAGCGATGAGTAATCCTGCATTTATAAGTGTTGATGATATTTGTAATATTTACTTGCCAAAGGGGTTCTCAAACTTTAAAATAGAGGGAAGAGGACTGGGAAGTGCACTTGTTCTTGAATTTCTGCTTTATTATATGACAAAGACAGAATATCAGATTAATGTAAGGGAAGCAATATATCTGGATAATATGCTGGATTTATTCTGATAGAGAATGGGAATAAAGGTATTGACATTCATTAAATATTTGCTCTAATAACACAAGTCGGAAGGTATACAACAGGTGTTATTAATCTTGAATTAATCGTAGTTGATTATTGATATGTGTATGATATTTAAGCGATACAAGTCAGAAATTCCCGGATGGACATATGATTATTATGAGCCAGATAAGACAATTTAAGGTCTTATCTGGCTCTATTTTTTTAGGAGGTATTATGGATTTATTAAAAGATAACTTGAGAAAACTTTATCTTCGTTTTTTAATTACATCTCTTGGAAGTCCGGTGGTGTTGCCATTATCGTACTTGATATGGTATTTGTATTTCCATTACAGATGGGCATAGGCGGTGTGGCACTTGCATCAGCTATAGGTATGGTTATTCAGGTGATTGTTGAAATAACACATTTTCTTGGAAAAAATAATCAGTTAAAGTTCATAAAGCCAAAGCATATTGTATCAAGTGTAGGACAGATTATAAGCAACGGAATTCCAAGCTTTTTTAATGAATTTGCAAACGGCTTTATTGTACTGCTTTTTAATATACAGATATTAAAGTATTGCGGGGATACGGCATTATCGATATATAGTGTAATATCTAACTGTGTAATCCTGTTTAACTCATTATTCACAGGTGTCGGACAGTCAATTCAGCCGGTTATCGCAACAAATTTCCTCAGCCTTGAAAGCGGTCAATGCCTACAAAAGGAAAGGTACTCCTGTAACTGAGATTTTTCAATACATGTTTCTGCTGATTTTCTCCAACAGAAGTATGTATATGAGTCTGCTCACAGGAAAAAATACCCCTAATTTTGCAAAAGATACCGTGTATCGTTTTATGAAAATGGTTCAAATTAACTGGATGCATTTATGAATGCACTTCCTGAATTGTTAAAAACGAAACTGCAAGTTGCTTAAGGTCTGAACATTGACAACTTAATAACTGCCAGGTATTGAATTTTCAAGGTGCATAGTTAAAATTTATGTGCGAAGTTTGAGTTAAAGAAATGTATAGAATTGAGAAATGCTTATTTGGAACTGGAACGTATTCCTGATATGCTTAGTGTGAAAGCCGTTAAAACATCTGAAAAATGGAAAAGTATATTAAGGAAATCAGATGAAATTAAAGAGCTGCTTTATTGGTAAAAATATTATTTGTTTTGATAATTTTATAATGTCATATTTCACTCATTAGATGTAACTTAGTTGCATTTATGTTAAAATACTGTTGCTAAGTTAAAGTAATTGCTATAAAGAATTTGTGGAGGTGCTGACTTATGAAAATACATATTATTGGTTGCAGTGGTTCTGGAAAAACCTATTTAGCAAATGCACTTTCAAAGAAGTATAATATTTCTCATTTCGACTTAGACGATATTCAGTGGGATAACAACGCCAAAGAATATGGGAAAAAGAGAACTCTTGATGAACGAAAAGCGTTATTACAAGAAATATTATATAATAATGATGAGTGGATAATTGAAGGGGTATATTATAACTGGGTACAGCAAAGTTTTGATGAAGCTGATAAAATATATGTTTTAGATATGCCCGGTTATTTATATAAAAGTAGAATTATTATACGCTCTATAAAAAGAAAATTGGGAATATTAAAAGGAAAGAGAGAAACTTTGAAATCGGTCTATAACCTTTTGAAATGGACTGAAACTTTTCGGAATAAAAATCTGAAAGAAATACGAAGTATTTTGGATAGATATGACGATAAAGTTATATGGTTATCAAGAAAAAAGGATGTAGAGAAAATAATAAAGGTGGTATGATGAATTTAAGTTTGTAGAATTAAGGAAATCGGGGTTTAAGGGAAAATTAATAATGACAATAGAAGAAATTTTTAGTGATTTATATGATAAATATGGTGAAGATTTTAACTGGTATATGATTCCATTAACACAAGCTGATGGAGTGTTTGTTACTGAATTGAAAAATGAAATTGGGGAAGACCACTTCTTATATGACAAAAGAATTTGGACAGTAGCAAAGAGTGAATTTAATGATGATGTGTTATATGTTACTGACAACGGAAGGAATCAGGACATCTATTATATTTTCCATTTGACTTACTCAAAGCATAATCCTGATGGGTTTCCGAGATATGAAGAATTAAAGGATGTATATGCAGTGAAAGCATTTATTGAGTAGTCCATATTTGAAAATAAAATATAAACCACAACTCCCAGTTTGTAAGAGAGCATTTTGTTAGATTTTATAGGGAAATATTTATGTTAATGAATTATGATGAAAGCATCCGTGCCCGTCAGCATATTGACGGTTGGAAATTGGTAACGAGTTTTTCTGTTAGAGGTTTTGAGTGGCTTGGTTTTTCTAAGGAACTTTGTTATTGCAAATGATGGGGAAATTATTGTTATAAAGAGATGTTGATATAAAGAGGGAAAAATTAAATGAATAAAGAAACAAAAGAAATATTACAAAGAGTAATTTTAGATGTTGGTTATTGGAAATAGTGGAATCAGGAAGAAGAAAAAATCCAGATTGAATTTGGTGCAGTTCTTTTATTTGATGACACAAAAAAGACAGAGAGGCAAGAACAAGCGATATAGCACTTGTTTATTGTGGCAATGCATTTATTATTTTTTTAGATAACGATGAGCAGGACGGATGGTTTGATGAACTGCATAAAGATGTAATAGCTCCTTATACACTTGATGCTTAAGGTTTGGTATTTGATAATGCAGAGTATGCAATTAATTTAATAAAACAGTTTAAAAATAAAAAATCAACGATAAACGAAGTTGACGAAAATATTATTAAAAATGCTAAATGTTTTGTTGCGGCAACAAGCGGAAATGTGGGATTTATTGCAGGTGGGGATGAGCTTAAATTATTTGGATACAGAGGTTTATTTAAAGAAAATGATATAAAACAACTTTCAGAAAAATGGTGGGAATATTGGAATGATTACTGGAAAAAGCGTGGAACAGAGTCAGCATATGATAAAGATTATGCGTGTGAAGTTACTATTCCGGTAAGAAGTTAGGAGGTATCAGAGAGAGGACTTTCAAATTCAGAGTGAAGGTTTAGATGAAGCTATGGGCGAAAAAGATTATGTAATGTTATGGCAGGCAAAAAATGATTATTAATACAGGTATGCGTACAGATATACCAGCTTTTTACGGTGAATGGTTTATTAACAGAATAAAAGAAGGTTATGTTTTGGTTCGTAATCCATATAATCCTAATCAGATTACGAGGTATAATCTTAATCCTCAGGTGGTAGATTTAATTGGGTTTTGTACCAAAAATCCAAAACCAATGTTAAGATATATGGAGTATTTACAGCCTTACGGACAATATTGGTTTGTGACGATAACACCTTATGGAAAAGAGATAGAACCTTTAGTTCCAGACTGGAGAAATGTGACAGATGACTTTATAAGATTAAGCAGAATAGTCGGCGTAGATAGTATTGGATGGAGATACGACCCAATGTTTATATATGATACTTACACTATAGAAAGACATTTGCACGATTTTGAGGAAATAGCTTCAAGGTTAAAGGGATATACTAATACGTGTGTTATCAGTTTTATAGACTTATATTCAAAGGTTATGCATAACTTTCCAGAGGTGAAAAGTGTATCACAATCCAGCCTCACCATTACTTATTGGAGAGGTTGGATATGGTGATGTAATTCATCAGGCAAAGCAGGAAAGCTGGAAGGATGGGCAGTTGTCGATATTTGATTATATATGATAGAATGTTGGTGACATTTTATGATATATGATTGAATAAATCGGACATTCTTTCTAACTATGATTAACCATAGAATATAAGTATTTGCTATTTTTATTGCTTGAAATTAGAATGTACAAAAAATATAATATAGGTATTTATTATACATACATAAATAAGCAAATAAAAACTATAGTGTACAAAAAAATATAGATTAACCGGAGGATATAACTATGAATGAAAATATGAGAAAAAGAAATGAAGTACTTGCACAGACAGTAATTAAGGGGCTGGAGTCACGAAACATATTAGGATATTACGCTAAAGATAAAGAAGAAGCATTAAAACAGGCGTTGGAGATAATTGGTGAAGGCAGTACTGTTGCTATGGGTGGCTGTCAGAGTGCAGGTGAGATTGGACTTATTCAGGCTTTAAATGATGGCAATTATAATTATGCCGACCGCGCTGATATGACTCCGCGTGAGAGCCTTATGTATGCATATGATGCAGATGTATTTTTATCAAGTGTAAATGCGATGACTAATGATGGAATACTTGTAAATATTGATGGTAATTCAAACCGTGTTTCCTGCATAGCACAAGGACCAAAGAAGGTTGTGTTTATAGTTGGAATGAATAAAGTCTGCTCAGATATTGATGAGGCGATGAAGCGTGCCAGAAATGTAGCAGCTCCAGCTAATGCCCAGAGATTTGATGTCAAGACACCTTGCAAGACGACAGGTAAATGCTTTGACTGTAAGTCACCTGATACAATATGCTGCAATTTCCTGATTACAAGATATTCACGTCATACAGGAAGAATGCATGTTATACTTGTTAATGATGTTTTGGGATATTAATAAATATTGTTTTGAAACTATAAAAGAGTAAATATATAAAATAAGTAAAGGTATTTATTGTTATAACTAAGATACATTAATTGGTTATTTAGTTTATGACATAGATAACGATAATTTCAAAAAATTGGAAAGAGTATCATTTTGTAACATAGATGAAACTATATAATATTTTATATTTAGCTATAGAAAAAGTATTTATTTTATGATAAAGAGGAGCATAGTTATGAAAACTACAGATATGCAAAATACAACTATTCAAAGTGCTGCTACACAGAATAGCAATATGTTAAATAAGTTACATATGGCGATGATTGAATTATACAAGGGTGATGCTAAAAGGATACAGCATTTCTGTAAGGTTCACAGTTATGCCAGGTTGATTGCACAGATGGAAAATGTGGATGAGAAGACTTTATTCACTATTGAAACGGCGGCGCTGACCCATGATATAGGAATTCATATATGCGAAGAAAAATATGGAGAATGTGGTGGCAGATTGCAGGAAAAGGAAGGACCTGCACTTGCTAAAAAGCTTCTTGAAAGACTTGGCTTTGAAACAGACATTTCAGAAAGAGTGCAGTATCTGATTGCACATCATCATACATATAATAATATTGACGGCATTGATTATCAGATACTTGTTGAGGCTGATTTTCTTGTAAATATGTATGAAGATAATCTGTCAAAAGAGGCAGTGTTAAAGGCTTATGATAGTATTTTCAAGACAGAATATGGAAAGAAAATATGTAAGGATATGTATTTGCTGTAAAATATGTTTTATAGATTTTTGATTAAGCAGGCATCAGAATATGATTAATGCATTGTGCAACAGATAAGATATATCTTGACAAATAAAGATAACAAGTTTATTACTATGCCTAAATTGGTATATAGCTTGTCTCGGCATAAATGAAGGCTATAGATTTTACTGTTTCTGAACACAACAGCAGGTCTATAGTCTTTTTATATTTATTGGGATAAATATAATAGCTGCCGGAATAAAACAGGAAAGGGCTGTAACAATGGGCAGGTTAGAATGGATAAAGAAAATAATTATCATAGTTGTTGGTTCAATCGTAGCTGCATATTAAGGAATTATTAAGTAAAACCAGTTGGGTAGTCAGCTTTATTTTGTGTTATACTATTCAAGGAATTGCAGATATTTTGCAAAGTGAATGGAGATAGTATGAAGATAGTAATTATAAACGGTCAGAACCATAAAGGTTCAACTTATCACATCGCTCATATGTTAGCGGAAAAAATAAATGGCGATATAAAAGAATTCTTTCTTCCAAGAGATTTTGGAGAGTTTTGTGTCGGATGTACAAAATGTTTTATGGAGTCGGAGAAGAAATGTCCACATTATGAGAAGATAAAGCCATTAACTGCTGCAATGGATGAAGCGGATGTTATTATCTTGGCGAGCCCAGTATATGTATATCACGTTACGGGAGCAATGAAGGCTTTTTTAGACCATTATGGTTACAGGTGGATGTTGCATAGTCCAGAGGAGTCTATGTTTAAAAAGCAGGGAGTATGTATATCCACGGCGGCTGGCGCAGGTATGAAATCGACTAACAAAGATATGATGGATAGTCTGTTTTTCTGGGGTGTGGCTAAAAGATATAAGTATGGTATCAGTGTCGCTGCGGTTAACTGGAAAGGTGTAAGTGAAAAGAAAAAGAGAGTGATTGATAAAGCAACATCAGTACTTGCAAGTAAAATTATAAGCAATTCAAGAAATGTTAAACCAGATATAAAAATAAAGGGAATGTTCTATGTTATGCGTTTTATGCAGAAGATTATCGCCAATCCCCGTGATGTCAGATATTGGAGGGCAAAGGGCTGGCTGGGTAATAAAAGACCTTGGAAGTAAAATTGAAATTGATAAAAGGTGCTCATTTACAAGCATAGAACTTATAAATGTTATGAGAGGATTATTGTGCAGATATACGAAATTAAAGCAAGAATACCTGAATTACTCAAAGACCTTCTGCTTATCTGGGAAAGGTCAGTAAGAGCCACACATCATTTTCTTTCAGATGAGCAGATTTTAAAAACTGAGTTGCTTATCGGAGCATAATGGTGATGCACGGCTAGACGAATATGGAGTTATATTTATATTTTTTACGATAATAAAAGAAATAATGAAGTTGTTGAAAAATGACACAACATGACATAATCGGATTGACTAAAGAGACACAAATATTTATAATATAGACAAAACGAGAATGACATGAATGGAGGACAGGGGTAATGGAGAAATCTGTAACACTTGAAGATGCATTAAAAAGAATTGAGGAGTTGGAAAAAGAGAATGCAGAACTTCGAGAGGAATTGGAGTATCATAGAAATCGTAAATTAAGCGGACGGCAGAAACATAATGCCAAGTGGATGGCAATTTATAATGATTTTGTTGTTGGGTATGAGAGTGGCATGACAATGGTAGAAATTGCAAAGCAGAACAATGTCAGTGAGAGGACGATTTATAGGTATAAAGCATATTATGACAAAATGAAGAAAAAAGAGGAATAGACCATTTTACTGATGTCAGTAAAATGGTCTAATGTGGGAGGAGAAAGTCTAATATGGAAAAGAAGATGATAAGATAGAAGAATAAATTGAAGAAAGATAAAACACATATGAGAATAAAAGAAGATTTTAAAACAGAAGATTACTACAGAAGTGTATTGAAGAAGTATGAGGCTGATGTAGTCCTTTTCAAAGATAAGATAGCTTCATCAGAAACAAGGACAAATATGCAGTATGTTATTGTCACAGATGACATCAGCAGGATTGTAAAGCTCAAATATGTGCTTGGCTATGATTTATCTGATATAAAAGAAATAGCACTTGATTATATTGATTATCTAGGACAGAAAACAGAGTTCAAACCGGAAGAACTTACATATAATGAAATGGCATGCGCACTTTCTTATGCTTATCTGTTTGATATTGATTATGCACTGTTGGAATATGTAAAGGGACATATGGTAAGGGAGTCATTTACAGATGTTGTTCTTGATGTTGTAAGACATATAGTATTTGAGAGGAAAGCATACTCTGATAAGACATATTATTTTAAGGACAGTGGGTATATGGGAGGCAGTACTAAGGCTAAAGGCGGACTGGTCGATGTGTGTAATGCCAGCCTTAATGAAAGAACAGACCTGTTTGTAAAGCATCTGGCAGCAGTTAAGGGGAAACATCATAAACGTCTTCTTAAAAATTATGAGGAGATAGGTGAAAACAGGTATGTTTATGCTGGTTCGTATGATTTTCTATTGACGGCATTTGCAAAAGCACTCCAGATGGACAAAGAAAAGCTGGAACCATCCATATTTATAGCCAAAGACCTGCTGCCATAATCCGCCTTTGACACCCTATCAAGAATTTTGTATAATGTGCGTAAGCAACGAGCCGTGCCAATTCAATTAAAAAAACAGTGCTGTGCTAGCACAGAGCACTGTTCTTTTAATTGGATTGATAGGGCGAGAGCCCGACAGTACAAGAACTAAAAGTTCTTGTACTTGCACGGCGAAAAAGAAATTCAACAAAAAAACAAGAGAGTGCTGGCACAGAGCACTGTTCTTTTAATTGAATTGATAGGGCGAGAGCCCGACAGTACAAGAACTGAAAGTTCTTATACTTGCACGGCGAAAAAGAAATTCAACAAAAAAAGAAATTCAATAGAAAAATTTAAAATGGAGCATCAATAATGAATTCATATTATAGAAGATATCAGGAAAACACGTTTCTGCTTAATATATGTAAAACTGTAATGGACATTGTTATGGTAGTTCTTGCCGCATATGTCATTGTTTCATTTGCTTGTACTAGGACAACTATATCAGGTGGTTCAATGGAGGATACGATAAAAAATGAAGATACTGTACTTATCAATAGGTTCGCATATGCCTTTGGCAGTCCTAAGCGTTTTGACTGTATAGCGTTTGAGCCGGATGCCATAGGCTCGTCTAAGCTGTATGTAAAGCGTGTAGTCGGACTTCCGGGCGAAACCATACAGATAAAAGAGGGACATATATATATTAATGGCAATATCCTTGAAAATGATATTAACGATACATATATAGTAACAGCCGGTATGGCAATTAATGAAATTCATCTTGGCGAGGATGAGTACTTCTGTCTTGGTGATAATAGAAATAACAGCGAAGACAGCAGATTTTCAAGTATAGGAATGATTAAGAAGGAACATATCGTAGG
>FR886268.1:12022-33117 GCA_000436535.1 Eubacterium sp. CAG:252 | reverse complement strand
ATCCAATAGAAGATATGAGATTTGTCAAGTAAATATATTTATATAAAATTAAAGCATATAATCTATGAAGTAATGCAGAGGTCTGAATTATAAATATAGTAAATGCATAAAGATAAATATATTCCTCAACAGATAATGAAAGGTAATTGTATGGAGAATTCAAGACGTAACAGTAATTCAAAGAAGAATAACAAGACAGGCAATAAATCAAAAAACAGTAACAACTTTAAGAATAATAAAACAAAGAATAGTAATTCTATAACTAATAAAGCAAGAAACAACAGCTTTAAAAATAACAACTCAAATATTAGTAAGATAAAAAAGAATAACAATATAAAGAATAATAAAACCCAGAATAAGAGCTTAAATGATACTAATAAGCTTCAGGACAGTGCCAGCCAGGTCAGCAGTACTACAAGCAGGGCAAGCTTTAACTGGTATCCGGGTCATATGACAAAGGCCAGAAGAATGATGGAGGAAAATATCAAGCTCATAGACCTTGTAATTGAGATTGTCGATGCAAGAGTGCCTATGAGCAGCCGTAATCCTGATATAGACAAGCTTGCAGCCAATAAGGCAAGAATTATTCTTCTTAACAAGGCTGACCTTGCGGATGATTATGTAACTAATCTGTGGATTGCTTACTTTAACAGTAAGAATATACACTGTCTTAAGATTAATTCAAGGAATAATTCAGGCGTTAAGCAGGTTAATGGTCTTATACAGACTGCCTGCGCCGATAAGATAGAACGCGATAAGAGCAGGGGTATTATGAACAGACCTATAAGAGCGATGGTTGTTGGTATACCTAATGTTGGAAAGTCTACATTTATAAATGCATTTGCAGGAAAAGCAAGTGCCAAGACGGGCAATAAGCCGGGTGTGACTAAGGGTAAGCAGTGGATTAAGCTTGGCAAGAATGTAGAAATGCTTGATACACCGGGTATTCTCTGGCCTAAGTTTGATAATCAGGATGTCGGTATGAGGCTTGCTATGATAGGCTCTATAAATGATAATATCCTTAATATTGAGGAGCTTGCAATAGACACTATTAACTATATTTATAAGTGTTATCCTGACAACATTATAGAAAGATATGAGCTTGACAGGGAAAGTGTTGCCGCAAGTTACGATGAGGGTGCAATTAATCCTGATAATTCGGTGGCGTTATACATTATGGAGCAGATTGCAATAAAGAGAGGATGTATTAAAAAGGGTAATGCCATAGATTATGAAAAGGCATCTAATATATTACTGGATGACTTTAGAAGCGGCAGACTTGGAAGAATTACACTTGAAAGGAATGAAGATAATGCCAACAGCTAAGGAACGTGAAGAAAAGAAGGCTCTTAAGCTCCAGATGGAAATGCAGCGTATAGAGGAAATGTGTACATATGAGAAGGAATATGAAGAATATACTTATATATGTGGTATCGATGAGGCTGGAAGAGGACCATTTGCAGGACCTGTTGTAGCGGGTGCTGTGATACTTCCAAAGGGCAGCAGAATACTGTATGTCAATGATTCCAAGAAGTTAAGCGAAAAGAAGCGTGAAGAGCTTTACGATGTAATAATGAATGAAGCTGTTGCAGTCGGTGTCGGTATTGTTGGTCCGGAGAGAATTGATGAGGTTAATATACTTAATGCAACTTATGAAGCTATGCATCAGGCAATTAATAATCTTGGTGTAACACCCGATATATTACTTAACGATGCAGTGGATATTCCGGAAATTGATATAAAGCAGGTGCCTATAATAAAGGGTGATGCAAAGAGTCTTTCAATAGCCAGTGCAAGTATAATCGCAAAGGTGACAAGGGACAGGCTTATGTACAGTTATGATGAGCTTTATCCCGAGTACGGCTTTGCAAAGCATAAAGGATATGGAACCAAGCAGCACAGGGATGCACTTGCAGAGTATGGTCCTTGTCCTATACATAGAAAAACATTTATTAAGAAGTACGTTTAGAAAGTATCTAATCAGATAAGAAGGAGGCAGTGTCAGTATGGATATTAATGTGCAGCAGCTTTCTAATATATCATCGGGAAGTACAGAACAGGCTAATAATGCATACAATACCTCCAGAACAGAGTCTAATATACAGAATGTGCCTAATTCCAGTGTGGGTAATGTCAATAATAATGCAAATGCAGCCTCTATATTAAAAAATCTTATGCCGGGGGATATTTTGTCTGGTATTATTAACCAGATAAAGGAGTCACAGGTGCTTATCGGCTTTAATGACGGCTCTTTATTGTCGGCACATCTTACAGGGGATGCCAATGTTGCAAAGGGTGACAATATCACATTTCTTGTTAAAGATATATCAAACAGCCAGATATCTTTAAAGGTTATATCACAGGGTGAACAGCAGAATATGTTTATTGGAAAGGCACTTGAAGCGGCTGGCTTGTATGCAACTGATGAAAATACGGCTATGATTAAGGAGCTGCTTTCCCTTAATATGCCCGTGAATTCGGATATGCTTAACAATGTAAGCCGCCTTATGGCACAGTATCCGGATGCCAATATCAACACGATAGCTAATCTTATCCGCCTTGATATGCCTGTGAATTCAGAAAATATAGCTATGTTTGAAGCTTATAAGAACTTTGATGCGCAGATTAATGGCCAGCTCAATTCTCTTGGCTTGGACATTTACAATAGTATAAATAATGCGGATGACCTGACAGATATAAGAAATCTTATAAATGGTATGTATGGAACGGGCGACAGCGAGGTTGCTTCTGAAAATCTTGGAAAGGCATTTTCTAAAGAATATACTAATAACCTTGCCAATAGTCTAAGCAGCATATCAGATGCAGGAAAAGCACTGGCTGACAGAATTAATGCTGATGATATATCTTTAAAGGACACTATCAATTACATATTGAGTAATAAGGAGCTGGCTGACCCATCCTCAGGTATTACGAATTCAGCTTCTTTTAAGCAGCTTCTTGGACAGTTTATAACTGAGACTATGAGGCTTACACCTAAGGATGTCGGTGTTTCGGATAATCCTATTAACAGCTTTTATAAAAGGGTGCGTAAGAATATTGAGGATGTCGAAAATGTATTTAAGAGCAGTAATATCAATGAAGAACTGTCAAAGAGTATGCAGGATATAAAAAGCAATATTGACTTTATGAATGACCTGAATAAAAATATGACATTTTTCCAGATGCCGCTTAAGTTTTCGGAGAATGAAGGCAATGGTGAGTTATATGTATTCACCAATAAAAAGGCGCTGGCGCATAATGCGGAGGATGTGAGCGCAATGCTTCATCTTGATATGGAACATCTTGGTCCTATAGATGTGTATGTCAAGCTCAATAAGAAAAATGTATCAACTAATTTCGTTCTTGAGAGTGAGGAGCTTCTTGATTTTGTGTATGCACATATTGATGAGCTTAACAGGCGTCTTGAACAGTTGGGATATTCAGCACATTTTGAGATGAAGGTGTCAGAAAATGTTAAGGATGAATTCAACTTTGTAAATGATTTTGTGGAAAGGGATATACATCCGGAGAATAACGGACAATATATACTTGATATTAAGGCGTAGCAGCAGAAAGGGCGTGTGAATATGGCGGGCAGCAGTTCATATAACAATAGTAATGAGGGGAGTAATGGCAATATGTATCCATCAGAGGGAACTGTAAGAAAACAGAAGGTAGCTGTTGCACTCCAGTATAATAAGGGGGAACAGGCACCTAAAATTCTTGCTACAGGAAAGGGTCATCTTGCCGATAAGATTATAGAAAAGGCGAAGGAGTCAGATGTTCCGACTTATGAGGATAGCAAGCTTGCAAATACACTTTCCAACCTTGAGATAGGTGATATGATTCCACCAGAGTTATATACGGTTGTTGCTGAGATACTTGTATTTGTCGATAAGACAGATAAGTTAAGAGGGAAGATACATGGCTGAGTATAATAAAAGAGCAGTTGGCTCGATGTATGAGGATATGGCAGTTAAGTATCTTGTTTCGCAGGGACACACTATTATTAAGAGAAACTATAGAACATCTTATGGGGAGATAGATATAATATCAAAGGATAATTCAACACTTGTATTTACGGAGTGCAAGTATAGAAAAAACAGCGCTTATGGTTTATCAATAGAGGCAGTCGATATACGAAAGCAGAAAAGAATAAGCCGTGTTGCGCTGTTTTTCTGTACAAAGTACGGATATACATCATTACCATGTCGTTTTGATGTTATCGGAATAGATAAAGATAATGAGATAACTCATATAAAAAATGCATTTGACTATGTATAAAGATTGCAATATAAATTAACATCATAAATGAAATTATAAATAAGGTTATAAATATAAAGAGGAAGAATGTAATGCCAGATATTAATACAATTAAACGTGTAGACAGTTTTTCATTATACGGTAAGCTTATTGAACAATTCGGACATGAAGATAATTATAAGAATACTATTCTTACACATGTATCAGAAGATAATGTTTCTTATATGACATTCAGCCCATTTACGGAAAGTGATATCGTAAAGCAGGTATTCTCAACAAGGCTTGGAGGTGTCAGTAAGGGGATGTATGAAAGTATGAATCTTACTTTCAATCCTGTAGGGGAATATGAGGCAGACTCTTATGATAATGTGTATAAGAACTTTGAAAGAATGGCAGCAGTACTGGATATTCCATTGGAGAGAATGGTGTATACAAAGCAGACTCATACTACTAATATAAAGGTGGTAGATGACAGTAATGCCGGAATGGGAATTGTAAAGGAACGTGACTATGACAACATAGATGGACTTGTCACTAATACACGCAGACTTTGTCTTGTGTCATCATATGCCGACTGCATACCAGTTACTTTTGTTGATAATAAAGAGCGTGCGATAGCAGCTATGCACGCTGGATGGAAGGGAACTGTTGGTAATATAGCAGCTAATGGATATAATGCAATGAAAGCTTCTTATGGAACTAGGGCAGATAATATTACTGCATTTGTAGGACCGGGCATATGTGCTGACTGTTATGAGGTGAGCAGCGATGTTGCAGATAAGTTTAAGGAGGCTTATACAGATAAAGAGCTTGAATTCATATTAAAAGAGGGAAAGAGCGAAGGAAAGTATCAGCTTAATCTTCTTGCAGCCAACTATATTAATATTATTAACTGTGGTATTCCATCTTCTAATATATATGTGTCAGATGTATGTACAAGCTGTAACAGTGATATGCTTTTCTCCCATAGGGCTAGTAAGGGGAAAAGAGGAATTATGTGTAACTTCATATATCTTAAATGATATTTTATAATACCCAGTTCAAAAAGGTCTAAAACTATATGAGCCTGCTCATAGGTGGGAGATTGCGTAGCAATGTAGTAATCCCCATATATAAAGTAAGTGTTAAAGTATCTTTTGACTTTATATCATAATAAGAGGTTATATGACTTATAAAGAATTAATATAATGAACTATAAAAAATAAAGGCTCGCTTCGATATATTTCTATATTACGAAGCCAGCCTTTAATTATATATATGACCGATTTAAACGTATCTAAATTATAAACTATAAATGAACAAATTTAAAATATTGCACAATTGTGTCCGTGTCAGAAAAACAGATTTTTCATAATCTATTAAAATGTATCTGAGGTACAAACAAAAGCAAAGTATTTTTGTGATTTTCTAATATTTGTTTATTAATTTATTTATTATCTCCACTACCATGTGTCTTTTCATATTCCGCCTTAAGTCTTGCCTCTTCATTAAGACGTTTTGCCCTGCCCTTAGGTCCAATCTTTAGAATTATGAAAAGAATAGCTGCAAGAATAAGAATAGGTAATCCAACTGTTATTATATTGGATAAAGTTTCGGATACAATCGTATTTTCTAATATAGACTTTCTTACCTTAGTATATTCAGCAGAGCTTATAATACTCTTTGCATTGGCTGTCATATCATCTGATACGCGGTTAGTCTTTGACTGGACAGAGTATGTGTAGATATAATCTCTCACAACTGTATAATACTTCTGGCTGTAGACGGTTACATCATTGGATACAGAGTGGATATTAGTCACAAAGTAAGGAATGTCGTTAATTCTTATAAGTTCGCTTGATTCAAGTTCTTCCTTTATATTATCATTATCAATGGCTGACTGTGAGGCTACATATTCATTATATAATGAATTCAAGTCATCCTCAGATAATTCATTGAGATTACTAAGTCCTTTGGATGCTGTGTTGCCGTATACAACTATCTCATAGCTTACATCTTCTGGAACTGCCTCAAGATATATCTTATTGGCAATCATATTGTTGGTAAGAACAGAAGCTTCATCCACACCTAACTTTTCAAGGTAAGAGTTGTTGTTGGTTGTTGTTCTTGTAAAACATATAAGTTCTTTAGGTACTTTTATAGACAGGTCTATATTAGAAAACTTAAAGTCATTAGTATCGCCTGCTGCGTATGCATATGTAAATGTCATTAAAACCATAATCATTGACATAACAGCGGCCGCAATTCTTTTAGTGAGTCGATTATTAAACACGAAAAACCTCCCATAAAGTGTTAAAATTATTTCTGTCAATGCATTTGTAAAAAACACGCATTTTCAATATTTCGTATGATAGCATAGCGCTTTACAAAAAGCAATTAAACTGTTATTATATTTTAGATTATGTATGTTAATTTTTCATAAATTGGGATTTTTTATATGGAGGCGAATATATGAGTAAACCAATAGTTGCTGTAGTTGGTCGTCCTAATGTTGGTAAGTCAACACTTTTTAACGACCTTGCAGGGCAGCAGATATCTATTGTTAAGGACACTCCGGGTGTCACAAGAGATAGAATATATGCAGATGTTACATGGCTGGATAAGTCATTTACACTTATTGACACAGGTGGTATTGAGCCTGACACAAGCGATATTATACTTGCACAGATGAGAGAGCAGGCAGAAATAGCTATTGAAACTGCAGATGTTATCATATTCCTTACAGATGTAAAGCAGGGACTTGTTGATTCAGATGCAAAGGTTGCAGATATGTTAAGACGTTCAAGAAAGCCTGTTATTCTTGCAGTTAATAAGGTCGATAATTTTGACAAGCTTATGCCGGATGTATATGAGTTCTATAATCTTGGAATAGGCGATCCACACCCAATATCAGCAGCATCCAAGCTTGGACTTGGTGATATGCTTGATGCGGTTATAAGCCATTTTCCGGAAGACTCAGCAGAGGAAGAGGAGGATGAGCGTCCAAAGGTTGCCATAATAGGTAAGCCTAACGTTGGTAAGTCTTCTATTATCAACAAGCTTATGGGCAAGAACAGAGTTATTGTATCTGACATAGCAGGAACAACAAGAGATGCCATAGATACAACGATAACTTATAATAAGAAAGAGTATGTCTTTATAGATACTGCCGGTCTTAGACGTAAGAGCAAGATTAAGGAAGAACTTGAAAGATACAGTATCATAAGAACTGTTGCGGCAGTTGAGCGATGTGATATTGCTATTCTTGTAATAGATGCCACAGAAGGCGTTACAGAGCAGGATGCCAAGATTGCAGGTATAGCACACGAGAGAGGCAAGGGTATAATTATTGCCGTTAATAAGTGGGATGCCATAGAAAAGAACGATAAGACTATATATGAATTCACAAGCAAGATAAAGGATACTTTAGCATTTATGTCTTATGCAGAGATAATATTTATATCTGCACTTACAGGACAGAGAATAGGAAAGATATACGAGCTTATAGATACTATTATCGACAGCCAGACTATGCGTATACCAACTGGTGTGTTAAATGAAATCCTTACAGAAGCAGTTGCCATGAAGCAGCCACCATCTGATAAGGGTAAGAGATTAAGAATATACTATATGACTCAGGTATCGGTAAAGCCACCTACATTCGTTATGTTTGTAAATGACAAAGAACTGACTCATTTCTCATATACAAGATATATAGAGAACAGAATCCGTGAATCATTCGGGTTCAGAGGTACTTCAATAAGATTTATTAACAGGGAACGTAAGGAGAAAGAGTAATGCTTAACAGATGTATATGTCTTATATTAGGATATTTTGTTGGTGCTATTATCCAGACAGGTTTCTGGATAGGCAAGTTTAATCATATAGATATAAGAGACTATGGAAGTGGTAACGCAGGAACAACTAACACTATGCGTACACTTGGTAAGAAAGCTGGTATGCTCACATACTTTATGGATGCTTTCAAGTCATGCCTTGTTGCTATTATCATACATTTCATATATGGCAATAACAGCGGCGTTTCAGAAATGTTACTTATTCTGTATGGTGGTTTCGGGGTTGTGCTTGGACATAATTTCCCATTCTATCTTGGTTTTAAGGGTGGAAAGGGTATAGCTGCAACTTCGGGAATGGTTATAAGCCTGATATTATTTCCTAAGTACTGCTTTATGTTTACTATATTTGGTATACTTACTTTCGGTATAGTTACAAAGCTCTCAAGATATGTATCACTCGGTTCTATAATCGGTATAATTGGATTTTTTATAGAGTTCGTTATATGGGGATTAATTGGATGGCTTCCGCTTAATCAGGGAGAATTTCCTGAAGCAGCTATTGTAGTCTTTTTATTCGTTGCACTTGGCGTTGCAAGACACCACGCTAACATTAAAAGACTGCTTAACGGTACAGAGCGTAAGATAGGTGAAAAGAAATCGGTTAATTAATAGGCAATAATATATTGCCAGAAATGAGGATTAAATGGCAAATATAGGTATACTTGGAGCAGGTAGCTGGGGCTTAGGTCTTGCTATGCTGCTTAACAATAATGGACATGATGTTACGGTATGGTCAGTATTTCCGGATGAGATTAAGGAGCTTGATGAAACACGCGAGAATAAAAGGTGTCTTCCAGGTGTAATATTCCCTGAACACATTAAGTTTAATGCTGACACAGAATATGTTGTAAAAAACAGTGATGTATTAGTTCTTGCTGTTGCATCACCTTATACAAGGTCAACTGCCAAGATTATAGCTCCTTTTGTAAAGGAGGGACAGTATATAGTAAATGTTGGAAAGGGTATAGAAGAACATACTCTTAAGACATTATGTGAAGTAACTAAGGATGAAGTTCCACAGGCAACAATGGCTGTTCTTTCAGGTCCAAGCCACGCAGAAGAGGTAGGCCGTGGTATTCCTACAACCTGTGTTATCGGTACAGCTAAGAAGTCGGATGCTGAGTATCTGCAGAATATATTTATGAGTAATGTATTCCGTGTATACATAAGTCCGGATGTTCTTGGAATATGTATCGGTGGTGCTCTTAAAAATGTTATTGCACTTGCAGCAGGTGTTGCTGACGGGTTAGGATATGGCGATAACACAAAGGCTGCACTTATAACAAGAGGTATTGCAGAAATATCAAGACTTGGCTGTGCTATGGGTGCAGATATAAAGACATTTGCAGGACTTTCAGGAATAGGTGACCTTATAGTTACATGTGCAAGTATGCACAGCCGTAACAGAAGAGCAGGTATACTCATAGGTAAGGGTCATTCTATGAAAGAGGCCATGGATGAGGTACAGATGGTTGTTGAAGGTGTATATGCTGCAAAGGCTGCACTTGAGCTTGCTAAAAAGTACAATGTTGAGATGCCTATAGTTGAACAGGTTAATCTCGTGTTATTCGAAGGAAAAGCACCTGCTGAGGGCGTTAAGGATCTTATGTTAAGAGATAAGAAGATTGAGGCAGGTAATGTTGACTGGAACTAATAGCAGTCAGCAGAAATGGAGAGAATATGGCACATTTAAAGCACATTAACAGGGCCTATATTTCTAAGAAGCTGAAAGAGGGCTTAGGTGAACTTGAGTATAAAAGATATAACTACATATGTGCTCCTACAGGATATGGAAAAACTCTTGTATGTTCGACATTTTATAAGAATTATTCAAGACGTAGTGTGCTGTGGATAGATGCCGATACGACACCTGATATATTCTGGCAGAGATTATGTACTTCGTTAAAAGTTATAAATGCGACTTATGCGCACGAGCTTTTAATGGCAGGATTTCCTTATACGGATGAAGACATAAGAAAAATCACTTATATTCTTGATATGTTTCCGTCTAAGGAGTCAGAATATATTATAGTTATAGACAATTTTGACAAAATACCAGACGATATGTTAAGCTGGCTTTTTGCGGTAAACTGTATAAAGAACCAGCTTGGCATAAGCTTTGTATTTGTTGTAAAGTCTGTAATTAACCATAGAATGATTAACCTTATACTTAAGAATGAGGCAGGGTTCGTTGGAACAGATATGCTTTCTTTTGATGTTGAGGATATTAAAGATTTTTATCGTGTAAATGGGCTTGTTATCACACATGAGGAAGCGCAGGATATATATGATAAAACTTATGGTTGGCCTTATGCTGTTGAAGTATATGTCTGTAATCATAATATGTCAGATAAGCATATTATGGATATACTGGATTCATTCATATATACGAATGTGTGGCTTGACTGCCCTGAAGATATAAAAGAATTTCTGCTTAAGCTGTCTGTTCTTGGAGGTTTTACGCTTACACAGTGTGTGGCACAGACTGGCAGGCGTGAGAGCGAATGTTACGATATTCTTATGGGAATAGGGTTTGTTAAGTATAATGAGTCAGAACATACATATACATTTAATCCGGTATTCAGACATTTTATATCTGATATTCTTGCCAATGAAACAAGTGAGGTTATATATAATATAACGCTTAATGCGGCACATACATATATGGCATCAGGCAGTTTCTATGAAGCTATAGAGCTGTATGCAAGAGTAGGGCATTATCAGGAAATATATGACAGCGATATTTCGCTTGGAAAACTGTATGCATACGTTATCAAGTCCAACAAAGATACATTTTTTGATATAGCTAATCACTACTGGAGTGTCGAAAAAAACGGACATTATGAATTCGCTGTTGTAATAAGCTTTATTATGTTTTTATTTAATGAAAGACATACTTTAACCAAGCTATTATCAGACATTAGGAAAGATATAAGTAATGATAAGCTTCTTACAAATGAGCAGATAATAGATTATAATGCAGCACTTACATATATAAGTGCATTTCTTGAATATAACGATTTTAAAAAAATGAATGAAAAGTTTGAGCAGGTGGCAGGTATTACGCAGAAGCCTCTTGAACAGATAGCAGGACAGTTTCCGTTTACATTTGAATGTCCATCGGTGCTTAGTATATATCATTCTGCTGCGGGTGAGCTTGATTATGAAAAGCTTGCACTTGAAGAATGTGCATCTAATTATTACAGGATAACTAACGGCCACGGCAAGGGCTTTGAAGCGCTTATGAAAGCAGAAGTACTTTATAACCGTGGTGATATAGACAGTGCAGAGATACTGTGCCACAAGGCTTTATATATGGCTGACGGGCGTAACCAGTTCAGTATATACATATCTGCTATATTTATTATGACACTTATAGCCATATATAAGGGTGCTAATGATGAGTTTAAGCAGCATATGGATAATATGACACATATTGTTGAGAAGGATAGCTATGTTCCACAGCATATGTTAAAGATGGTTGATATATGTAAGTCTTACATATATTCCAACCTTTCAAGTCCTGATAATATGTCAGAGTGGATGAAGGATTACAGAAGACTTGAGCTTTCAATGAACTTTCATTCGCTTGGTTTTGCCAATATAATACTTGGAAAGTATCTTATACTTACGGGGGATTATCATAAGTTTCTTGGAATAAGCGGACAGTTTCTTGGACTTAATCATATATATTCATATGTCACAGCCAATATATATACATACATATATCTTTCGATAGCCAACAATGAGACAGGTGAAAAGGAAAAGGCTCACAAGTTCATGCTTGAAGCACTTAATCTGGCCGTACCGGACAGGATGTATATGCCTTTTGTACATAACTATTCATATATCGGGGATCTTCTTTTAGAGGTCGGTACAACGAAGGATATATCTATATTTGTAAAGAGTGTACAGAAGCTTGCAAAGCCTTATGAAAAAGGCGTGAAAGCTATTAATAAGGCAGGAAGACTGCTTGCTGATTATGGACTGACAGTAAGGGAGGCGGATGTTGCAAAGCTTGCAGCTAAAAGACTTACTAATAAAGAGATTGCAGAACAGCTTTTCATCGCTGAAAGTACAGTAAAGTCCAATATGAAAATGATATTTAACAAGCTCCAGATTAATTCGAGGGCGGAGCTTAAGAACTTTTTTGATTAATTAAAAAGATTGTGAGGTTTTATCTATGCGAGTTATAGCAGGAACGGCCAGAAGCCTTCCATTAAAGACAATAGAAGGAACAGATACAAGGCCAACCCAGGACAGAATAAAGGAAACATTATTTAATATTCTCCAGTCTGAAATACCTGGATGCCACTTTTTAGATCTTTATTCTGGAAGCGGTGCGATAGGAATAGAGGCATTAAGCCGTGGTGCAGCCAAAGCAGTACTTGTTGAGAATTCAAAGGCTGCGGCACAGTGTATAAGGGATAATCTTAAGTTTACAAAGCTTGATGATAAGGCTGATGTTATGGAGATGGATGTACTTTCAGCTATTAACAGGCTTAAGGGAAAAGATGTATTTTCTATTGTATATATGGACCCACCATATTCACACGATTATGAGAAGGATGTACTCACAGCATTACAGCACTCAGATATTATAGATGAATACACGACTGTTATTGTAGAGGAAAAGCTTGATAGTGACCTTGAGTACGCTGATGAGTGTGGTTTTGATATAGTGAGGGTTAAGAAGTATAAGACTAATAAACATTTATTTTTACGCCTGAAGGGAAGTGCTGAATAATGAAGAAAGCAATATATCCGGGAAGCTTTGATCCAGTGACACTTGGACATCTTGATATTATAAAAAGGTCAGCAGCACTTGTTGACCACCTGATAGTCGGAGTCCTTAATAACAGTACCAAAACACCCTTGTTTTCAGTAGATGAACGTGTTAATATGTTGAAAGAAGTTACAAAGGATATACCAAATGTAGAGATATTGAGCTTTAGCGGACTTCTTGTTGACTTTGCAAGAGAACATAATGTTCAGGCAATCATAAGGGGGCTTCGTGCCGTGACAGACTTTGAATACGAACTTGCGATGTCACAGACAAACAGAGTGGCAGCACCTGATATTGATACGATTTTCCTTAATACAAGCCTTAAGTATGCATATCTTAGTTCAAGCATTGTAAAGGAGATGGCTATGTATGGTGGGGATATCAGCAAGTTTGTTCCTGCCTGTATTATTGACGCGGTAAGAGAACGTTACAGTATGAGCTATAATGATAAACCGAATGAAAAAGGGAGAGAATAACAATGAGTAGAATAGAGCAGATGATAAGTGATATAGAAAGTTATATTGATAATTGTAAGTTCCAGCCTTTATCGAACACTAAGATTATAGTTAATAAAGAGCAGTTAGAAGACATGCTCAATGAATTAAGATTAAAGACTCCTGAGGAGGTTAAGAAGTACCAGAAAATTCTTAACAATAAGGATGCTATTATCGCCGATGCCAAAGAGCAGGCGGAAACTATAGTTAATGCTGCCCAGATTCGTACAGAAGAGCTTATTAATGAACATGAGATCATGCAGAGAGCCTATGCACAGGCCAATGCACTTATAGAGCAGGCAACGGCACAGGCACAGCAGATTCTTGACAGTGCGACAGAGGATGCTAACAGCATCCGTCAGGGCGCTATGGATTACACAGATGATATGTTAGAAAAGTTACAGTATATTATTGAGAGGTCTATACGTGATAACCGTGAGAAGTACGATTCACTTTTAGCAGGTCTTAATAATATGTTATCTATTGTCAATAACAACCGTAATGAGTTAAAGACACCTGTTGAAGAGGAGGAAAGTACTCCTGAGAAGAAGACAGATGAGCCTGAAACAAGTGAGGAAGCCCCTGTTTTAGAGGATGTAACAGAGGAAGAGGCTACAGACATTCTTGAATAGCATATTAATTAGGTGTGTTTGTTCAGTCAGGATAATGGATTGAGAAGTTTTGATAAGCATATGATTATTGTTTTTAATTGTGCAATAATCATATGCTGATAAATGATTATAAAATGGCTGTTGTAAAAGGCTGACATAGGGCTTTATGCAACGGTCACTTTTTATATTTTATAAGTTATAGCTTTTATTAGCTGTATTAATACATGTTAAGGAATTAAAATTCATTTTATATAAGACCACATTTTCTGGTAATGTAAGTAACCAGCAGTGTACATAGTACGAGCTTCAGTTTGCTTTTAATATACTGCCGTGTATCTATACTGTATCCAAGATTATCTTTTATTATGCCGCAGGTCTGCATAAGCGTTGATATGCCTCCAAATGCATTTATAAGAAGGATAATAATTACCTTTATATATGAAGACAGTTGAAGACCTGCCGCCATATACATTCCATTAGTTATCTCAAGAACGCCGCACAGCAGTACACCTGCCGTTGGACTGTTATATGCAAAACGCTCGATATATGCGCTTATGCATGAAAATATGATGATATAACCGCCGAGTTTTAATATTGAACAGGCAGTTTTACCGATAGAATTGTTTAATATGTCGGAAAAATTCATATTGGTGTGGGGGGTGTGGCTTTGCTTTTGATAGTCGGTGTTTTTTTTATTATTTTGGGGTATAGTCAGATGTTGTTTATTCTTACTCATATTTATATGTTTTATATCCCTGCTTGTATTTATACGTTTTTTAAACCATTCACATAATATTAGCAGAATGACGGGCATATACGTGCATATAAGAAATGCTCTAATATTAATGTAGTCTGAAAGCAGACCATAATATATGTAGTTAATAGTAAATCCAGGGCTTGATGTATTACAGTAGGGCATTATGTCAGCTATAAAACTGTTGTTATTATGTCGTCTGCTATATTGTATACAGTTTAAAGCTCCTGTCGGAAAGCCGCATAAAAGACTGCACAATATAACAAGGAATGTTCCATAGGCAGAAGACTGCGGCATATAATAATCAAGACACCCCACAAATATCAATCCCATAATAAGTCCGGGTACAACCTTAAGTCCCCATAATCTAATACCTGCGCTGGCTGCTGGAACAAGAATATCAGGAGTTGCCGTCATAAGGATAAAGACGGACATTAATATTATAAATATATTTTTCTTCTTTAATTTCATCATAGTTATGCTGGTCATACATTTTATAGAAAGCTTTCTCATATCTTTAATTAAATATATACAAGATTGTATAAAAAATGATTAATGCGTATATTAAAAAATGTTTTACCGTTCTTATATTGTGCATAACAGCTGTTATGTTATCCAACGAAGTACGACATATGTCAGAAACCAACCAATTATTCACCCTCAACATCACTAGCGACCGTTTCAAACAATTAAATATAACGTGTACCACTGAAGAAATCTCGACTTACGCAGAATCGATTGGCGCAGATAAAGGGGAACTTATGATAGTGTGTGAATGTATGTTTGACGGTGATATATCGTCAGCTAATATTAGCAGCATAAATAAGTCGTCATTCGTAAGGATAAGAAACTATCTTAAAAAGAAACAGCCACAATTATTTAATCTTGAAAAAAATACATACAATGGACTACTTGCGGATATAAAGTATTTTCCAGTTCCGCGTTCTAATAAAAGAAAAGAGTGGGTGAACTATGTTAATTCGTGGAATTATGAAAGAACCTATAAGGGAAACAGAACACATGAGGGAACAGATGTAATGGGCGATATTAATAAAGATGGTATATATCCTGTCGTGTCCGTAAGTGATGGTTATATAAGCAATATCGGATGGTTAGAGCTTGGAGGCTGGCGTATAGGTATTACCTCACCATCGGGAATATATTATTACTATGCCCATCTTGACTCATATGCCAAAGAATACAAAGAGGGCGATGTTATCAGGGCAGGAGATATAATCGGTTATATGGGAAGTACGGGATATAGTAAAGTTGAGGGTACAAAGAACAAGTTTCCGGTACATCTTCATTTTGGAATATATATAACGCCTGACCCTGATATAGCTGCAGACTATGAAGAAATAGCACTTAATCCCTATAATATCCTTAAAATAAACGAAAATAATACTCTGATTTATAGCTATTAAGGCTGCTTCATGCTATAATTAATTATGTATGAGCTTTTATTGCATACAGTAATTTAGGAATTTGTCAGGCTGTTAGCAAAGCGGTTCGTGAATATAAGGTCAGGAGGATACATTTGTCCTGATATTACAATATAAGAAATTGAGGTTATATATATGGAAATACAGATGTGGAAGGAAATATTAAATCCATATGAACTTGCAGTCGAGGAGCTTCAGGTCAAGTTTAATCATATGGTGAAGGAATACCGTCAGGCTGGTATATATTCTCCCATAGAACAGGTGCTTGGAAGAGTCAAGTCAATATCAAGTATTCTTGGCAAGGCGCAGAAGCAGGGGATAGGTATAGACCAGATAGAGGGAAAGATACTTGATATAGCAGGTATAAGACTTATATGCCAGTTTACAGATGATATATATAATGTCGCTGACTTAATAAGGGCAAGAAGTGATATGGAGGTCATAAACGAAAAGGATTATGTCAAAAATATCAAGCCAAGCGGCTACAGAAGCTATCACATAATCGTAAGATATAAGGTGGAAACAGTCAAAGGTACAAAGGTAATTCCTGTTGAGATACAGATAAGAACACTGGGTATGAACTTCTGGGCGATAATCGAACACTCACTCCAGTATAAGTACAATGGCAATATACCATCACATGTGCGTGAAAGGCTTACATCGGCTGCCGATGCCATATATACGCTTGATAATGAAATGATGAGCATACACGAGGAAATCATAGATGCCCAGAACTTTGTATCAACGAAGGCGAATATAGTATCAGATATACTTAATAATATACAGAGCCTTTATAAGGTTGCCAATAAGCAGGAAATTATTAAAATTCAGGATGAATTTTATGAGATATATGAAACAGAGGATGTCGCGAAGCTTCAGCGTTTTTCACGACAGCTTGATATGATTGCAGAAAATTACAAGGCACAGAGTATATAGTGCGGAAATGAGGAATACATGAACTTACCAGAAAGTTATCTTAAGACAATGAAGGATATGCTTGGTGATGACTATGATGCATATCTTGAAAGCTTCAATGATAAGAGATTATACGGTCTTCGTGTCAATAACCTTAAAATATCGACAGAAGATTTTCTTAAAATAAGTCCTTTTAAGTTAAAACCTATACCATGGATTAAAAATGGCTTCTATTATGAGGAAGACGACAAGCCTGCAAAGCATCCATATTACTACGCAGGTCTGTATTATATACAGGAACCAAGTGCCATGACACCGGCTAATGTGCTTCCTGTAGAACCGGGAGATATAGTGTTTGATATGTGTGCGGCACCCGGCGGCAAGTCGACTGAGCTTGCATCAAAGCTTGCAGGAGAAGGACTTCTTATAACTAATGATATAAGTAATTCACGTACCAAGGCACTTCTTAAAAATGTTGAGGTGTCGGGAGTTGCTAATCTCTGCGTTCTTAATGAAGACCCTGCCAGAATATCAGATAAGTTCAACGCATTTTTTGATAAAGTGCTTATAGATGCTCCATGTTCAGGAGAGGGTATGTTCAGAAAGGACAATAAGCTTATACGTGCATGGGAACAGAGTGGCCCACCGGTGTACTCAGCCATCCAGAAGAGTATTATACTTCACGGCGCTGATATGCTGCGTCCGGGTGGAATGATGCTTTATTCAACATGTACATTTTCAAAGCTTGAGGATGAGGAAAGCATAAGACATCTTCTTGATAATCGTCCTGATATGCACCTTGTTGATATTGTTCCATATGAAGGCTTTTCAAAGGGATTTGTTGAAACAGATGAGGATGCCAAGGATAATATGGATAAATGTGTCCGCATATTCCCACATAAGATGCAGGGAGAGGGACATTTTGTAGCACTTTTAAAAAAGGATAATCCGGATGATGTAATGCATGCACATTATGTTCATACACCATTAAAACAGAAGCTTCCGGATGAGCTTAAGGACTTCCTTAAAAATGTAAGCATGGATATAGATACTGATTATATCAATATAAGGGACTCCCGTGTATACGCCATATCAAAGCATATGATAGACGAAAAGGGACTTCGTATAATCCGCAACGGACTGTTGCTTGGCGAGCTTAAGAAAAATCGTTTTGAACCAAGTCAGGCACTTGCCATGGCTCTTAAGAAGGAACAGTACAATAACTGTATAGATTTAAAGCTTGAGGATGACAGAGTTATACGTTACCTTAAGGGTGAAACTATTGATGTTGACGATTATACAGACAGCAAGGGCTGGGCACTTCTTTGTGTTGACGGTTTCCCTCTTGGCTGGGGAAAGTCTAACGGCTCACAGCTTAAGAACAAGTATCTTGCAGGCTGGAGATGGATGTAATAATGGAGAATATAATATGCAGTTAAGACTTGATAAGTACCTGTGTGATATGCAGGAGGGTACAAGAAGTACCGTAAAGGATATGATAAGAAAAAAGAAAGTATCTGTTAATGGAACTATTGTTGTACGTCCGGAATTAAAGGTTAATACAGACAATGATATTGTATGTGTTGATGGCAGGCAGGTCGGATATTCTGACTATGAATACTACATGTTAAATAAACCACAGGGAGTTGTGTCGGCAACAAGTGATTTAAATGATAAAACGGTTATTGATATTATTGCCGACAGGAAAAGAAAAGACCTTTTTCCTGTTGGAAGACTTGATAAGGATACAGAAGGACTTCTTATAATAACCAATGACGGAGAGCTTGCACACAGGCTTTTATCACCAAAGCACCATGTTGATAAGGTGTATGAAGCCATTGTAAAAGGGAAAATAGCTGATAAATACGTAGAAGAATTCGCAAATGGACTTTATGTTGACAGCGAATTCACAGCTATGCCGGCAGAACTTAAGATAATTTCTTATGATGATAATTCAGACAGTACTCATATTAATATTACTATAAGAGAGGGCAAGTATCACCAGATTAAGCGTATGTTTACAGCGATAGGCTCAGAAGTGCTGTTTCTTAAACGCCTGTCTATGGGTGGCATTACACTTGATAGGAAGCTCACTACAGGCTCTTACAGAGTGCTGACTGATGATGAAATAGCTATATTAAAGGACTTTTAATAAAGTCAGAAAGGTAACTTATGACTAAAGATTTTCTTCCTGTTTCCAGGGCTGATATGGAAAAGAGAGGCTGGGAACAGTGTGACTTTGTATATATAAGCGGTGATGCTTATGTTGACCATCCATCTTTTGGACATGCCATAATAACAAGAATACTTGAGGCATTTGGATATAAGGTCGGCATAATAGCACAGCCGGACTGGAAAGATAAGAATTCCATAACCATACTTGGAGAGCCACGTCTTGGCTTTCTTGTGGCGGCTGGTAATATGGACTCTATGGTAAACCACTATACTGTCAATAAAAAGCGCAGACATATGGATGCATTTTCACCCGGAGGGGTTATGGGCAAAAGACCAGATTATGCGACTATTGTATACTGCAATCTTATAAAGCAGGTGTATAAGAAAACCCCGATTATCATAGGTGGAATAGAGGCTTCTCTAAGAAGAATGGCGCACTACGACTACTGGTCTGATAAGGTTAAACGTTCTATTCTTATAGACTCAGGAGCAGATATAATATCCTACGGTATGGGTGAACATTCGATAGTTGAGATAGCAGATGCACTCAATGCTGGAATAGATGTAAGTGATATAACATTTATAAAGGGAACTGTATACAAGGCAAAGTCGCTTGACGGTCTTGAGAATTATATAGAGCTTCCTTCGTATGATGAAATATGTAACAGTAAAGAGGCTTATGCTAAAAGTTTCTACACGCAGTATAAAAATACAGACCCTTTCACTGCCAAAGTTCTTGTTGAAAAGGTCAAGGAGAAAATGTATGTAGTACAAAATCCGCCATCACTTCCTCTTACACAGATGGAAATGGATGATGTATATGCACTTCCATATATGCGTAATTATCATCCAATGTATGAAAAAGATGGTGGAATACCAGCACTTTCAGAGATTAAGTTCTCAATAACAAGTAACCGTGGGTGTTTTGGTGGATGTTCTTTCTGCGCACTTACTTTCCATCAGGGAAGAATAATTCAGGTAAGAAGCCATAAGTCTATTATAGATGAGGCTGTAGAGATGACTAAAGAGCCGGACTTTAAAGGTTATATACATGATGTGGGAGGTCCTACAGCCAACTTCAGGCACACTTCCTGCGACAAGCAGCTTACAAAGGGTGTGTGTATGAACAGACAGTGCCTTTTCCATAAGCCATGTCCTAACCTTAAGGTTGACCATTCTGACTATATTAAGCTGCTTCGTGAGCTTCGTTCACTCCCGGGTGTGAAAAAGGTGTTTATCCGTTCAGGCATAAGATTTGATTATTGTATGTGTGACCCTGATGATACATTTATAAGTGAACTCTGTAAGTACCACATAAGCGGACAGCTCCGTGTTGCACCTGAGCATATATCAGATAATGTACTTAAAAAGATGGGTAAACCATCCAATGACGTCTATGAAAGCTTTATCGAAAGGTATCAGCGTATCAATAAAAAGACTGGAAAAGAGCAGTTTGTTGTACCTTACCTTATGTCCAGCCATCCGGGTTCTACTATGAAGGATGCTATTGCACTTGCAGAATACATAAGGGACCTCGGTTATATGCCTGAGCAGGTTCAGGACTTTTATCCGACACCTTCAACACTTTCTACGTGTATGTATTATACAGGACTTGACCCTGCCACTATGGAAAAGGTGTATACACCTGTAAGTCATCACGAGAAGGCTATGCAGAGAGCACTCATACAGTACCGCAATCCTGAGAACTATGAACTTGTAAAAGAAGCACTTATTAAAAATGGACGTGCTGACCTTATAGGCTTTGATCCTAAGTGCCTTATACCTCCACGTAAGATGAATGTACATAACCAGACAGGTC
>FR886268.1:0-11999 GCA_000436535.1 Eubacterium sp. CAG:252 | reverse complement strand
AACCAGACAGGTCAGAAACGTACAGGCTCTGATAATGCCAATAATAAGAACACAGGTAAAGCCAATAATAAGAAAAACAGCAGCAAGAGTAATAGTAAAGATAGAATTAAAAATGTACGAAATACCGATAAAGCTGTTCGTAAGAATGAACATAAGAACGAAAGAAACACTGCTAGAAGTTCAGGCAGAAAGCACAGATAATGCTGAGAATAACGTAATAAGAGGTAAACGGGATTTGTGTCTGCACACACTTGACACAAACTCGTTATGCACAAAAAACGTTCGCAGAAATGAGGTATAATATATGAATAAGAAAAACAAAGGTGAATTTGGTTATCTTAATTATAAGAAAAAGCTTAATGCTATTATTACGGCTATAGCACTGCTTGTCATAATCGCAATATTTGCAACAGGACTTCTGATATTCAAGTCCCGCAATAACTATATGACACTTGTTGCCACAGTACTTGTTCTTCCTTGGGCAAAACTGGCGGTTGCTTATTTTATTCTCATTCCACATAAAGTGTGTCCTAAAGATGTATACGACAGGCTTGAGGGATGTAAGGGCGATATAACTTCTATATATGACGTTGTGGTAAGCAATTCTAAAAAGCCGGTAGGTATATGTGCGATGGCTGTTACCGATAATACAATAGCTGCATTAAGTCTTGATAAAAACCCTGATAAAGCTCTTTTTGAAAAGAGCCTTAAAGAGTTCCTAAAAAACGATAAGCTTAATGCGAATGTAACACTGTATACAGATGTTGATACATTTATAAAAAGAGCAGCTAATCTTGCAGCAAACTTTGAGTCAGAAGATGAGAATAAGACTGACAGGATGGGTTATATAAAAAATGGCACTCTTAATATGTGCCTCTGATTATGATATGGTGGTAAATAATGAAAGAATTAGTAATAGATAAGCTTGGAGATAACCAGCGGCTTGATAAATATTTATCAAAATATTTATCTGCCGCAAGCAAGAGCTTTATATATAAAATGCTTAGAAAAAAGAATATAACTCTTAACAATAAGAAAGCAGACGGCAGCGAAAAGCTTGTTATGGGGGACTCTGTAAAGATATTTTTTGCCGAGGAAACACTTGAAAAGTTTACGGAGGGAAAGTATAAGGCAGGTAGTGAGAGCAACGGCACATCTGCTGCCAATGCCAGCAAAGACAGCATTAACAGGGATGAAATTAATGCAGCAAGTGATAATAATGGACAGCATATAAAGAATACTAAAGACAATAAAAATGCTTCATATGACTATGAAGCCATATATAAGCCTTTGGATATTGTATATGAGAATGAGGATGTGCTTCTTATTAACAAGCCCTCCGGTATGCTTTCACAAAAGTCCATTCCAGCGGATGTATCACTTATAGAATACCTTACTGCATATATGCTTCACAATGGTTCTATAAGCTATGATGACCTGCATATATTCCATCCAGGAATATGCAACAGGCTTGATAGGAATACAAGCGGAATAGTAGCGGCTGGGAAGACTATGAAGGGACTTCAGGAGCTTTCAACACATTTTAAGGAAAGAACACTTAATAAGTATTATATATGTATTGTGGCGGGTGAAGTAAGAAAAAGACAGCTTGTTAAAGGATATTTAAAGAAAGACCATAAAAGCAATAAGGTGACGATATATGATAAGCTGCCAGCGGCTAAGACTGGCACAATGGCTGCTTCAAAGAATAACAAGTCAAGGGAGGACGAGTATCTTCCTATAGAAACAGAATATATGCCTCTTGTATCCAATGGAGAGCTGACACTTTTAAAAATTCATCTTATAACAGGACGAAGCCACCAGATAAGGGCACATCTTGCAAGCCTTTCACATCCGCTGGCTGGAGATTATAAGTACGGCGATGCAGCATTTAACAGATATATGAAAGACAGATATAGATGCAGCAGCCAGATGCTTCATTCTTACGAATTAGATATACCGGATATGGATATTCACGTCCATACGGATATACCTGAGTTATTCGTAAATGTATTAAAAGGAGAAGATATATGGGAACCTGGAATTCCAGAGGCCTTAGAGGTTCTGCACTAGAAGACTACATTAATATGACTAATGAAAAGTATCTGCAGAACCACTTAGGTCTTATACAGAAAATACCAACCCCGATTACACCTATCAGGATGGACAAAGAAACAAAACAGATTACACTTGCATACTTTGAACAGAAGAGTACTGTCGATTATATAGGTGTCATTCAGGGAATTCCGGTATGTTTTGATGCAAAGGAATGTGCTGTAGATACATTTTCAATACATAATATTCATAAGCATCAGATAGAGTTTATGAAAGAATTTGAGGTTCAGGACGGAATTTCATTTATAATATTATATTTTTCGTCAAGAGATGAGTTCTATTATCTGCCATTTTCTGATATAATTAGATTTTGGGAAAGGGCTGAAAATGGCGGCCGCAAAAGCTTCACTTATGCGGAGGTTGATAAAAGTTACAGAATTAATCCAGGAAAAGGTATTATGGTACATTATCTGGAGATGATTCAGAAAGATATTAATGAACGAACGGGAGAGTAACTATTATGGGGCTTAATTATATCGATGATTATGAACTTGTTAACGGATATGCGGTTATCGACAGTGATTTTTCAATAATTACAGCAAATGAACGCATGTATAAGTTTGTTGGCACATCAACCAAGTTTACAATAGCTGAAATTATACATCAGGTTGATATTGAAGATTTTATTAATGTTGCTAACAGTCTGAGAGCAGGACAGAGTAAGAGTATGGTTCTTCGTATGAAAAGGATAGATAACTCTTACCGCTGGGTGCTTGTGGATATTAAAAAATGTGTTTTAAGCACGCAGTATGATGAACAGTCTATGGAATATCTTGAACTTCGTGTTTCAGATGTAATAGCACTCAGAAACCAGTGCAACATACTGAATGATAATCTGTCTGCGTATAGAACTGTTATATCTATGGATGATGAACTATTTTATGTATACGAATATGACAGAGATGTATTTACAGTGTATAATTATATTGATAATGATGCGATTGTCGTAATATCGGCTCCTATTATGGAAGTGTATGAGCGTATTATAGGCAAGCAGTTTATTCCTGAGGGAAGTCTTTCAGATTATAATAATCTTCTAAATGATATAAAAAAAGGCAAGTCTACATATAACTATGATTTTGATGTGTGCGTACATAGTGACTTTGAACTTTCAAAGTCAAAAAATGTTAATGCACATCTGCGTGGTTCAACTATATATTCACAGATGCATCCGGTCCGTTCTGTTGGAACACTTAAGCTTACGGGCTTAAAGAGCGTATTCTCAAGAACTACCTACGATTTTGAATATCATACCAATATCCTTGAAACCAAAGACCTTGAGGTATATGCCTTAAATAATGCAAAGTACAATAAAAACTGTCGTTTATCATTTATTAAGATAACTATTGATAATCTGTCAGACTATGAGTATATGCATGGAAAACAGAATACATTAGAACTTCTTGAGGTTGTAAAAAGTACGCTTTTAAAGGCAGTTGAATATCGCGGTGTCATAGGAAAGACTGACAGAAAAGGTCAATATATCATTGTTATAAAGGATATCAATAATGAGCCGGAATTAAGGGCATTTATAGAATATATGCGTTCCCGTGTTTCGTGGGAGTGCAGAAGCCACGACAACTCATTTAATATGAGTTTCTCTATAGGCATATCAAGATATCCTGATAACGGCACAGACTGGAAGCTGCTTACCAATAAGCTTATAAGGGCTTCAGAGATAGCAGTAAATAAGGGTGGCAACCGTTATATAATATACAAAGAGGCAATTCATGGAGAACTGCCATCATAATTTTATGATACCAGGGTCAAAAGGTCTAAACCCACATGAACTTGCTCATAGGTGGGTGAATGACCTTGTGACCCCAACATCATTTTATATCAAAATGCACAAAATGATTGACATCACAGCAATCATTTTGTATAATCTCTTTAACTTGTTATCACGTTACTATGTTAAAGTGAAAAAATGTGTTGCATAGATTATCTTTGTATACACAGGAATGGAGAATTAATGTTATGAAAAAAGATTTACTACATACACCGGAAGGTGTACGGGATATATACAGCACGGAGTGTGTTGAGAAGAAGATAATCGAAAACAGGCTTCATAATGTATGTAAGTTATATGGTTATAACGACATACAGACACCTTCTATCGAATATTTTGATGTATTCAGCAAGGAGAGAGGTAGTGTTCCATCTAATGAAATGTTTAAGCTTTTCGACAGATATGGCAACACATTAGTATTAAGACCTGATATGACACCATCTATCGCAAGAGCTGCTGCCAAGTACTTTGAAGACCATATTCTTCCTATAAAGCTCTGTTATGTAAGCAACACATTTATTAATGTAAGCAAGTACTATCAGGGAAGGTTAAAGGAGAATACGGTCATAGGTGCTGAGTTGATAGATGATGACTCTATTGATGCAGATTATGAGATAATATGTATGGTAATTGACTGTATGAAGAGTGCCGGACTTACTGAGTTTCAAGTTGAGATAGGCAATGTTGCTTTCTTTAACGGACTGTTGGCTGATGCCGGTATTGCTGGTGATGCATATGAGGAGCTTCTTAACCTTATCAACGAAAAGAACTATATCGGAGTGGAGGAGCTTCTTAATTCAATGAATATTGATAAGAATACTGCAAAGGTATTATTAGAACTCCCACAGCTTTTCGGTCAGGCAGACGTACTTGAGAAGGCAAAGAGCCTTACTAATATTCCAGAATGTATAGGTGCTGTAGACAGACTTTTATCTTTATATGAATTATTAAAGGTTAATGGTTATGACAAGTATGTATCTTTTGACTTAGGCGAACTCAGTAACCATACATACTATACTGGAATTATATTCCATGCATTTACATTTGGAACAGGAGAACCTATAGCAAGCGGCGGACGTTACGACAAGCTTCTTGGACAGTTCGGCTGTGATAAGGCTTCTATTGGTTTCTCACTTATAGTAGACAGACTTATGGCAGCTATCAACAGACAGAATATAACAGTTCCTGTTGATTACAGCGGCGTACTTATAGTATATACTCCTGACAAGCTTTTAGAGGCTATAAAGCAGGCTGATGAATTAAGAAAAGACGGCAATAAAGTCTGTATGATAAGAAAAAATGAAGCAAAGACAGAAGCTCAGTATGAGGAATATGCCGCAGCTTCACAGCTTTCAGATATTGTATACATTTAAGAGTATAATTATGGTTTGTGTTTTTGCACACTTGGCACAATTCATTAATATGGTGTAAGGGTCAAAGTCAGCTTAACATCATTATATATAAATGTGAAGAAATGAGGATTGATATGAGGTATATTACAATAGCGTTAGCAAAAGGAAGACTTGCTAAAAATGCTCTTGATATATTTGAACACATTGGCATCAAATGTGATGAGATGAAGGATGAAAAAACAAGAAAGCTTATATTCACTAATGAAGAATTAGGAATTCGCTTTTTCCTTGCAAAGCCTTCAGATGTACCTACTTATGTAGAGTATGGTGCTGCTGATATGGGTATTGTAGGTAAGGACACACTCTTAGAAGAAGGCCGTTCCCTTTATGAGGTATATGACTTAAAAATGGGCAAGTGTAAGATGTGCGTATGTGGTCCTGCTTCTGCTAAAGAGAAGCTTAAGCATCACGAGCTTATAAGGGTCGCTTCAAAGTATCCAAACATAGCCAAGGATTACTTCTATAATAAGAAGCACCAGACAGTTGAGATAATAAAGCTTAATGGTTCTGTTGAGCTTGCACCTATAGTCGGACTTTCTGAGGTTATTGTTGATATAGTTGAAACTGGTGCTACATTAAGAGAGAACGGACTTGAAGTTCTTGAGGAGGTATGCCCATTATCAGCACGTATCGTAGTTAATCAGGTAAGTATGAAGATGGAAAATGAGCGTATCAATAAGCTTGTGAATGACATAAAGAATTATCTTGAGTCAAAGTTATGTAATTAAATATGCGGAAAACGCAGGATGGGAGAATATATGAGAATTGTTAAATTAACAGATGAAACAAAAAATAATATACTTGAAAATCTTTTAAAGAGAAGTCCTAACAGCTATGGAAAGTTTGAGGCTGCTGTCGGTGACATTCTTGCCAATGTAAGAGCTAATAAGGATGAAGCATTATTTAAGTATACAAAGGACTTTGATAAGGCTGATATCAATGCTTCCAATATAGTTGTAACTAAGGAAGAAATAGAAGAGGCTTACACATTAGTTGACCCGGCATTGGTTGATGTTATAAGAAAGGCTCTTAAGAATATTAAAGAATATCACGAAAAGCAGAAGCAGTATAGCTGGTTTGATTCTAAGCCGGATGGTACTATACTTGGACAGAAGGTAACTGCACTTTCAAGAGTTGGTGTATATGTTCCAGGCGGCAAGGCTGCTTATCCTTCTTCAGTTCTTATGAATGTTCTTCCAGCAAAGGTTGCAGGTGTTGAACAGATTATTATGTGTACTCCTCCAGACCATGAAGGAAAGGTATATCCAACAACACTTGTTGCTGCTAATGAAGCAGGAGTTGATGTTATATATAAAGTCGGCGGTGCTCAGGCTATCGCTGCTATGGCATATGGAACAGAATCGGTTCCTAAGGTAGATAAAATCTGCGGTCCTGGTAATATCTATGTTGCACTTGCAAAGAAGGCTGTATTCGGTTATGTAAGCATCGACTCTGTAGCCGGTCCTAGCGAAATTCTTGTTATCGCAGATGAAACAGCTAATCCAAGATATGTTGCTGCTGACCTTTTATCACAGGCTGAACATGATGAGATGGCTTCAGCTATTCTTATCACAACAAGCAAAGAACTTGCAAAAAAGGTATCTGATGAAGTTGATGGTTTCTTAAAGGAATTATCAAGAAGTGAGATTATATCTAAGTCACTTGATAACTATGGATATATTCTTCTTGTAGATAATATAGATGAGGCTGTGGATGTTGCCAATGAAATAGCATCTGAACACCTTGAGATAGTAACTAAGGACCCATTCAATGTTATGACAAAGATAAAGAATGCAGGTGCAATATTCCTTGGAGAATACAGCTCAGAGCCTCTTGGAGATTACTTTGCAGGTCCTAACCACGTTCTTCCAACTAATGGTACAGCTAAGTTCTTCTCAGCATTAAGTGTTGATGACTTTATCAAGAAGTCAAGTATTATTTCATACTCAAGAAATGCACTTGAAGCTATCCATGAGGATATTGAAACATTTGCAACAGCAGAACACCTTACTGCACACGCTAACTCTATAAAGGTTCGTTTTGAAAACAAATAATAAGAAAGCAGGGATTATAAATATGTCTAATTCAGAAACAAGACAGGCAAGTATTCACAGAAAAACAAGTGAAACTGATATTGACCTTTTCATCCGTCTTGATGGTTCAGGAGATGCACAGGTTGATACAGGAATCGGTTTTTTTGACCATATGCTTAAAAGCTTTGCGAAGCATGGTATGTTTGACCTTAAGTTAAATGTTACAGGCGACCTTATAGTTGACTGTCACCATACTGTAGAAGATGTCGGTATTGTGCTTGGTGAGGCTATTAAGAAGGCTCTTGGTGATAAGAAGTCAATAAGACGATATGGAGATATTATTCTTCCTATGGATGAAGCATTAATACTTTGTGCCATCGACTTATCGGGACGTCCTTATCTTGTATTTGATGCAACATTTTCATCAGATATGGTAGGATACTTTGATACACAGATGGTCAAGGAATTCTTCTATGCAATATCTTACAGTGCAGGAATGAACCTTCACATAAGAGAGATGTCAGGTGAAAACGACCACCACATAATTGAGGGGATGTTTAAGGCATTTGCAAAGGCATTGGATGAGGCATGCTCAAAGGATGCCCGTATTAAATCAGTACTGTCTACTAAGGGCAGTTTATAATTACATATTTATATAATGTCAGTAGCTGTTTTACTATGTTAAAGCGGTTACTGACAAAATGCTATATTAGGATTGGAGATTATTACAATGAGATTATATCCAGCGATTGACATTAAAGATGGTCAGTGTGTAAGACTTAAAAAAGGATTATTTAACGAAGTTACAGTATATTCTGATAAGCCATATGAGATAGCTAAGTCGTTTGAGGAGAGTGGAGCCCGGTTTATACATACAGTTGACCTTGACGGTGCTCTTAAAGGACATGGCGTTAATGCAGAAACTATCAAAAAGATAGTATCAAGTGTCAATATTCCTGTCCAGATGGGCGGTGGAATAAGAACGCTTGAAAATATAAAAGAGGTGTTAGACCTTGGCGTATACCGTGTTATTATCGGAACTAAGGCTGTGGAGAACCCTGACTTTATAAGACAGGCGATTGAAAAATTTGGCCCTGAACATATAGTGGTAGGTGTAGATGCCAAAGACGGACTTGTAGCTATCGAAGGCTGGGAAAAGGTCAGTGACAAGACTGCGCTTTCTCTTGCACTTGCCATGAAGGATATGGGAGTCCAGACTATTGTATACACGGATATATCAAAGGATGGTATGCTGTCAGGTCCTAATGTTGAGCAGACAAAGCTTTTATCTGATAAGACAGGTATCAATATTATTGCATCCGGCGGAATGTCATGTGTACAGGATCTTAAGAATATCAATGATGCTGGTATTCACGGTGCTATAATAGGCAAAGCTATATATGAGAACAGAATTAATCTTAAAGATGCCGTAAGTATGTTTGAGTCCGGTGCATCTGTTGCTGAAGCTGGCAGAAAGATGAGCACAAGCCTTTCTTTCAAGGACTTTAAGCTTAACTCTGACGGACTTATTCCTGTTGTTGTTCAGGATTATGTCAATAACGAGGTTCTTATGGTTGCTTATATGAATGAAGAGGCCTACAATATGACTGTTGATACAGGAATTATGACTTATTACAGCAGAAGCCGTCAGGAATTATGGATAAAGGGAGCTACTTCCGGACATTATCAGTATGTAAGTTCACTTGACATAGATTGTGATAATGATACAATATTAGCAAAGGTTCGCCAGATAGGCGCAGCATGCCACACAGGAAACAGAAGCTGTTTCTACAGAAATCTGTATCTTAAGGACAGATAATCTGTATGGCTGCAAGGGCACATAAAGAGCTTAATGCTGATTAGCTTTATATGCTGCCAGAATGAGGATTGTATGGATATAAAGTATATTATCACTAAAGTTAAAAACAATATAATATGTTCACAGTTTATCGGTGATGACTGCCAGTCGCTCAATGTAGCTGACTCAGGCAGTCTTACCGGTAACATATACATAGGCAGGGTTGAGAATGTCGTTAAGAATATCAACTCTGCTTTTGTTGAAATTGAAAATAAGGTTAAGTGCTATTATCCACTTGACGATAACAAAAAGAACATATTTCTTAATACGAAGAATAATGATAAAGTAAATATAGGCGACAAGCTGCTTATTCAAGTTGTTAATGATGCCCATAAGACAAAGCCGCCTACAGCAAGCTGCAAGATAGAGCTTGCCGGAAAGTATGTAGTATTATCAAGTGATGTTGATAAGGTATCTGTTTCAAAGAAAGCCAAGGGGTCTGATATATGCAAAGAGGCTTCAGATAAGCTTAAAGGTATGCTTCATAAGGCTATTAATGAACTTAATGATAATACAGGCGTGAAGGGCAGATTTACTTATGGTCTGATTATCCGCAGCAATGCTGTTAATTCGGATGTCGATACTATTATAAATGAAGCTGCCAGTCTTATATCAGAGTATAACAGGCTTGTACAGACTGCTGTTTATGGTACATTTTATACGAAGCTGTATGAAAGAGAGCCTGACTATATAAGTGAGATTGCACACTTCAGTTCAGATAATAATATAACGGTCATAACCGATATAAAGGACAGCTGCTTAAGACTTGAAAGTTACTTTGCAGATATTCCATCTGTATCGGTAAGGTTTTATGAAGATGACCTTCTTCCTTTATATAAGCTATATTCGGTAGAGAAAAATCTTACACAGGCATTGTCAGACAAGGTCTGGTTAAAATGTGGCGGTTATCTTATAATAGAACAGACAGAGGCTATGTGCGTTATTGATGTCAATTCGGGAAAAAATATCGCAAAGTCAAAAAAGCAGGCGGACAAGGAAAGAGCGGCACTTGGTGTCAATATGGAAGCTGCGGCACAGGTCATAAACCAGATAAGATTAAGAAACATTTCCGGCATAATAATAATTGACTTTATCAATATGCAGGAGGAGGCAAGCGTTAAAGAGCTTTTATCCTATATGAAAGGTCTTGCAAAGAAAGAGCATATAACGACCAATGTAGTTGATATGACACCGCTTGGATTAGTTGAGATGACACGAAAGAACAACGGTAAAACACTAAAGGAACTTATAAGATAATTATTCTATAACGATAGGAGATATGCAGTAAAGTATGAATATGAAAGATATGGATATTGAAGAGAATGACTCAAGCAGGTATGAAATATGGTATAACCATATATATGATTATATAAGCTCCCACAACGCACTGAAGAATATAATATTATTCGCATATAAGGTTCTGCCTTATTTTGTGGCGGTGTCATACATAGTGCTTATAGTTATGTGCTTAAGAACCAAAGGCGCTATAGTGACACCAACTTTATCCTTCAGTGTGGATGCAACCGGATATGTTGAAACTTCTAACCTTTTTGTGACATCAAAGCTTATACTGACACCGCTGACATCATTTATAGTAGTGTCATTTTTCCGCAAATGTATTGACGCACAAAGACCTTATGTAAAATACAACATCACACCTCTTGTTAATAAGGACAAGGAGGGAGAGTCTATGCCAAGCAGACATGTATTCTCCATAACTATTATAGCTATGTGCTGGTTTTATATATACCAGCCTGTAGGTATTGTTCTGTTTGTGCTTACAGCAGTGCTTGCTGTATTAAGGGTTATAACAGGTGTACACTTTATAAGAGATGTAGTGGCAGGAATAGTAGTAGGAGTGCTGTGTGGGTTTGTTGGGTTATGGATATTATAATAAAAATATCATATTTTTTAGAAATATAGTTGACATTTTGTTATCTATGCTATATTATAATCTAGTGTGCCGCTCAGTTAGGACATAAGAAGGAGTAATCCTCTCCAAAACTGGCGAGTAATTATTTTAGGAGGTGCCATATGTACGCAATTATTGCAACAGGTGGTAAACAGTACACAGTTTCAGAAGGCGATGTAATCAAGGTTGAAAAGCTTGGTGCTAACGCTGGCGATACTGTTACATTTGACCAGGTTCTTTTCGTTAATAACGGTGAAGCTAAGGTTGGTGATCCTACAGTAGCAGGAGCAACAGTTACAGCAAGCGTTGTTGAAGAGGGTAAGGACAAGAAAGTCATCGTGTATAAGTATAAGAGAAAAACTGGATATCACAAGAAGAACGGTCACAGACAGCTTTTCACTAAGGTTAAGATTGAAAAGATTAATGCTTAATTAGTGTGAGGTGTGTTATCCATGACTCATATAACAATCTACAAGTCATCTGTCACGAACAGGACTGTAGGCTTTAAGTCGGCAGGACATGCCGGCTATGCAGAAGAGGGTAGTGATATTATCTGTTCTGCAATTTCTGTATTGACTATCAATACGATTAATTCGATTGAACAGTTCACGGATGCCGTATATGATATGTCAGTTGATGAAGAAGAGGCTAGTATTGATTACATAGTCACTTCAGATATCAGTGATACAACGCAGGTATTGTTGGACGCCTTAGAGCTTGGTTTAAGGACTATGGCTGCTGATAATCCTGATTACTTATTGATTACCGTCAAGGAGGTGTAATGACATGTTGAATTTGAACCTTCAGTTTTTCGCTCATAAAAAGGGTGTTGGTTCTACAAAGAATGGTAGAGATTCAGAATCTAAGAGATTAGGTGCAA
>FR886267.1 GCA_000436535.1 Eubacterium sp. CAG:252 | reverse complement strand
AACTCGTGTATTCTGAACAGCCATATTAACTCTCTCTACTGGTGTGTAGATAGAATCTACAGCGATAACGCCAACTGGCTGGTCTTCCTTCTTATTCTTTTCTGAGCTTACATAACCACGTCCGTTAGTGATTGTAAGTTCCATAGATAACTTGCTATCTGCACCGTTAAGATGTGCAATAACAAGGTCTGGGTTAATAATTTCTATATCAGGATCAACCTGAATATCAGATGCTCTTACTACACCCTCGCCCACGAAATCGATATGTGCTTCCTTAGGCTCAACGGAATTACCATTGTTCTTGATTGATAACTGCTTGATGTTCATCACTATCTCAGTAACATCTTCCTTAACACCAGGAATTGAGCTGAATTCATGAAGCACACCTTCAATTTTGATACTGCTAACTGCTGTACCAACTAATGATGAAAGCATAATTCTTCTTAAAGAATTACCAAGAGTAAGTCCATAACCTCTTTCGAGAGGTTCAACGACAAATCTGCCATACTTTCCATCTTCTGACTGTTCAGTCATCTCAATCTTTGGCATCTTGAAATTAAAATCTGCATCAACCATGTATAGCCCCTCCTTTTATGGGTTTTAATAAGTTTATTCCTTCTATCCATAAGACAACAGAACGCATATTTACAGCATTCTGTTGTCTTATATAAACGTCTATGTTCACATATAACCTGTAAAACGCAACGTCCAAAAATCTCATTAATGGATTACTTAGAATATAACTCGACGATAAGCATCTCGTTTACAGGAACGTCAATAGCTTCTCTTGTAGGTAATGACTTAACAGTACCCTTAAGAGCTTCCTTATCTGACTCTAACCACTCTGGAACTAATCTTCCGTTAGTAGCTTCAAGTACTTCCTTGTATCTTGCACAAGACTTTGACTTTTCTCTGATTTCAATAACATCTCCAGCCTTAACTAAGTATGAAGGGATGTTTACGCGCTTGCCATTAACAAGTACGTGCTTGTGATCTACGATCTGTCTTGCTTCTTTTCTTGTTCTTGCAAAACCTAATCTGAAGATAACGTTATCAAGTCTGAGCTCAAGAGTAACCATAAGGTTTTCACCAGTCATACCCTTCTGCTTCTCAGCCTTCTTATAGTAATTAAAGAAAGGCTTCTCTAATACGCCATAGATGAACTTAGCTTTCTGCTTTTCGCGAAGCTGCATACCATATTCGCTAATCTTTCTACCAGCATTCTTAGCCTTTCTGTTAGACTTTTTATCTATTCCTAAATATAAAGGATCTAAATCAAGAGATCTACATCTCTTGAGCACAGGTGTTCTATTAACTGCCATTGTAATCTTACCTCCCTAAATTAAACTCTTCTACGCTTTGGTGGACGACAACCGTTATGT
>FR886266.1 GCA_000436535.1 Eubacterium sp. CAG:252 | reverse complement strand
CCGTTCTGGTTATTTCCTGTATTTCCGTTATCTGTTGAGCCGTTCTGGTTATCTCCTGTACTTCCGTTATCTGTTGAACCATTCTTGTCAGTATCTGTATTATCCTTGTTTTCTACAACTGCAAGTCCCTTAACTGCATCCTGAAGTGATGTTACTGCACTTGCCACGTCTGTTGATGTGCTCTCCTCATTTTCTGAGATTGCCTTTGCTGCTGCGATTGTATCCTCAAGCGCCTTTACCGACTCTTCTGTGTAATTGCCTGCTGTCTTAGCTGCTGAAAGCGCCTCTTCTGCCTTGGTAAGTTCATCTGCAAGTGCTGTCTTATCAGCCTGCTTAACGATAGTGTAAGCTGTCTTAACGCCGCCATCTGCCACAAGTTCCTCGTTAGTTGCAGCATCATAAGTCTTTACAGTAAGTGTTGTATCAGTTATATCAATAACAGAATATGTTGGTCTCCAGCTCTGGCATCTTGCAGCGATATAATCCTGCTGTGTACCAATAAGCTGATAGTACTTACTACCTGTTGCTGAGTTTGCCTCAAAATAAACTGTTCCCTTAGGGTCTATCGCCTTAGTTGTATCATCACTTCCTGTTGTAAGTGTGTAGCATAGGTTGTCCTTAAGGTAAGATGAAAATGCTTCTGCATCTGATGAAGATGGTGCCTTTGTATATGAACTATGCTCTGAACCATCTGATGTTATCTGATATGTTCTTGAATATGTATGGTCATGTCCCTGAAGAACTGCATCTATATCATACTTATCTATAACAGGAGTAAGCTGTGTACGAAGAACGATACCATCTGAATCTGAATGGTCATAACCTGAACCATATATATCCTGATGGAACATAAGTACTCTCCACTTTGCATCCGGATTTTTTTCTGTAGCTTCTTTTATAACATTTTCATGTGTAGAAACATTATAGTTATTAGTATCAATACTTATGAAAAGTGTGTTGCCATATGTAAAGTAATAATCTGTACCAGCCGCTGTCCTGTCGCCGCTTGACTGCTTGTTAGGATAGTTAAAATGATTAGAATAATTAACTGAACCTGAATCGTGATTACCGATTGTTGTGGCAACCGGAAGGCTTCTAAGCACTGAAGGATTAAGGAAACCTGCATATTCTATCTGCTGTTCAAGCGCATCTGCTTCCTTTGAAAGACTTCCTGACTGGTTAATCTGGTCGCCTGCTGACATAATGAAGCTTAAGTTTGGAAACTTGCTTACTGCGTTGTTAAGTGTGTGATACCAGTTATAAGAGTCGTTCATTGCATAATATTCTTTATTCTGATCGCCAAGCTGGTTAGTTGAAGCACCTATCTGTGGGTCACCTACATACATTATAGAAAAGCTGTCTGTTGACTGTGTCTTGTAATCATATGTGTCAGACCACGCACCATTTACATAATACTGATATTTATATGAAGTATTTTCTGCAAGACCTGTAATTGTCACTTTACATGGATATAATGTGTAAGTTGTATCCCCATCCTTTACTGTCTGCACATCAGCACTTGTTGACTGTACACCGGTGTATGTCTTAATCTCATTGCCGTTTACATCCATAAGCTTAACCTGTGGAGTTTCATCCTTAGTTGTTGAAACCCAGCCTGCATTAAGCATTGTTGCATCCTCGCCCGGTGTTAATGCTATCTGACAGAAGTTAGTTCTGACACTTTCCCACTTTGTCTTCCACGCTGCCCATTCTGCGCTGTTTGCATATACATTAGACTTAACATTATGTGCATCTGTCTGGCTGTCATCTTCTACATAACAGGCATCCCTTACCTCTGTTTCTGTATCTGCTGACTCTGCCGCAGCATTATTCCACGCTGCTCTCTTTGAACTTCTCGCCCATGTTTCTGTTGTTCCCATCGCAAGACTTGCTACCATCATAGCTGTAAGTGTTGCCGCAGCAACTTTTTTCATTCTTCTCATATCTTCCTCCTGATATTACGTTACTGCCATACTTTTTAATCCCTGACAGCAACAATGCTATTCCATATTTTGCCGGATATATTCCATATTCATCCCTGTTTTCCAGCAAAAAAAGCAACCTCCGGTTAACTCACATTTACCATCTGCGGTATGTATTGTGCAGACCTGCATAAATGTTTATTAATCAAAGATTGCTTATAATATAAAGAGTATTCTTAAAATCTATATGCTTCTTCAAGTAAAATATCAGTAAAGAATTATTAATCGTATGTAATGTTTATTCTTACGTCACGCACTCTCCCCGACACTGACTCCACTATAAAATGTCTTTAAAATATCTTCGTAGGATGCACCCTCCTTTGCCATATTCTGAGCCGTGTATACACTCACTCCCATTCCGTCACCGGCACCTATTGTCGTCACTTTTACGCCGCTGTCCATATATTCAAGCTTGAAATCCGACGAATTAAGTCCTAATATCCTTGCAAATGTACTTCCTGTCATAACGATATTGCCGACCTGCATCTTGGAAACATATCCCTCTTTACTTGCTGACACTGTCTGCACCTGCTTATCAAGGTCTTTTTTGCTAAGGCTTAATCCATCGTACATTTTTTCAAATGCATTTATAAATTCCCTGCTGCTTACCGTCTTAACTACAAGATACCCCTCCGCCTCCTTATCTTTAGGACACTCCACCGCTGTAAGATACGCATAGTTTTCTCCTAACATTTCCTGACCTGAAAGTGTTGAACCTGCCGATATGTAAGTATATCTTGCATCAATATACTGCCCGTTATATGTTATAGTCACTCCATTAGTCGCCGTCACGCAGTCATTTATGAGATTGTAATTATCCGAATAATCCTTACTCCACTTTTTCTTCATCTGGCTTGTTGTAAGATAAGACATTCCAAGCTGCTCACAGTCTATATTCATCTGTTCCCCCATCATCCGGTATATATCTGTTCTTATCATAATACTTTCCGCCTTGAGAAGTTCAACCTCATCACCCATATACAGCCTGTCAGCAAGCACCATTGCTATGAATTTCTCAACATCAACCGACTGTGTTGCATTTTTATAGCTTACTGTCACTGTCTTTCCGTCTGTAATCTCCTCACTCACAACAGTGTCAACAACCCCCGTAAGCCTCATCGTTATAATAGTCGGCACTAACAAATAAATGGCGATAAATATCATTACCGCCATACATTTTCCTGCTATATCACGCCTTACAGCCTTTCTTATTCTGTTATCCTCTGTACTGTACTCCTGATATATGTCATCCTTTTCAAATCTATTGTTTATGTATACACTATTATCCGGACTTTTCTCTTCTTTCGTTCTGTTACGGCTGCGACTGCCTTTGTTGTAATAATTATAATCCCTGTAGTCGTACTCCCCTGCCTCGCAGCTGCTTATTACATAACCCCCATTATCTTCTCTTTTTATTATGCTGCCTTTGTTACTGCCGTAGGTTCTTGTGCTATGTTCTCCTGAACCTGCCTTATATATTATGCCGTTTGCCCCGTTATATTTTTTCCCACTATCTGCTTTTCTATTATGTGTTTTGGGGTCATAATTCATATTTGCATAATATGCACTTGTATTAACTGCATTTTCTTTATATGCACCTGTATGCTTCCTTCTTGCCTTCTTATAAGCCGCATACTGCTTGTCTGTGACCACCGCATCTATGTTATCCTTTACCGCCTGTATACACTGTATTACAATCCGTGGCAAAAAAAATCTATCCAGTCTCATACCCCTTACCTAGCCTCCTAGATAAAGTGTATGAATACCGGATAGATATTATTCTACATTATTTATTTTACTTTAACTTAACTGGTGTCTTTGTAAGCTTCCAGATGTCTGTAGCATACTCTTCAATAGTTCTGTCTGATGAGAACTTACCAGCCTTGAATGAGTTAATCATAACTGTCTTAGCCCAGCTTGTTTCATCTCTGTATCTTGCATCAATCTTCTTCTGTGCATCAGCGTAAGAACGGAAGTCCTTAAGTATGAAGTAAGTATCTGCCTTTCTTCCTTCCTGAGTATTAAGAAGTGAGTTGTAAATATCCCTGAACATTTCCGGGTCTTCCTTAGAGTACTTACCATTGATAAGCTCCATAAGAACCTCTCTGATATCCTGGTCATTGTTGAAGATTTCCATAGGGTCATATCCGCCCTCGTTCTCGTAACGTATAACTTCGTCAGAGCTAAGACCGAATATTACTGCATTTTCTTCGCCAACTTCCTGAACTATCTCAACGTTAGCACCATCCATAGTACCAAGTGTTATGGCACCATTAAGCATAAACTTCATATTACCTGTACCAGAAGCTTCCTTAGATGCTGTTGATATCTGCTCAGATACATCTGCTGCTGCAAATATAATCTCTGCGTTAGATACTCTGTAGTTCTCGATAAATACTACCTTAATCTTTCCATTAATAGACTCATCATTGTTGATTACGTCAGCAACATTATTGATAAGCTTTATAGTCTGCTTTGCAATCTTGTAGCCTGCTGCTGCCTTTGCACCAAAGATAAATGTTCTAGGAACTATATCCATATCTGGATTTTTCTTAATCTCGTTGTAAAGGTACATAACATGAAGTATGTTAAGAAGCTGTCTCTTATATTCATGAAGTCTCTTAACCTGAACATCAAATATAGAATCAGGATTGACATCTATACCATTGTGTTCCTTGATATACTTAGCAAGTCTTACTTTATTCTTATGCTTTATCTGCATGAATTCCTGTCTTGCCTTCTCATCATTAACGTATACAAGCATCTTCTCAAGCTGCTTAAGGTTTGTTATCCAGCCATCACCAATCTTGTCTGTAATCCAGTCTGCAAGAAGTGGATTAGCATGAAGAAGAAATCTTCTCTGTGTTATACCATTAGTCTTGTTGTTAAACTTCTCAGGCATCATTTCGTAGAAGTCTTTAAGCTCCTGCTTCTCTAATATTTCAGTGTGAAGCTTTGCAACACCATTAACTGAGTAACCGGCACATATAGCAAGATGAGCCATCTTAACCTGACCGTCATAGATAACAGCCATCTTTCTAACCTTTTCCTGGTCCCCTGGATACTTAGCCTTAATCTCTTCTACAAATCTTCTGTTAATCTCTTCTACTATCTGATAAATTCTAGGAAGAAGTCTTGAGAATAATTCAATAGGCCACTTTTCAAGGGCTTCTGCCATAATAGTATGGTTAGTATACGCAACTGTCTTAGTTGTAATATCCCATGCTTCGTCCCATTCAAGACCATTCTCATCCATAAGAATTCTCATGAGCTCTGCAACTGCAACTGTTGGGTGTGTATCATTAAGCTGGAATGTTACCTTCTCGTAAAGCTTTCTCACATCACCATTGTGCATATTCTTATATCTGTCAACAGCTCTCTGTACTGATGCTGATACGAAGAAATACTGCTGCTTAAGTCTTAATTCCTTACCAGCATAGTGGTTATCGTTAGGGTAAAGAACTTCTACGATATTCTTTGCAAGGTTCTCTTCTTCGATAGCCTTCTGGTAATCACCTTTATCAAATGAGCTTAAGTTAAATGTATTAACTGGCTCCGCATCCCATATTCTGAGTGAATTAACTGTATTGTTGCCATATCCGATAACTGGAAGGTCATAAGGAACAGCTATAACTGAACGGTAATCCTCCTGAACGAACATATCACGTCCTGTTGCTTCATCTCTGTAAGAACGTACATATCCACCAAACTTTACTTCGTACTTGTATTCAGAACGCTTAATTTCAAATGGATTGCCATCCTTTAACCAGTTATCAGGAACTTCAACCTGATATCCATCTTTTATCTCCTGCTTGAACATACCATACTTATATCTGATACCACATCCGTAAGCTGGATATTCAAGTGTTGCAAGCGAATCAAGGAAACATGCTGCAAGTCTTCCAAGACCACCATTACCAAGGGCTGCATCTGGCTCCTGATCCTCGATAACATTGATATCAAGACCAAGTTCATTTAATGCTTCCTTTATTTCGTGATACTTAGTAAGGTTAATCATATTATTACCAAGCGCACGTCCCATAAGGAACTCCATTGACATATAATATACAACCTTTGGGTCTTCCTCATCGTATGTCTTGTGTGTAGCTATCCACTTATCTATGATAAGGTCCTTAACTGCATATGCTACTGACTGGAATACCTGCTGCTTATCAGCCTCATCAATATTCTTTCTGTAGAGAGACTTACAATTACTTACAACTTTTTTCTTGAATTCTTCCTTGCTAAAAGATGCTTCTGTACTTGTCATCATTAATTCTTCTCCTCCTTAAATATAGATATATCGCAAATGTATATATTATAGCGCCATAAGTTTCATTTCAAACACATATAATAGTTAAATTATACACGATTAATAAACTTATTGCAATTTATTTCCATATTATTCAAAATTCTCACTAAATAACAGTTCCTTTTTATAACTTTATTCAAACCACCTCCAATTTAAGACATATAGACATATAAACTCTGAAATATTCAAACCCTCCTAAAAAAAATCACGGCTCTAAACTTCCCTTACAAGGTACATTTAGAACCGTAATTTTCTTAGATATTGTCTATTAAACAAACATATTAGTTCTTCTCAACCGCAAGCACAACCTTCTCACCATTGATATCCCAATCCTTAGAGAATCCTGCTGTCTTACCTGTTTCAATAGAATTAGCAAGAACAACGCTCTTAATCTGCTCCTCATTCTTCTTCATAAGGTCTGCTAACTTGTCATTACCATCTACATATACAGTAATCTTGTCCATAACCTCAAATCCAGCGTCCTTACGCATAGTCTGGATCTTACTTACGATTTCTCTTACGAAGCCTTCCTCGATAAGTTCTGGTGTAAGGTTAGTATCCATAACGACTGTGATACCCTTGTCAGAGCTTGCTACAAAGCCTTCCTTCTGAGTCATCTCTATAAGAACATCATCCTTCTCAAGAACGATATCTTCACCATCAGCATTGATTGTAAATGAACCCTTAGCGTTAAGCTCATCCATAGTTGCATTGCCATCAAGTGTTGAAAGTGCTGCTCTGATAGCATTAAGATGCTTGCCATACTTTGGTCCAAGTGTCTTTAACTGTGGCTTGAATGAGTATGAAGTAAATGCTCTTACATCATCTGTGTACTCAACTTCCTTAACATTAAGCTCATCTGCTATGATAGCTGTAAAGTATTCGTTTAACTTCCAGTCAGCCTTGATGTACAGCTTGCCGATTGGCTGTCTGTTCTTGATGTTAGTTGAGTTACGGCATGCTC
>FR886265.1 GCA_000436535.1 Eubacterium sp. CAG:252 | reverse complement strand
CATCCTTCGCCGAGAGTATTCCTTCAAGCCTTCCTATACACACCATACAGCCTGTTGCATCAACTATGGCAAACGGAATTCCTATAATCGACTCAACAAACTTTTCCAGAATAACGACAAAACCAACAAGCTCTCCAACTGTAAGCTGTCCATTTCTTACAAGCCATATGCTTAAGAATGCACATAATATAGAAGGAATCCATTGTATGAGTCTTCTTATAACTATCGCCGTATTGCTTATGCCTGTTCTTATCTGCTCTGTTTCCACAAGCTCCTCTGATGCCTTATGCATTCTGTTTTCAAAATACTTCTGTAATCCAAAGGCTTTTATTATCTGATACCCCATTATAGCTTCATGGTCAATCCCAAGCATTGCATCAACCTTTAAACGATATATCTTTGACACATCACGCATTTTCTTCACAAGAATATTTGACAGCCATATTACAAGTGGATAACTCACAACAACTGCAACAAAAAGCACTACATTTATCCTTCGCACATAATTGGCATATATAAGTGCTGCCGTAATATTTGTTATAATTGTTGCAAAATGCTCTGTCAGAAAGTTTTCAGCTTCTGCTATATCAGAATTCACCTTATTAATTATTGTTGCTGTACCTGCATTATCATAATAAGAATAATCTATCCGGTATAACTTGCTGCTTATCTGTTTTCTGTATGAATTAATAACCCTTACCGCATATTTAAGCGAAAGCCTGCTTCCTGCAAATGAAAGTACAAAGCCCGATAATGTCAGATATATAAACTTTATAATAACAGTACTTATATCAACAGCTTCACCAGCCAGCATATGGTCAATATTCACACTTATTATCCTGTTGGCACTGACAATTATCCCATTCACCGCCGCATTAAGAAGTAAAGATACAATTATCAGATATGAGTACCTTAGCATATTCTTTATAAAATTATTCCCTTTCAGGTTAAACTTCTGATTCATATATGTTATTCTCCCCTCTTTTCATAACTCAGTTTTCTTTTACAACATTAATTATTGCACATAATTTTATTATTTTCATTAAATATAATTGCTTTTATATGTTATTTTTTATAAAATTATGCTATATCAAAAAAAGGAGAACAGTATGCCATTACCACTTAAGCCTGGGGAAAATATTTATATAGACCACAAAATAAAAGAAGCCAGTTACGCCATGCCAGCTATGCAGGCTGCACATGACCACTACACCATTGGATATATGGTATCAGGTGACCGAAGATGGATTGCAACCGACAATATACGTGTATGTCACGCCGGAGATTTCGGTATCGCTAAACCTGAGGTTTATCACAGAAACTGTCCTATTTCCGATGTTCCCTATGACCGGTTTGTTATAAAAGTCCGTACAGAGGTATTCGAGCCAATTATCGAAATAATAGGTTCTGCCCAATTAGATATGTTATGTCGCAATTATCTTCACTTTACCAAAGCTTCACAGAATGAAATACGAAAAATGTGTGATGAAATGTTATCCGAATACGAACGGAATTCTGACTATTCACAACTACTTCTTCAGGGAATGTTTTATAAACTTTTCTTCTATGTATATGAGCATCACATTCCTAATGAATCAGATAACAAAACTCTATACCTTAAAAAATTTGATGACAGAATCCAGAAGGCTATGATATATGTAGAAAATAATCTTGAATATGGTGCTGACCTTCAGGATGCAGCAAGCTTCGCCTGTCTTTCTCCATCACATTTTTCAAGACTATTCAAAGATGTAACCGGCTCCTCATATACTACATATATAACAGAGGTTCGATTACAACACGCAAAAATCCTTTTAGAAATCGGTAACCTTTCCATAAGTGAGGTTGCCGCCAAAGTTGGAATATCCAATGCCAGCTACCTTAGTGCCCTGCTTAAGAAGCATTACGGTATCACACCGACACAGATAAAGCGGAGTTCTGATTCTGGTATCAGAAGCTGCACATCCCATTTTCCGGGTGGCTCTATGTAAGATTTACAAATTTGAGTAAATTAAAAACAGCTGATATCTTATAAATGTAACTATCTACATTGTCAAAGCTTTAATCTGACTTTGTAAACTGCCACATCCTGTATAAGATACCAGCTGTTTTATACTAACTTTTATATATTGTAATATATTAATCAGAAATTAAAATTTCCAATATTCCAACGCATTTACATTATAATACATCAACCTGCTTAAGCAGCCTTCTCTGAGTTCTTCTCACTCTTTGCATAGCTCTTAGCTGAGTTAACTACAATGATAAGACCAAGTACGATAAGAAGAATTGCTATTATAAGCTGAAGTCCATTTGCTATGAACACCTTACCCCATGTAGTAGTACCTGCTGGGATTGTAACTGCTGCTGCATTCTGGATAGCCTTAACCATAGCTATAAGTCTCTGTACAAGTGCTGTAAATGTTACACAAAGCATAATGATAAGAGGTGGGAAGAGCATCTTGTTGCTGCGTCCTGTAACCTTTAAGAATACGCAGAGTGTTATAAGAACAAGGGCACTTAATAACTGGTTAGCTGAACCAAATAATGGCCAGATGTTAGCATATCCAATCTTTGTAAGTACGAAACCACAAAGAAGTGTTACGATTGTTGAGAAATATGTATTGCAAAGTAACTTTCTCCAGCCTTCTGCATGTTCCATATCATCTACGCTGAAAAGCTCCTGGAAGCTCATACGTCCGATACGTGCAACTGCATCAAGTGATGTAAGGGCAAGTGCTGATACACACATTGTCATAAATACTGTTGCGAAATGTACTGGAACACCAAACATTTCAAAGAAACCAGCTACACCACGGCTGAATATCTGGAATGGAGTACCTGTTGCTGCTGTACCATCAGCGGCTGCGGCTGCACCTGCTACACAAAGAGCAAGAACTGCAAGTAAGCTTTCAAGTACCATAGCACCATAACCAACCTTAAGCATATCCTTTTCATTCTCTACTGTCTTAGAAGATGTACCAGATGAAACAAGGCTGTGGAAACCTGAAACAGCACCACATGCAACTGTTACGAAAAGGATAGGGAACATTGTTCCAAGCTTTGCATTGTTAAATCCTGTGTATACAGGAAGGTTCATAGATGGATGGGCAACTACAAGACCAAGTGCTGCTCCAACTATCATAGCGATAAACATAAATGTTGTCATATAATCTCTTGGCTGCTTCATAAGCCACATTGGCATAACTGCTGCAAAGAAGATATATACGAATGTGATATAGCTCCAGGCATTCTTACCTAAGATGATTGGACAGAAGTTACCAATTACAAATGAAGCAACAATAAATGCAATACCAACTACTGCTTCTTTCCAGCCTGAAAGATTAAACTTCTTCTGGATAAGACCAAATACTACTGCGAACACCATAAACATAATTGATACAGTACCAGCAGAACCATTAGTTGAAGCTGCTGGTGCTAACTGTGATGCTCCATCAACTACTGTATATGCATTAAATGTACCTGCAACCATATCAGCAAATGCTGCAATAACGATAAGTGTAAATAACCAGCAGAAAAGTAAGAAAATCTTACGTCCAAACTTACCAATATACTTCTCAATGATCATACCCATTGACTTACCTTCGTTCTTAACTGAAGCATATAAAGCACCGAAGTCTGTTACAGCACCAAAGAATACACCACCGATAAGAATCCAGAGTAATACTGGTAACCATCCAAATGCTGCTGCCTGAATAGCACCTGTTACAGGGCCTGCACCAGCGATTGATGAGAACTGATGACTAAATACAGTCCATCCATTGGTTGGAACAAAATCTTTTCCATCATTGTACTTTACGGCAGGTGTTTCTGCCTTAGGGTCTACGCCCCACTTGTTTGCTAACCAACGGCCATATACCATATAGGCACCAAATAATATAACAGCCGCGATTAAAACGATTACTAAAGTGTTCATAATGTCACTCTCCTATATATAATATTAGCTGAGCAAGATAAATATTCCCAGCCTATTTCACTAGCCAAATACAATGAACGCAGAAAAACGGAAATTGAAAACAACTAATTCCATAATGCAAAAAACCTTCGTCTCTGCACATATCTTAATGATACTGTGCAAAGACGAAGGTAAATTACATTACTTCCGCGTTACCACTTTGCTTGCCGGATAAATCCGACCTCTCTACTGCCACATTTAATGGCATGCCCTGTTAACGATGGGTACCGATTCTGACTACTAAATTAATATCTTTCACCAGAACTGCTTGCAGGTGAGGGCTTATCTATTCCTTGCTACCGTTTCTCATCAACCAACGGCTCTCTGTAGGCGGTGATATAAATAAATCATTTCCTGTTCTTCGCATTTGACTATTGAATTAAGTAATAAGATAATCTCTTAATTTTAATTTGTCAATAAAAATTAATTATTTTTTTGTATTTTTAATGTATTTTTAATTTGACTACATTTCTACTGTATCTTTAT
>FR886264.1 GCA_000436535.1 Eubacterium sp. CAG:252 | reverse complement strand
TAAGTCATAATACAGTATGAATCTGTTAACATCATGAGGTGACATCTTAGCATACTCATTATACAAATCCTCTGCATTTTCAAAATCATCTACTTTTATAAAAAACTCTGTAAGCTTATATATAAGCTTTCTTCCACCAAGATTACGGTTATAGGCAAGTATTGCCATATCTCTTGCCTCTTCATAATCACCGGCAGCTTCCTGCACATTGATTATAGTTGCAAGAGTTGACCAGTCCTTTATCTTGTTCCAGTTCATCTCTTTTGCAATATCTGCAGCCTGCTTATATTCTTTCTTTGCAGCAAGCTTTTTAATCTGTTCCAACTTTATATTAAACTCGTATTTATCCACGTTAAAGACCTCCATTGTGTCAATGACTCGAAATTTCTAAACACTCCGTATAATTTTATCACAGTGAGGTATTGTTGTAAACTGCCATTTACTGTTGTTTCGGACTGATAAAGTCAAAGCTTGCCTGTTCATAATCCATACGCGTATACTCTAACTCCTGTTCCTTAACACTGCTGTAATAGTCGACAACGACTGTCTGCTGTCTATTATCAGACAACTTCTGTCCTAATATATAATTAACATCAAATCTTGCTGTTATAGCAGGAGTTGCGCCTCTTGCAGGCACAATAAGCTGTATATGGTTTACTGACAGAAGCTTGAATATAGGCTCCCATATATATATGTCTTTTGCTGCGCCAAACGGATTATCTATAAATATAGTATTACCCGTGATACTTCCATCTGATACTGCATTTATATTAGATATATAATTAATAATCGCTATAAGGAACTGTATATATATACCCTGTGACTGTCCTGTTGAGCCGACTGCCTCCTCATATCTTAAGTATCTGCTCTGGTCCTTGATACGCTCTCTCTTATAAAGATTAATTCTTATCGAATTCATATCCGTAACTATAACAGAGAACAGTCTTTTCCACGTAAGTCTGTTTCTTATGTACCTGAACTTATCATCCTGCTCATTAAAGCCTTCTGCTGCCTCTATAGTTTCATCTATATACTTAGACATTCTCTCCTTATATGCACTTTCTTTAACATAAGGTATTGAAAGGCTGATTATTGATATATCCTCATTATCCATCTTTATATGTGAAAGCTTAGGAAGTCTTTCAAGCTCTGTGCGGATGTTGCTGCAGGTCTGTATACAACGGTTTTCAAAGTTATCTTTTATTCTTTCCATATCTTCGATACCCTTGTGTACTCTTGTCTTTTCAAGCTCAATATATCCGCTGGTTTCATCAAGTGACTCTATAAGAAGCGCCGTCTGCTGTCCATCCTTAGGCATATTAACAGACAGGCTTATCTGTGTTGCAAGGTCATCACCATTATGCTGCTTAAGATTATCTATAAGCTTACTCTTATGTTTTGCGAACTCATCGAGCTTCTTATATTCAAGCTTAAGAATAGTAGAATATTCCTTTGCAGTCTTATTATAGTCTTTACTCAAGGTATTATAATCAAGTGGTTTTATGTCTGATTTTTTTAATATTTCTTCTTCTGGAATATCTATTCCAGCATCCGACATTATCCTCTCAATATCCATTCTGCATATTTCAATATTCTTAAGTTCGTTTTCAAGCTGCTTTCCCGCCGCCGTTTCTTTCTTCAGGTCTTTCTCAAGCTGCTGTACTATGAGTGTATTGTTTTTTACGAATTCATCCGGATTATCACAGTCGAATTCCTCATAAGTGCTGTAACGCTCCTCTATCTGTGAAACTGCATATGTCACACTTCCCTCAAGTCTGTTAAACATTGCCTCCTGCATGCCAAGTTCTCTGTCAGCCTCGCTATACTGCTTCTGCAGCCCTGCAAGTTCATCTGAAAGCTCACGAAGCTTTTCCTGACTGCTCACAGACAGCTTTCCCTGCATATAAAGCTCCTTAAGATTTTCTACATCTTCACCACGATATTCTATTGACTCAATACATTTTTTCATAGCTGCCTCAAGATGGCTTCTTAAAGCCTCCTTATCGGTTAAGTCAGCATTTTTATTATTAAGAATATCCTTAAGTCCCGTAAAACGTCCGATAAGTTCCCTTATATCCTCTTCGCTGTATTCCTTATCACTTATATCAGTGTCAGAAATATCAGAATTATTCTTACAGAACTTAGAGAAATTATTCTCCCAGTTGTATACAAGCTCTGTGTATCTGCTGTCTGCACTGTCCTTATAGCCGCCAGCCTTAATATATTCCTCTCTTGCCTTATCAAGATATGCTGCATACTCAATTATGGCACGTTCAGCCTTTGCAAGTCTGTCATTATATGACGTCAGCTTATCATAATCACAAGATATGTCTGCATATACATCTGCTATCTTCTTAAGTCCGTCAGCCTGCTTTTTTAATTCTTCAAGTTCATGTCCGAATTTTTCAATTTTTTCTGTATCAGCAGCTTTTTTATTTTTATATTCTTCATGCTCTGAATGGCACTTATTAAGCTTTTCTGTAATGTCAGAAAGCTCTTGCTCTGCCTCTTTTATATCAGCCTCAGGTACGCTTTCAAGTGCAGACTCGTACTTTACTGCAAATGTATAATCTTCCCATATCATCTGCTTTCTGCCGTCAAGCTTATGCATATCTGCACTTATATTATCAAGCTCATCCTCCGCCCTTTTAAGCTCTGCTTCTTTCTTCGCTGCATCTGTCAGAAAATTCATATTTTTAAGTGCAAATACAACCATATCCTTATCGATAGCATAGTCTGTATTTTTTGCAACATTTTCACTTATGACAGGATATATCTGTGTTCCTTTTCCAAATGCTTTCAGCGCATCATTATTCTTAACTCTGGCAAAATCATTTTTAATAACAAAGCCATACTCCACGAAAGGAATACGCTTTAATACATCTTTTCTTGTGTCATCCTCAAGCTGCGATAACCACTTATAGCCCTCAACAGCATCATCGCCATACATATTGTAAAGATAATCTTTAAATATATCTCTTTCAGGACTGTCTATATAATATGTGCCCTCTTTTATTGCTTCGATGTATTTCTTAAGCTTATCGTGTTCCTTTAACTTTTCGTTATACTCTGTATTTATCTGTGTATAAGTCGAAAGAACAGCTTCACCAAGCCCATCTACAAGCTTAACACCATATATTTTCTCTATGTCATTAAGCTTATCATGCCCTGCATTTATCTTAAGCTGCTGCTCCTTCATCCTGCTTATACGCTCTTCAAGCATACTCTTTCTGGCTTTTAAAATGCTGTCGTTTTCCTGTGCCTTATAAAGCCTGGCTGTATCCTCTTCCAGCTCATTTTTAATATCTTCTATATCATTACTTATAGCTGATATATTATCATTACAGCGTGCAAGTTCGTCCTGTGCTGTGTCAGCAACAAGTACGCCATACTCGTTACAGAGTTCCTTCTGTTTAAGCTCACTGTCCCTTATCTTTTCCTGCATATTATCTCTCAGGCCTAATATGACAGCGCAGTCCTTCTCTGCATTTTTATGGTTATTCTCTGCCTCCTCAAGCATATCATGTGCCTGCTTTTCACTGAGTGCCGCCTCATCTGCCATATCTTTATAATCCTTGATATGCCCTTCATAGTACACCTTATATTCATAAGCAAGCTTTTCAAGCTCATTTGTTATGTCCTCATCCTCACGCAGCCTGTTATCAAGTGCAGTATCAACCTTTAATAATTCCTTCTCATACTCCACATAATCGCAGTAATCATTGGCTGACTCCATAAGCATAAGACGTTTCTTAACATCATTAATCTTTTTTTCCTTCTGTGAAAGCACCTCTGTTGAATTCTTTACAAGCGCTTCAACCTCCCTTAACGACTTCTTCTCAGAAAGTACCTTTGCAACTGCTATTCTGTACTTCTTATCCTCAAGTTCATTTATATGTGCTTCATTTTTCCTGTTATGCTCATCCAGCTCAAGCTGCTTATCCTCTGTCATATGCACTGCTGATGCAAGCATTGTATACAGCTTTTCTTCCTTTTCCTTCTTGTTATTATAAAATGCTGTATATGTATCAATATATTCCTTAAAATGTGCCAGCACCTCTGTCTGGCTGTCGTAATCACTTATCTGGCTGTTTTTTCTTGACAGCTCAATAAGCTTATCTTTTATATCAAGGAGTGTCTGTGCCATCATAACATCGTCATTATCAACGGATAATCTGTTGTTGTAAGACTTCTGGATAATCTCCTCTATAAGCAGGTCTTCAACAACCTTACGGCTTGTCCTGTAGTTCGTTTCAAAGTAAGTCCTGACGTGTCCCTCAGTCTTATTGATACCCCTTACTATTTCCCACGCACTCTCATATATGCCATATCTGGATATAAAGCTCTGGTAATCGCCTTTTCTGTCAAATATATGGACTTCTATCCCCTTATCTTCCTTTGTTACATCACGAAGATATGCCTTAAGTCCGTTAAATGTAACTCTCTCACCATTATGCACAAGTGGAAGATTTTTTATGTCATTAGGACCTGTCTGCCTGTAAAATATGCAGTAATTAAAGTATTCTATGCTTGTATTATCGGATGAAGACACATTTGCACCTGAAACCTCACCTGTACCTGAGGTATCTAATGCCTCCCTCTCCTCTGTGATCTCTCTTTCCTCAGCACTTCTTGCTTTTCTTGCACAGAAGCCTGTTGTCATATATCTGTAGCCATCTTTAATACAATGAGAATCAAGCTTCCACTCCACCAGCGAATGTATACACGTATTGTCGCTGCCTTTTCTGAAAAGCTTCTCTATCGGCTGCTTATCATCTAACGTACAGTTAGGTATCATATTCTGCATAAGAAGCAGCATAAGAAGACTCTTGCCACCACCATTGGCAAGGTCATATATCGTATTTCTACAGTTAAAACGCATTATAAAATCATCGTAAAACTGTGTACCAAAGTTATATTTTACGTTGTTCACCCTTACTCTGTTAATCTGTGGCATATCAATCCTCCATAACTTTAACCGGTTTATTCTTTCTGTATTACAGTCAATCTCCTGTATACAATCTTAGCTCTGCATAAGTTCTGCCATTCGTCCCTTATACTCATCGAAATAATTCTCTATAAGCGCCCTGAACCTGTCTGTTGGATAGAACCTGTTCTGTACCTCTGTAAGAAGCTCCTGCGATACGCAGAAGTTAAGCGCAATCTTCACAAAGCCTGTCTTTGAATTCTTTGCAGCCCTTACGTCCGCCGTATCCGCAACTGTTATTATAGGAAGTGCATCCCAGCTTAGTGCTATCTGCTTAAAACTGTTTTCTTCAACATCATCGATGATAATCCCAAGCTTTTTATCAACTATGGAAGCAACTGACGAGTCCACATTACGCACAATATCTTCTACTCTCACAAATTCTGCATATGTCGTACTTGCTGAGTCCGTATAAAATTCTGTTATTATATTATATATGATAAAATATACAAGATAGAGTTCTCTGTTTACACGTAATCCGAGTCTGTTTCTAAGCTCCTCATTAGTGTAACCGAACACTCTGTTATTATCACCGGCACTCACATACAGTCCATTATTGTACTCATATATATTAAGATTGAACTTCTTAAGTGACATATGAACAATATCATAAACCTCTGCATTGGTATTATATTCCTGATAAAGCTGGCTGTTATCGCCACTCTCACTCACCTGTTCACCCATTATAAGTCTTGATACTATATCAAGCGCCTTATCCAGATTTCTGTTTTCCATAATAATCCTCATTTCTGCGCACGTTTTTGCGCATAACGAATTGTGTCAGGTATGCGCCGACACAAATCCCGCGTGTGAAAAGTCCATTTTCACACTATACTATTGTCTTACTTTAACATAATTGTCATTAATACTTTGTTACTCAGGCTTCTATTTTTATAATTATATTTATTGATATAAATGTACAATTTTTACAACAACATACATTCTATGTTTTTGCGAATTTATAATTTATCACACCATTTAATATAAGCACTTTAATATATTAGAACACCTTCTTAAATGCTATATTAGTTACCTGTATATCATCCAGAGCTGTCCTCTGTATGTTCTCTATATTCTGTGTACCATCCGACTTATTATTATAAACTGAAATATTTTGTGTACCATCTGTATTATATATATCCTCTGATATATCGCTGGAAACCGCAATATTTTGTACAGCATCGGCATCCTCTGGTGCATCGCCTAAAGCCCCATCTTCCCTGTCACTTTCACCCCTGACTATAAGAATATGCCTTACCTCTTTTCCCTTGAAGCTCTCCTCAAGTATTCCATCAAGAAATGTTTCACTATGCATATTATCGCCGCCTACCACGTACTCATCTCTCTGACAGAGGTTTACAAAAAATGCATAGTAATCTGCATTTTTAAGTATCGCATCACCATACGCACGTCGCATATAACCACTAAATGTGTCGAGTGTGAGCATGTCCGATTTTTTCAAACATACCTTATCAATGCACATAAGAAGGTTATTCATAACAAATGTATAATTATGCTTTATTCTCTCATCAACAGCCTCATCCTCATACACTATCTGCTTAAGCTCATTTTTATTTACATACTCTTTCTTTTCGTATCTTTCAGGCTTAACCATAAGTGCCTCATCTATTGTTTTAAGGTCAAGCGTTTTTCTTATATTAAGCTTAAGAAGCGGGTCTATAAGATACTTAAGCGCATCCGCGTTGTCTTTTCGTATCATATCTGAAAGTGCTGTTGCAAAGTCCATATGCGGACGAAGTCTTGCAAGCTTTGCCCTTCTTACCGCTTCATCAGTGGTATTCTGCATCTGCGTACAGTCACGAAGAAGCTGTGCATGCTTGTTCATGGCTATCTTTAACTGGTCTTCAAGATGGTGTATCTCCTTCATAGTTCTGTAATAGCTGTCTGTACCTGACGGAGAACCCTCAAGCCTTGATATTGCCTTATCTATAAGCTCTTTATTCTTCCTAAAAAGCTTCTCCTCGTCATTAAACCACTTCATTCCTGTATTTACAAAGTCTTCATATGCCTCAACACCAGCGCATACATCCTGTGCAAGTGTTTCCATTACCTCAGTCTTACGAAGCCGCAGTCTTCCAACCTCTTCATTAATACGCTCAACAACCTCAACACCACCTCTGAAGTTATTGGAATTAATCATCTTTTCAAGAAGAAGCTGCGATACATTTATTCTGCTCTCATCCTTTATCTCCTTCGTATCAAGATAGAATTCAACCGCATCTGCGCTTATCGAATACCACACCATATCCTCTCTTATTGTGCTTTCGACAAGCTTCATTCTTGACACTCTTTTCTTATGCTCAACCGGGTCATAATACTTAAACTCAAATGGTCTGCCATCATTTTTTATCTTATCAAATACATAGTCTGCCACTTCTACATACTCTTCATCAGACAGCACCAGACCAAAGTCCCTTTTTACAAGCATTTTAAAGAAATCGAGGTATTCCTTATAAGTAACGTCCTTTTCCCTGAAGTTATTTTCTTCAATAAAAAAACGCAGAACTGCCATAAGAATATACCCCATATCGAGCGCACTATACTTTCCGTCCTTATACTGTTCAAAGGATACGTCCATAAGCCTGAAAAATGGATAATACTTTTTCAGATTAATCATTCTCTCCCTATGGTCTGTGATTATCTCTCCTATCATACTATCTGCCATAATATTCCTCATTCTTAAGTAACTGTTTTATGTATTGTTGTGCTTTACATATTATACAAATGCATTATATCAAAAATGTATATTTTTTAATATACTGCTTGATAAATATGTACTATTTATATATCTTATATCAATTCTGCTTTTATAATTTTATATTTTTCTGACTGTCATCTGACGGCATATTTCCTGTATACGCTGGCAAATCTGCTTTGGTAATTTTAGATTTTCCTATGCGACATCTGACAGCACATTTATCGTGCGCCCTTACAAAATCTGCCTTTACAATCTTATACTTTCCTATGCACTGTCTGTCCGCTTATAATTCAACTCTGCCGTCCAATGCCCTCAAGAGCGTAACTTCATCTATATACTCAAGGTCACCGCCTACAGGAACGCCGCTTGCTATTCTTGTAACCTTAATTCCTGCCTGCTTTATCATCTTGCTTATATACATAGCTGTTGTTTCACCTTCAAGATTGGAATTAGTCGCTATAATAACCTCATCTACGTCCTTCTGGAGTCTTTTCATAAGCTCTGCAAGCTTAATATCCGATGGACCTATTCCAAGCATAGGGCTTATCGCACCGTGGAGTACATGATATACACCTTCATACTTGCCTGTTTTTTCATAAGCCGCCATATCCCTTGTATGTTCAACAACCATAATCTGCTTATGATTTCTGGCAGGATTTTTACATATCGGACACAGCTCATCATCTGTGAGTGTAAAACATTCCTTACAGTAGTGGACATTTTCCTTGGCACTTATCATGGCATCGGCTATTGACTGTACCTCTTCCTTAGGCATATTTATAATGTGAAATGCCAGGCGCTGGGCGCTTTTAGCCCCAACCCCTGGTAATCTTGACAACTGTTCTATTAACTTATTAATATGACCGCTGTATATGTCCATTAGAAAAGGCCTCCGCCAAGTCCTGAAAGACCGCCTGTTATCTTAGACATAGATGCCTGTGACTCCTCCTCGCACTTACGAAGAGCTTCGTTAGTTGCTGCAACTATTAAGTCTTCTAACATTTCTACATCATCCGGGTCAACTGCTTCAGGGTCAATCTTAACCTTTGTAACTTCTCTCTTACCTGTAACAGTAACTTCAACAACTCCACCACCTGCTGTTGCTGTGAATTCCTTTGACTCAAGGGCAGCCTGCTGCTCCTCCATCTGTCTTTGCATTCTCTGTGCCTGCTTCATAAGATTATTCATATTGCCAGGCATACCTCCTGGAAATCCACCTCTTTTAGCCATTATATAAATTCCTCCTTATCATCTACTTCTATATTCATCCCAACAAGCTCCTCAAGTGCTACATACCGCTTGTTAAAATCTTCTTCCTCGTCCATCTTGGTTACTACAATTCTTACCGATATTCCGGTTCTTTCTTCTATATGCTCCTCTAACATAGTTACTGTTTCTTCCCTGCTTATAGCATTGTAGCCACTAAGTGATTTTATCATAATCTCAAGACTATTTCCATCCTCAGTTACAGTAACGTATGCCTGCTTTAAGAAGTTCATAAGCAGCGCATCATCTATTGATGATATTATATTATTCCACTGCGATGCTATCTGTCTTATGTCGTCAGTAACTGCATCGTAATTACGCTTAATTACCGGCTTTGTGTCACTGGTTTCTGCTTCACTGCCTGACACGCCAGCACCGTTTGCTCCTGCAAATGTTCCCTGTCCCATGGCATTAAGCATACCAGCAGGAATAAGTTCACCTGACTTAAGCTTTTCTATAACCTGCATAGCATCACCAAGCTGTGTTTCAAGCGTATTGATACGACCTGTCAGCTCAGTCATATCTGCCGGCTTTTCCATAGACGGACGCATCAGCTTTATAAATGTAACCTCAGCCTTAACTCTCTTCTGCGTTGATGTTTTCATGTCATTGGAAAGCTCTGATAACACTCTTATATGCCTCATAAGTGTATCAACATCTGCCTCTTTGGCATCCTCCATCATATCCGCAATATTATCTTTTGATACTTCGATTACATCTTCTATCTTGTCAGTATCCCTTGTCGTCTTTATCAGTAAAAGATTTCTCAGATACCATATAAAATCTGTAACAAACTGTGATAAATCACGTCCCTGCATGATAATGTCTTCCATAAGGTTCATGCAGCGTGCTACATCATTTTCTCTTATTGTCTTATACATATTGCTGAATATAGCTATGTCTACAGCACCAAGCACATCAAGCACATCATCATACTTAAGCTCTTCTCCTAAGTGAAATGCTATGCACTGGTCAAGAAGGCTTAACGCATCTCGCATAGAGCCGTCTGCTGCCTTGGCTACATATCTTATTGCCTTATCCTCAACAACTATATTCTCCGCTTTCATCAGTTCTGAAAGTCTGTCTGCTATCGTTTCTATCGATATTCTGTGGAAGTCATATCTCTGACACCTTGACATAATAGTTACTGGTATCTTTGCAACTTCAGTAGTCGCCAATATAAATATTACATATGAAGGTGGTTCTTCAAGTGTTTTAAGAAGTGCATTAAACGCTCCTGTCGAAAGCATATGAACTTCATCGATTATATATACTTTGTACTTTCCTTCTGTTGGAGAATACTGTACTTCGTCCCTGATTTCTCTTATATTATCAACACCATTATTCGATGCTGCATCTATCTCTATAACATTCATCGAAGTTCCTGCTGCTATCGCCTTACATGTAGGACATTCGCCGCAAGGACTTCCATTTACCGGATGTTCACAGTTGACTGCCTTTGCAAATATTTTTGCCACACTTGTCTTACCAGTACCTCTGGTTCCGCAAAACAGGTACGCATGTCCTATTCTGTCGGCATTAATCTGATTTTTTAAAGTTGTAACTATGTGGTCCTGACCCTTGACATCTTCAAAGTTGTCTGGTCGCCACTTTCTATATAATGCCTGATATGACATATGTGGGGGCTTCCTTTCTGTCATGCTATTCTCATCGACTTTCACATCCGCTATATTTC
>FR886263.1 GCA_000436535.1 Eubacterium sp. CAG:252 | reverse complement strand
CGTGGGTCTGCAACACCCTGATCACCAGTTCGAATCTGGTTGTCGCCTCTAAGTCATCTCACAATGTGGGATGACTTTTTTGTTATATAATTTTATACATTTATATTTTATAAAACTAACAAATATGTTATACTGTGTCTACACTTGACGATATTAGTGTCAGATGTGAAAGTATATTTGGTTATAGAAAAGAATGGCATATTTATAATAGCATTTTGTCATTAAACATTTTAAATTATCTATAAAAAGGGGAAAACGATGAGAAAATTCAGTGCATTTAAAAAGAGTGCAGGAGTTGTGTTGAGTATGGCAGTGCTCTTAGGAATGTCCTCGTGTGGAGGAAGAGTTGAAGCTGTAATAACCGATGAGTCGGAGGATATAACAAGTTATCAGGAATATCCTACAGTTGAAGTTAGTAAGGCAGAGAAGTTTAAGTATTCTGACCTTACTGTGAATTCCCTCAGGTATATGATGAATGAAAGTGATGTAAAGAACATATATGGCAATCCGGTTTCTGAATATGAGTCGACAGAAAAGGAAAGTAATGCAGATGCTTTATATGTAGAAAAGGTATGCTCATATAATGACCTTACACTCATTTTTGTTAAGTTTGATGATGAGGGGAAAACAGCAGGAAAAAATCAGGCAGGAACATATAAGCTGACAGCAGCAGCATCTGTCAGTGACAATGATGTATTTGCAAGAGGACTTAAGGTCGGAATGTCGGTAGATTCGATACTCAGAGTATACTATAGGGATACCAACTACAAGAATAATTATTGTAAGACACCTGATAAGACGGCAGTTCTGGGAAAGTATCTTTATGGTGATTTTACTATAGATGACCTTGATAAAGTGAATACAAAAGATGCCATATCATATGGAATTATTAATTATAATGGATATGACAGCGAGGAAAGTGCTGAGAATTATATCATTGAGTTCACATATTTTTCGCCTGATTATATGTCGGGAGTGGCCACTGTGAACGATGACTTTGCACAGATTGCATTTGATATTGATGACAGTGGCATTATAACTGCCATCAGATGGTACTATTATCCAGAAGAAGGAGAATGATAGATGAAGAAGTTTTCAAGATGTGTATTAATATTAATTCTTGTTGCGATTATCAGCGGCGTGGCAGGATATATGTACGAGAATAAGAAGATTTTACCTATGTATGAGTCGACAACACAGTTATATGTTGTTCCTGGTGAAGAAAATGAGGCTTCTATAAGAGCTAGTAATGGCGGACTTAAGGAAGACTTTACTATTATATTTAAAAGTAATGTTGTAATATCAGCAGCACAGAAAATAGCAGGAACTTCCGAAGATATTGCGCAGTATCTTGAGGTATCATCACCGGCTAACAGTAATATAGTAGAGATTAAATGTGTCAATCCAGACCAGAATACTGCCAAGAAGTATGTAGATGCGGTTGCGGCAACAGCTATTAAGACAACCTCTATTATACCGGTTAATTCTATCCAGATATTATCGGAGGGTACATCAAGCGGTGTAGCTTTTAAGCCGGATTTATACAGAAATACAGCTATTATTACAGGTATAGCAAGTGCAATATGCCTTTTTATTGAAGTGATAGTATGCCTTTTTATGAGTGCATTTAAGTCTAAGGATGATGATTATAATCATGAATTTGAGTATGAAAGACGTTTTGGGCATATGGATTATATAGACCATAAGCCACAGCTCATTGAGGATGGAAAGGACAAGCAGGCTAAAGCAGTCAGTGCTGCAAATGTTGATGAAGCCGAAGTATTGGACAAGCTTGAACATGAAGTCAGCGACTATTTTAATGAAGGCAAGGAAGAAAAGAACAAGAAGAGCAGAAAGCGTAAGAAGTCATCTGGCAAGTCAGAGGATGATATTATAAAACAGCCGGAGACATATGTTGTAAATAGTATTGGTGCAGCAGATGAGGAGCAGGAAGTTATAGAGGATGAAGGTTCAGATGCTGTAAATAGTATTGATACAGCAGATGAGGAGCAGGAAGTTATAAAGAATGAAACATCTGAAATAGTATATAATGCGGAAGAAGCAGCATATGCAAAGCCGGAAGTTGAGGATGTACATAATGGAAAGCCAGAGATGGATGTAACATATAGTGCTGATGCAGTGGATGTAGAACAGGAAGAAACAGAGAATAAAGGTTCAGATGTTGTAAATAGCATTGATTCGGTGGATGAGGAACAGGAAGAAGCAGCATTTACAAAGCCAAAAGTTGAGAATGTACACAGTGGAAAGCCAGAAATGGAAGTACCATATAGTGATGAAGAAGCAGATAAAAAGCAGGAAGATACAGATAAGCCAGTAACAGAGGTTGTATACAAAGCAGAGATAACTGATGAAGAGTATAAGGCGCTGAGGGAAGCAACGGCAGTAGAAGCAGCTGATAATATAGAGTCAGAGGTTATAAGAAAAGCTGATAAGTTATCTGATGAGGAATTGAAAAATATAGAAATAGAAGATCAGGCTGCTGCTACTATAGATGAAGACCAGACAGTAGAAAAAGTGTTACAGGAGGCGGCAGAAACATTTTCATCTGATGTTGCAGATATACAGGAAGCTTCTAAGAAGAATTACCGTATAATAGGTACGATAAGAAAGTAGGATAGGGGTGAGATTATATGTATAGAGTTAATATCGATAAGCTTGTAAATGTAGACAGCGATAAAAAGAAGGATTTTGAGCATATTGCTGAAGACATAACAGGTAATCTTAATTTGCATAAGTCGGTGGCTGTTATAGGCGGCAGGGTTGATACTTTCAGGATAGCTTATGGCATTATGGAAAAAGGAAATAAGGTGCTTTTTATTGATGGGGATATAAAGAGGGATGTATTTCTTGGAAAGTACAAGCTTGGAAAGAATGCAAAGGGTGTTATAGATTATCTTAAGAATCCAAATAAAAATCACGAAATTATATGTGTTACTAATCATAAAGGGCTGGATATAATATTTACAGGTATTAATGATGATGAAATTGTCACACGTGATGAGAGAGAGGTCTTTAAAAATCTGCTTGAGAAGTATAGTAATGATTACGATTATATAGTTGTCGATACAGATGAAGACGGTCTTCTTGCACAGTATTGTGATAAAACTATGATAATAAAAGACGAAGAGGCATATTCGGTTGAGGATATGAATGAAGAGGTAAACAGGTTAGAGGCAGACGGCTGCAGTATACTTGGTGTTGTTATAAGAGAATAATAAGCATTTATGGTTATAGTATAATATATAAAATGTTGGGGCCAAAAGCCCCCACCTATGAGCAGGCTCATGTGGGTTTAGACCTTTTGCCCATGGTATCATATATATGCGTGAATGGAGGACTGAATGATTCAACTGGATGCAGGTGATATTATTAAAATGAAAAAAAAGCACCCATGTGGAAGCTATGAGTGGCAGATTCTAAAGACAGGCGCAGATATTAAGCTGCGTTGTTGTGGATGTTCACATGAGATTATATTAAAGAGGTCTCTTGTAGAAAAGAATATTAAAAAAATACAAAAAAATGAAAATAAAGACTTGTAATATGGATTAATCTATGCTAAAATTAAACCTCGTGAGATTATAATCCTTGTTCTTTTTATATTTGAATAAAAGGGACCAAAAGACCAGAAGGAGGTGCGACGTAGATGAATAAGTATGAATTAGCATTAGTTGTTAGCGCAAACGTCGAGGATGAAGTAAGAAATGCTACAGTAGAGCAGGTTAAGGAATTAATCACTCGTTTCGGTGGTACTATTACTGATCCAGGTACTTGCGAAAAGAAGAAGCTTGCATACGAAATCCAGCATATGAGCGAAGGATACTACAACTTCATTAAGTTTGAAGCTGATGCAACTACACCAGCAGAAGTTGAGTCAAGAATTCGTATTATGGAAAACGTAATCAGATTCTTAATCGTAAAAGATGGGGAATAATTAGTTGACGTTTAGGCTTACAACTCTTTATAGAAGAGGAGAATAAGTATGAACAAAGTAATTTTAATGGGTAGATTGACAAGAGATCCAGATGTACGCTATTCACAGAATTCAGATGGAGCTATGGCAATCGCTAGATATACATTAGCAGTAGACAGAAGACGTGCTAGAGGTAATAATGGAGCTGGTGACGAACAGTCAGCAGACTTCATAGGTTGTGTTGCATTTGGCAGAGCCGCTGAGTTCGCTGAGAAGTATTTACATCAGGGAACAAAGATTGCCATTACAGGACGTATCCAGACTGGTAGTTACACTAACAAGGACGGACAGAGAGTCTACACTACTGATGTTGTTGTTGAAGAACAGGAATTCGCAGAAAGTAAAGCCGCTGCTTCCGCAGCAGGTGCAACAGCATATGCACCATCAAGACCAGAACCAAGCGCTGCAGCAGGTGATGGATTTATGAATATACCTGATGGTGATAGCGTGGAAGACGAGGGTTTACCTTTCAATTAAGATAGGAGGTAACTTAACATGCCAGATAAGAAGGCTGAAAGACCAGAGGGTCAGATGAGAAGAAGACCAATGCGCAGAAGAAAGAAAGTATGTGCATTTTGTGCTGATGCAAACAAGGCATTAGATTATAAGGATGTTGCTTTATTAAAGAAGTATGTATCTGAAAGAGGAAAGATTCTTCCAAGAAGAATCACTGGAAACTGCGCAAAGCACCAGAGAGCTCTTACAGTAGCAGTAAAGAGAGCAAGACACGTAGCACTCTTACCATACACAGTAGAATAAGCGCGAGTAACGATGAGAATATAAAAACAAAGACCCAGTTATCCTGCTTGCAGGAATAACTGGGTCTTTGTTTTTATATTCGAGGAGCACCGCGACTGTTAGAGAGATATTATGGCAAAGCCATAATATTTCTCTAACTCATCGTTACGAGTTAAGCCACAATCCATGCCAATTCAGCCGCCAGTTATTATGCCTCCGGCATAATAACCGCGGCCCAAACTAAACTATCCCTACAACAATCCCAAACCAACAACCCAAGTCATTAAAACACATCATTAGAAACTTAATCCTCATTACAACTTCAACCATTCAATAATAAATAAGTTCACAAATCAATCAACCCCCGCACCCCACAAACTAATCAAACCACTCCCCCATATTCCCTATTTTAACAATCTGTGTTATAATGCTGATATGCTTTAGCATTATGTAGAATAGAACATATATTATATTACTTATATATTCTAGTGAATTGTATTATCGTAGGCGCAGCAGCACCATAACGAGAATGGAGATATTATGAATAATAAGCAGGGAAAGTCATTTCGGCCATCGGGAAGGCTTAATTCAGTTTTTATATGGCCTATAGCTCTAGGGATATTACTAATAATAGTTGATTTTGCATTATACTTTATAAGTGTGCCGGCGGCATCGGTCGTTATGGTATTTGCGCTTATATATATAATTGTATGTGCATTTATGATGCTGTATTTCAGACCTAGAGTTATAAAAGAAATTGTAGAGTTTTCTTCTAATTATTCACAGGTTCAGAGGCAGTTGTTGTATGACCTTAGTATTCCCTATTGTCTGCTTGACAATAAAGGTAATATATTGTGGATGAACTCTACTATGCAGCACAGTATTAACAAGAAGAATGAATTCAACAAAAACATTTCAACCATAATACCGGAATTATCGACAAATGTATTCCGTAACTTTGATGACTATAAGGAAGTAAGGGTTGCACTTAACGACAGGGATTACAGAATAGAGATGAAGAGAATAAGTGCGGATGTCCTTACACAGGGAGTCAATATACTTTCAAGGGATTATAACTCATCGCTTGTGGCTATGTATATGTTTGATGAGACAGATGTTAACAAATATATACAGAAAATTAGGGATGAAAGATTTGTTGTAGGTCTTGTATATATAGACAACTACGAGGATGCGCTTGAAAGCGTTGATGATGTAAGACGTTCGCTGTTCGTAGGCCTTGTCGATAAGCGTGTTAATAAGTACTTTTCAGCCGGCTCTGCCATTATAAGAAAGTTAGAAAAGGATAAGTACTTTATAGTGTTCAGATACAAGTATCTTGAGAGGCTGCTTGCTGATAAGTTCAGTCTGGTTGAGGATATAAAGAGTGTAAAGGTAGGTAATGAGAAGACACTTACTCTAAGTATCGGTATTGGAACAGGCGCAAGTGATTATGCTAAGAACTATGAAGTAGCAAAGGCTGCGATGGACTTAGCACTTGGACGTGGCGGCGACCAGGCTGTTATTAAGGATGGAGATAAGATATATTATTATGGTGGAAAGAGCCAGCAGATGGAAAAGAATACGCGTGTAAAGGTGCGTGTAAAGGCGCATGCCTTAAGGCAGATTCTTGAAGCCAATGATAATGTGCTTATTATGGGACATAGTCTTCCGGATATCGACTCATTTGGTTCGGCGCTTGGTATATATATTATAGCCAAGAAGTTTGGCAAGGAGGCACATATAGTCTTTGGAGAAGTGTCAACAAGTGTCCGTCCGTTTATGAACAGATTTATAAATAAAGAAGAATATCCGGATGATATGTTTATAAAGAAAGATGAGGTGGAAAGCTATCTTAAGCCATCGACAGTTGTCATAGTAGTTGATGCAAACCGCGCACAAAGAACAGAATGTCCATCACTTCTTGATAAGTGCAAGACAACGATAGTGTTCGACCACCACAGACGTTCAAGCGACACTATAACCGGTGCGGTTCTTTCATATGTAGACCCATATGCATCTTCAGCCTGCGAAATGGTTACAGAGATGATACAGTATGTGGATGATGGAATTAAGTTAAAAGCATTTGAGGCGGATGCGCTGTATGCAGGTATATCGATAGACACAGATGGTTTTAACAGCAAGTCAGGTCCACGTACATTTGAGGCTGCAGCATTCTTAAGAAGACACGGCGCAGATGTAACGCGTGTCAGAAAAATGCTTAGAAATGATATGGATGAATATAAAGCTATAGCATCAGCGGTAAGTAAGGCAGAGGTATATAAAGATGCATTTGCCATAACAATATTTGACGGGGCAGGGCTTGAAAGTCCGACAATAGGCGGCGCAAAAGCTGCAAACCAGCTTCTTGACATATCAGGCATAAAGGCATCGTTTGTTATCACAGCTTACGAGGATAAGCTGTATATAAGCGCAAGGTCGATAGACGAGGTAAATGTACAGCTTGTTATGGAGAAGCTTGGCGGTGGCGGCCATATGAGCATAGCCGGAGCCCAGCTCACCGACTGCACCACAGAACAGGCAGTAAACACCATTAAGCTGACATTGGATAAGATGTTAGATGAAGGTGAAATATGATGTCCCAGGGTCGGAAGTAGAAAAGCTGTTCGTGCTTGCACGAAAAAGCTTTTATATTTCCGACCCGCCCAAACATGAGAAAGAAGCGATTTACGAA
>FR886262.1 GCA_000436535.1 Eubacterium sp. CAG:252 | reverse complement strand
TTTTGCCTGCTCGTTTGCATAATCTATGTACGCCGGTGTAATATCAATACCGGTAACATCATACCCACGTCTGGCAAACTCCAGTGAGTGCCGACCAAATCCACATGCAAGATCAAGTATTTTTTCCGTTCCTTTTAAATGTAACTGCTTGATTAGAAAATCTACTTGTCTGTTGATGTCTTCTACCCATGACATATTCTGAATATCCAGCGTCCAATTTTTCTGATACATCTGATATCCATCCTCATTAAACTTATCCATCATACGCAGGAGCTGCAACTTTGTATAATGCTCAATATCCAGAGCCATATATACAATACGATATCGCAATTTCATATCTATCACAGCCAAATCAACCAGATATGCAAACTCAAAGTTTATTTATTTTCCTTCGTTCTCTCCATTGGGAGGCTTATCATAATTTTTTCTGTATGCAATCTGTTTAAAGTAATTATTATGCTGAGTAAGATATTCCTTAACTGACTCTTCATACATTATGTTAAAGAGCACTCCTTTTTCCTTCAAGTGCTCAATTTGTCCCTCAAGAGATAGTTTTGGTTTTGTAATTAGCATTAATCCAATCCCCATCCCGAAATATTTTAATTTTATCACGAAGGGTCTTTGTAATCAATTGTCACCTAATAGGATTTATCTCATAATATAATCTATCCTAAAAACAACATAATCATCTTTCCAATCCTATCCAGTTCATTTATCTTCATGCTATGTGAAGATTGGTATTCTTGGTCTTGATTGAAGTATTGGATTCTTTAAGGTTTCGCTTGAATCTTGATAATCCCTTATTCTTCGGCTCTGATTGATGAATGGTGCTCTTGCGATAGGACTTCTTTTTATCATCAGATACTTTTGCACCGATAGTCTTAGGACCTCTCTCTACTGTATAGATGTTGCTGCCTTT
>FR886261.1 GCA_000436535.1 Eubacterium sp. CAG:252 | reverse complement strand
AGATGTATTAACAATATATTCTCAGGATAGTGATACTTATGAATTTCAGAAAAAAGCTGAGGAAAATCTTAGAAAAGTATTTGAACATAAAATACCAGTTCCAGTTTCTTATAAGAGTAATGATGCTATTTTATGCCAGCTTATTAGAAATGGAGAAATAGATATTCATAATCTTGGTGAATATAGAAATGATACCCGCAAGATTACATATAGTAAAGAGCGTAAAGACCATTCTATTGTGTTAGTTACAGAATTGATTGATAATGATTTATTTGAAAAACTTATTGAAGATGAGAACGTTCATATTATATTTTAGACAATATAGGTTAATATGGTATATAATAATATTTATTCTACCAAAACCAAGTAAAATAGAGTAGTTAAGAAAGGAATTATATTATGGAAATTTATGAAATGATAGACCTACAGGATTGCCCAAGGTGTTTAGGACCTTCTTTATTAGAGGAAGTAGACCACGGTTTTTATGTGACTTGTATGGATTGTGGATGTCAGTCAGCAACATTCAGATATAATAATGACGAAGACAAGCTTGAAGCTGCGAAGAAAACAGCAGAGTTATGGAATACTGGCAAGGTAATATATACGGGGTATGGAGATTGATAGTATATAAAGGTGTATATATAAAAAATATGAAAAAATATTTACGAATTCTTTAATATTATTATGATAATGCCAAAAGGTAACGAGATTTTAAGTAATAGAAAAATAATGTGTATGCATATTTTAGAAGCATGATACATTTTGTGTACAATGTTATTATAGTTAATGTATATATAGGAATATGCATAATAAGCCCCAATATAATATATCAGATAAGGAGAATTAAGCAATGAAGAGTCAGGAAGAACTTTTTAATATGACGGTAATGGAATTAAGAGAATATATGAATTCAATTTCCAATGAGGAGATAAAGCAGGTGGCAGAAATGTTTGAATATGATGAGCACGAAAGAGATCCACTTACACTTCTTTCAGCACCTAAGCTTTTTGAATATATGAAGTATGCCAATGGCACAGTTGATATTGATTTTGGTGAATAATGCTATAATGAGGGAGTGTGATTAATAGTCGCGCTCTTTTCTTTGTCTGCTTATTATTGAAGAATTTTTGCAGAAGATTATATCAGCTTGTTAGAATGGTGAGTTGTTATTTATGTTTGAAAGAGTAGATAATTCAGTAGCTAACAGCAGTTTTGTATTAGTATCTGCACATACTTCAAACAAAATTGCTGTGTATAAAGATATATTTTAGCTTGAAATATATAAATATTATGTTATAATACATTTAACATTTAAGTTAAATGTTAAATAAAGGAGGTGTAAGTTTGGCATTACAGGATACGCTTCAGGCACTCGCTGACCCTACAAGGCGCGAAATACTTAATCTTCTTAAACATTCGCGCTTGTCGGCTGGTGAGATTGGTAATCATTTTTCAATATCAGGTGCAGCGATTTCAAGACATTTGTCAGTTTTAAAGGATGCTGATTTAATTCGCGATGAACGTGAAGGAAAGTTCATTTATTATGAACTTAACGCAACTGTGCTTGAGGAGATTATGTTATGGATTAGTGAATTGAAAGGAGAAAAACATGATGATTAAACAAAATAAAAAAATGATATTATTTACTTTGGTTTTATTGCTTCTTCCAATCGTTATGGGATTGTTTTTGTGGAATCAATTACCTGATACTGTTGTAACGCACTGGGGAGCTGATAACCAGCCTGATGGCTACTCATCTAAGGCTTTTGCAGTGATTGGGCTTCCAGCTATATTATTAGCAACACATTTGATATGTATAATTGCAACCAATATTGACCCTAAAGCAAAAAATATTAACAATAAAATGTTTTCTGTTGTTATATGGATATGTCCATTTATTTCTATTGTAACATGTGCTATGGTTTATGGATATAATCTTGGATATCAGTTTGATATTGGCTTTTTTAGCTCTCTGCTTATTGGAGTTTTGTATATAATTTTGGGTAACTTCATACCTAAGATAAAGCAAAACTACACAATTGGGTTCCGTATTCCATGGGCATTAAATAATTCAGATAACTGGTATCATACACACAGGTTTGGTGGAAAATGTATGGTAATTGGAGGAATAGCACTGATAGTTACATCACCATTTGAAAATGTATGGGTACTTCTTGTAGTTGCTATTATTCCCTGCATTTTGACGGTAATATATTCATATATGTATTACCGAAAAACTATGCTATAATGTGCGTAAGCAATGAGCCGTGCCAGACGAAAGAATAACAAAGTGCTGTGCTTGCACAAAGTACTTTGTTAGGCTTTGGTATGATAGGGCGAATGCCCGACAGTCCGGAAAAGTGATAGCGCGGGTTCGTGATTGTGGTATCTAAAAAGAGAATTATGTTATTATAAGCGTAAGAAAATAATTATCAAGAGGAGTACATTATGGAATTACAGGAAGTATTAAATAGCAGAAGAAGCATGAGAAGTTACGATGCGGAAAAGAAGGTTACAAAGGAGTAGCTCTTGTTGTAACAACGTTTGTAAAGAACTGCGTTGGATTTGACAGATTATCAGGAGAGCTGGTCAATGAATGTGCCAATGGCTGGGTTTAAGGATATTCATACTGGAAAAATAGAAGATATTATGCTTATAAAAACACCGGCAGATATCGAGAAATTTAAAGAAATGTATGGAATAGAAGGCAATATTGACAAAGAATATTAGGATTAAAATGTCTGTGGAAGGAAGATATAATTATGGTTAAGAAAATTGTAAAAGGAAAGCAGATATTTGCAAGAAAGGCACAGCCTGCGACAGAAGCGGACAAGCAGGTTGTAATAGATTTGATAGATACTTTAAGAGCAAACAGGGAAATATGTGTTGGAATGGCAGCCAATATGATAGGTGTGAATAAGTCAATAATAGCAGTGGCAGCAGGTCCATTTCAGTTTGCAATGATTAATCCTGTTATAACTAAAAAGTCAGGCGAATATAAGACGGAAGAGGGCTGTTTATCATTAGATGGTGTCAGACCCTGCATAAGATATGAGGAGATAGAGGTTGACTATCTTGACAGTAATTTTAAGCCACAACATGGGAAGTATAGCGGATTTACGGCACAAGTCATACAACACGAAATATGTCACTTGTGTGGAGTAGTAATATAATTAAGAATAAGTTATAAAAAAATCTTGAATATCCAAGCAATATAATAATTAAATATTAATAAAATGCTTTTGATGCAATAATATGTTCCAATAGTTTTCACCATTATCCTAATCCTCAGGCATTTTTTAACAGCGTAAAAAGATGTCTTCGACCGGGAGGAAGATTGATACTTAGAGATGTGACAAGTGACAACAGGCTTCTTCTCTGGTTTATGGATAATATAGAGCTTCCTGTCGCTAATATGCTGGGACATGGCGATGTAAAGATTGCCAGAAGAAAAACAGTTATGGAGTGCTGCAAAAAGGCAGGTCTTAAGGTAGAAAAATTCGAGATACGTAAAGGTATGAGAATGCATTGTGTTGTAAGAAAAATCTGAGGGAGTATTGGTATGAAGGAAAAAATAAAGATAACCGGCGTTCCGGAAACGATGATTCAGACATTATATGCAAGGGCGAAAGAAACAAAGAAGAGTGATGCTAAAATCATGGATGAGATAGCGGTAGAAATTGTAGAAAAACTGGATTATGATTTTACAAAAGCAGATAAAGACAGTACTATGGCAAATGGTGTGATTGCAAGAACGATTGTACTGGATGGTATGGTAAATGATTATCTGAATACACATTCTGATACGATTGTTGTAAATATTGGCTGCGGTATGGATACAAGATGTTATCGTATGCAGGGAAAGTATAAGCTCTGGTATAATGTTGATTTGCCTGAAACGATAAATATAAGAAAGCGTTTTCTTGCTGAAAATGGTCCTATATACCAGATTGCCAAGTCCGCAATGGATACTTCATATACAGATGATATTACATATAATGGAGAAAATGTGCTTGTAATTATGGAAGGATTGTCTATGTATTTGCAGGAGAAGGACATCAGGCAGATATTTTCGATTATAGAAAATGCATTTAACAAATCAACGGTAATGATTGAAACTATGTCACCATTTTTTGTTAAACATATGAAGGAAAAGTCAATAGAAGGCAGTAATGCAAAGTTTACGTGGGGTGTTAAAAATGGCATGGAATTGCAGCAGATTGTTCCCATCTTTACGTGGAAACGCGATGTCAGTCTGGTTGAGGGTATGAAGGTGATTATGCCTGTGTACAATGTACTGGGTAAAATTCCAGTGGTGCGTGGTATGTCTAATAAAATAGTGGTTATGGAAAAGTAAATATTTTATAAATGTAAGAATTAATCAGGTTGTCGCAGGATGACCTGATTTTTTTATGTGATTATTGTTTGTTCTATATTTTGGATGCGTAATTATTCTAAGATTTTATAAAAATATATCTATAATGAAAATCAAAAAAATTAAAAGGGCTTATTCTGTGATTATTTTAATATGAGTGGGAAGAAGCATATCCAATGCATATAGTGTTAATATTGACCTGAGTAACTTTAGAATATGTTGCAAGAAAAGAATTTTATCATCAAAAAAATATAATAGCAATTAATAACAAAAAAATGTCTTTATTTGCTCATTTATAGTTAGAGTTTTAAATTAACAATCATAAATAATGTATCATTTATTATATATCATATA
>FR886260.1 GCA_000436535.1 Eubacterium sp. CAG:252 | reverse complement strand
GCTTTTTTGAAAGACCATTAATCTTTCCGCCAGCCGGGCTGGCATATATATGAGAGTTTTGGAAAAGTAAGCTTGATTATTTAGTTAATTCAGCCATCTTGTATACAAATGTTACTGAACTATCCTTTCCATCTGTCTTACCAAGGAATGTGTTGTAATTCTTACCAAGATTAATTACTTCCTTGATTGTATCTACTGCTATGTCAGCATCATCACCAACAAGACTTGTGATAGCCTTGATACCAGATGCATTAAATTCAGCCATACCATCTTTAAGTGTTATAGCACCTTCATTAAGCTGTGTAACGCCGTCTGCTAAAGTTGTAGATGATGACCTGAGTGTTGATGTACCATCTGCAAGCTGTGATGAACCATCTCTTAATGCTGGATTGTTAGCATTAAGTGTTGCAAAGCCATTGTATAACTGACCGATACCACCATTAAGTGTATCATTCTTACTGTTAAGAGTTCCAAGACCTGCATTTATTTTTTGAATACCTTCATTAAGTAAATTATTTTTAGAATTAAGTGTAGCAACACCTGCATTTAAAGCTGCTGCTCCTGTATTTAACTTCTTACTATTTGAGTCTAACTTATCTGCTCCTGTATCTAACTTTGCAACTCCCTCATTAAGGTCATCATTTTTAGAATTAAGCTTTACTAAACCATCATTAATATCGCTTACCCCACTGTTAAGCTCAGTACTCTTTTCATTAAGAGTATCAAGACCTGTGCTTAAGCTGCTTGCACCCTGTGCAAGTGTATCTATAGATGAAGCGCTTCCTGCAATCTGTGCAGCAACCTGTGCAAGTGCTCCTGCTGCACCCTGATTGCTTGCAGCCTTAACTAAAAGGCCTAACTGGTTAGCATATAAACTTGTTATCTGGCTTGTTGCACCATTAGCAACAACGCTCTGTGTATAAGCTGTAAGATACTTTGTATACAGCTCTGTAATCTTCTCTGCTACAGCATCATCACCATTAACTGCTGCAAGTGCTGTAAGGTCGTCTGCTATAGTAATACCGCTAAGACCAGCTCCTGTAGCTGCTGCTGTAAGCTGTGATACACTTTCCTGTATATTCTTGTTAGTCTTATAATAACTAAGATTTTCTGCAAGCTGATTAGCCATAGTTTCTGTAAGCATAGTCTTTAACTGTGATACACCATCACTTACCTGCTTAGCGCCTGCTGCTGCGCTTGCTACACCTGCTGTATAAGTTTCTACACCTGTCTTTAACTGGGCAGCTCCTGCTCCTAACTGTTTGGCACCTGTTGTATATGCATTTATTCCACTCTTTAAGTCTGTAGAACCTGCGCTAATCTGTGCCACGCCGTCTGTATAATCCTTAATTCCTGTTTCTAACTCTGTTGCTCCTGCTCCAAGCTTAACAACACCATCTGTATAATCTTTAATTCCTGTTTCTAACTCTGTTGCTCCTGCTCCAAGCTGGTTAGCACCGTCTGTATAAGCTGCAATGCCATCCTTAAGCTGTCCTGCTCCTGCTGCAAGTGCTGTTGCACCATCTGTATAAGCATATATACCATCCTTAAGTGATGAAGCACCGTCATCTAACTTGCCTACACCATCTGTAAGTGCTGGAATACTGTCTGCAAGTGTCTGTGTACCATCCTGAAGAGTTACTGTTCCGTCTGTAAGCTGGTCTGCTGCTGACTGGAGTTCATT
>FR886259.1 GCA_000436535.1 Eubacterium sp. CAG:252 | reverse complement strand
TTGTTTGCAAGTCCTGTATAACCCCAGTCAAGCACTCCATTATTTACGTAGAACCAACCATACTCATTATTTGCTAAACCTGTATAGCTCCAATCAACAACTCCGTTATTTACGTAAAACCATCCATATTCATTACATGCCAAACCTATATATGTCGTATCTATTTCATCATTAAGATAATAGTACCAGTTGCCATCGTCACCTTGGCATAAACCATTCCTAGCACCCTCAACATATTTGATGTATATATGATTCTCCATCAACGTATCTGGCTTTCCATCATATATAATACCGTCGGTTACATCCTTCCACTGGCAATCTGCCATATACATCAACATATACATAATATTCTTTTCTCTATTAATGTCAGTTCCAAGATTATATGGCATAATATATTCTGATATGCTGTCACATCCCATAAATATCCATTCCATACCATCAATATAATTACTTTCCTCATTAATGTTAGAAAGATTAAAATTATGAATATCAAGTTTCTTTATCAACTCACATCCACTAAACATCTGATTCATATCTGTTACGTTACTTGTATCAAATCCGCTTACATCCAAACTTGTTAATGCGTAACAGCTACGAAACATCATACTCATATCTGTTACATTACTTGTATCAAATCCACTTACATCTATACTAGGCAGTTTCATACAATTAATAAACATTTCTTCCATATTTGTTACCTTAGATGTATCAAAACCACTTACATCTACATAAGTTAATTTATCACACCAGTTAAACATATGACTCATATTGGTGACATTTGATGTATTAAAATGACTCACATCAATACTTGTTAATTCATAACAGTGTTCAAACATTCCACTCATATTAACTACATTTTCAGTATTAAGCCTGTCAAGTCCATTAATTTCTTTAACCTTTTCCATACATGCGAAAAGCATCTCAAGACTTGTATTCTTTTCAAATGATATATCGCCCACTATATCTATTCTATAGATATCGTATTCATGCCATACACTTCCATCATAATAATAATAGTCACTTGCACCAATACCACCGCCGATTGTAAGAACTCCATCACTGCTTACATTCCAGTCACAACTTCCCCACTTACCTGTTGCTATTGTATCAGATGCGTTATCATCTGCCATTACCATTGCATAACCACTGTTATCTTCCGCTGCCATTACCTGTGTTGCAGCAACAGATGAACTTCCTGCCAACAGTATTGAAAATGCCATAGCAGCTATTAAAGTCGGTATCATACCATAATTTTTTCTCATATAGTTCTCCTTCTTACTCAATCTTTATTAACACTTCTTATTGAGCAAGTATAACTCTCACTCCAAAAAATAACAAACTTATATAAAAATGAAAAGCCTCTTATATTTACCACTCATTTAGAAAGTATATTAAGTCACAATCAGATATAGTGTAAGCAGTCAGAGCGTCTGCACGGACCCACTACTTTCGCCGTGCATGTTCAAGAAAGCTTCGCTTTCTTTCACTGTCGGGCTGGCGCCCTATCGGAGAAAAGCAGAGCAAAGTGCTTTGTGCAAGCACAGCACTTTGCTCCGCTTTCCTCCGGCACGGCTTGTAGCTTTCGCATGTTATGTCGTCCGTTTGTCAATAAATTTTCAGCTAAACAACAATTTTATCCGATTTCACTACCCGCAATGATATCCTTATCAACCGTCATAACTGACAGATTGTCCTTATCATCCATAGCCGCAAGTATCATACCCTGTGATTCAACGCCGCATATCTTACGTGGTGCAAGGTTAGTAACCACTGCAACCTTCTTGCCAACCATTTCTTCTGGCTTGTAGTACTGTGATATACCAGATACAATCTGTCTTACCTCATCGCCGACACGAATCTGTGAGCAGAGAAGCTTCTTAGCCTTCTTTACTGGTTCACACTTAAGCACTTCGCCAACCTGAATCTGGATTTTTTCAAAATCTTCAAATGTTATTTCAGGCTTCTTTTCAACTACAGGATATTCTACTGCTCCGTTAGCCTTTCTCTGTGCTTCCTGAAGCTTTTCAACCTCTTCCATAACAACATTTATATCAAGTCTTGCAAAAAGAATTTCCGGCTTGTCAGTAACATTTTCACCTGACTTTCTTAAACCGAACTTATCAAGGTCATCAAAATCTCTTTCACCCTCTGATGGGTCAGCTGGATAAAGCTGCTTTAATATACTTTCAGTTGTGTTTGGCATAAATGACTTAAGAAGATTAGCACCGATAGTAATACTCTCAACAAGGTTGTAAAGTACCTCTTCAAGTCTTTCCTTCTTAGACTCATCCTTGGCAAGCGCCCAAGGCATAGTTTCATCTATATACTTATTGCATCTCTTAAATAAAGAAAATACCTCAGTCATGGCATCTGCAACATGAAGTGTAGACATCTTATCCTGAACCTTATCTCTTGTTGCTGTTACAACAGCCTTAAGGTCAGCATCAAAGTCGAGACTTGCGCCATTTTCATCAACACCGGCACCCTCACTTGTAACACCAGTCTTGTTTACTACTCCACCAAAGTACTTGTTAGACATGGCGATAGTTCTGTTTACAAGATTACCAAGAGTATTAGCAAGGTCTGAGTTCATACGTTCAACTAAAAGCTCCCATGATATAACACCATCATTTTCAAATGGCATTTCGTGAAGAACGAAGTATCTTACGGCATCAACACCAAACATATCTACAAGGTCATCTGCATATATAACATTCCCCTTAGACTTACTCATCTTGCCATCATTCTGTAAAAGCCATGGATGACCAAATACCTGCTTAGGAAGTGGTTCGCCAAGTGCCATAAGGAATATTGGCCAGTATATAGTATGAAATCTGATAATATCCTTTCCGATAAGGTGAAGGTCTGCTGGCCAGAACTTCTTGTACTGCTCAGAAGAGTTGCCGTCAGCATCATAACCGATACCAGTAATATAGTTAGTAAGCGCATCAAGCCATACATACACTACATGCTTGTCATCAAAATCAACTGGAATTCCCCACTTAAATGATGTTCTTGATACACATAAATCCTGAAGTCCCGGAAGAAGAAAGTTATTCATCATCTCATTCTTTCTTGATACAGGCTGTATAAATTCTGGATGTGTATTAATATGCTCAATAAGTCTGTTGGCATACTTGCTCATCTTAAAGAAATATGCTTCTTCCTTAGCCGGCTTAACTTCACGTCCACAGTCAGGACACTTTCCATCAACAAGCTGTGACTCTGTCCAGAAAGACTCACAAGGTGTACAGTACATACCTTCGTATGCACCCTTATATATATCTCCCTGATCGTAGAGCTTCTTAAATATCTTCTGAACCTGCTTTTCATGGTAATCGTCTGTTGTTCTTATGAACTTATCATATGATGTATTCATAAGATCCCATATTCTCTTAATTTCAGCAGATGTCTTGTCTACGAATTCCTTAGGTGTTATTCCTGCTTCTTCTGCCTTTAATTCAATCTTCTGACCGTGTTCATCAGTACCTGTCTGAAAAAATACATCATATCCCTCCTGACGTCTGAATCTTGCGATACTGTCCGCAAGCACTATCTCATAAGTATTACCGATATGTGGCTTACCTGATGTATATGCAATAGCCGTTGTCATATAAAATGGACCTTTATTCTGTGGCATATTTATAACCTCCATTTTCCTTATTTTCTCTAAGTTAATCCTGCTTATCTATACAGGTTTTTCCAATCATTTAATGATAGTTAACTTTTAATAATATGTCAAGTTTTAAGTACCCCGTACATATATTTAGGATATGGGTAACAATAATAAATCAAGCCACTCACCGGTGTATCACACATGCTACGTTACTTCACAGTTTACGCACTCTTGAACACCAAAAATGAAAGAGGTGATATAAACAATGGCAGGAAACTTCGCAGTTTACGTAGTCCTTGAACGTCACCGCCTTACCATGTAAAATATATATTAGGTTAAAATGTTAATGAATTGGCAATACATTAGTCTTATACCAATGAATAAATATATATTTTAGCTCTATTTATGGTATATACTATAAATGCGTAAACAATTAAAAACACACGACAATTAAGTTGTTTTTGACTCAAAAATATTTCATTCTACAAGTGACAAACCCATATATCACAAAAATATGATGTAAAGGGCAAAACACCTTTTCACCGTAACATCAGAATATATAAAAATAGGAGCATATCATAATGTTTAAGCGCAATATTAAAAAAGTAATAAGCCTTACGATGGCTGTCGTTATATCTGCTGCCAGCATATCTCTCACAGGCTGCAGTATAACCGACATCAGACAGCTTCGTGGAAATAATAATAATTCATACGACACGCAATATAGTTATAACACTACTGATAATGAAGCATTTGAAGAATTCACTGACGGACTGTTCAAAGAACTTATCGTTGATGATACACTGTCATTACATACCCTTCTTGAACATCCTGACGAATATGGCATTACAGATTATGATGTTACCCTTGGACGTATAGATACAGACTCACTTGATGATACATCTGATATAACACAGTGTATCACCGAGCTTACAGCATTTGACAGAAACTTCCTTTCCAAAAAACAGACAATAACTTACGACTATCTCCTTTCGTATCTTCAGACACGCCTGTGTTACAGTGACCTTGACTTATACGATACACAGCTCACACCAACCATAGGCATACAGATAGAGCTGCCACTTGTATTTTCAGAGTATACATTTATGGAAAAAAAGGACGTGGATGAATACATAACACTGTTATGTGATGTCGATAGCTACTTTGCCAATCTCATAGAATATGAAAATATGCGTGCCAGCAAAGGTCTTACTAAAGAAGACTCCCTGCTTGACGATATTATAAGCTCATGTCAGTCAGTTATAGACTCCGTGAATAAAACAGGCTCGTCCGACCGCCTTTTTATAGATGACTTTAACACACGTATAGATGCACTTACATTTATATCTGATGACGAAAAAACTGAATATAAAAAGCT
>FR886258.1 GCA_000436535.1 Eubacterium sp. CAG:252 | reverse complement strand
GTTACCTTTATAAGTTCTTCAGAACGTCCATCTTCCTTCAGCTTAGCTATCAAATTGAGTAGCTTTTCTGCCATCTTTTCCTCACCATCGGCATAACTCTGCTTCTTAACTCCCTCTATATACGCTTTCTCATCAAATTCTGTCAGTAACATATCTGTCACCTCCGCCTTATTATGTCATTCTTATAACCTATGTATATCGCATCTTCTATTGTGTTAATTGTTATGAGGCTGTCATCTGTATGGCTGGTGTCATTCAGTGCATTATAAAGACTCAGCAAATCCTTCTTGTTATTAAAAACCTTCCTGAATAATGTATCCTTGTATTTTCTGTTCAACTTTAACTCCATATCCTCTCCTGTATTCTTATATTTTTTTCAGAAACATTATTTATTAATAATGTTCTTTATCTATAAAAACACATTTTGAATATATTTGCAATATACTTTTTATATATATGTTGTAATCCACCCGATTTTTGTTGTAATTGGACTGATTTTTGTAGTGGGATAAATTTCATTTCTGATACGTTGATAGAAAAATTTGTCTAAATAATTTTTAATAGACATCTTACTTACAATACTATCTTAATTGTATTCTTAAAATTTGATATTAAATAATCTGTTGTTATTATACTCTGGCTTTTGACACTATTTCCTGATATTATTTATTTTAGTCACTTTCTGATTGGTTATTATTGTCTTTCTCTTGACC
>FR886257.1 GCA_000436535.1 Eubacterium sp. CAG:252 | reverse complement strand
CCCTACACCTCCCTTATTATTCCATAAAGCTTAACTATGAATTAAACTCATATAAATTTCTCCTTTTTTACTCTTTCTTTATATTTCAAATTTATGTCATTTATTTATACAAAATTTTCATTTAAACTCATATTTTACTACACTTCTACATTATCTTTTATCTCATCACAATATCTATCAGCTATATATTCTGCCGACTCTGCCCACAATCCATTTTCCGTTTCCTGCAATGTCTTGTATGTTTCAGACTTATAAAATCTTAACGCCGCTTCCTCAAAACTTATGTTAAAATGTTCCTGCAATAATTTTAATACATCTCTGATTTGTATACAGACATTCATTGTAATATCTTTTCCATTAAAACTATATATCATTTCTGACATAAGAATCCCTCCTCACTAAATGCAAATATTGTAATGCTTTTTCTGTGTGAAATGATACTTGATTATTAACTTTATTATATCGTAATCTCTCCACTGCCTCTGATGCTGTTAAAATATTTGCTATATATAACTGAACAGTTTCCATTGTATTATCATCCGCAACAGGTCCAATTACCACATCATACTTATGCTGTAATCCACCTTTACTTCTATTTTCTTTAATAAATTCTAACCATTCCTCACTTAACGTATCAAATCTTTTTACATTTAATACAGAATTTTCTTCAAATAAATATTCATAAATAAAATAATTTTTCTTTTTTTCTCTTAATGAAAGCCTATAGCCCCATTCCTTTGACTGTGATTTCAAAATTGTAGTATAAAAACCTTTTCCAAAGTCTCTTCTATTATGAGATTTATTAAGTTCTATATTTTCAAATTCATAGCAGCTTCCATGATAAACTACTAATTCTTTTGAATTTTCCATTATAATTTTTTCTACATACTGTAATACTTCTTCAAAACTTATTTGATGAAGATATTCATGTTGTATAATCATCTTTTCAAAAACCTGATTTTTATGAAATAATTCAACTACATCATTTCCTGAAATATTATATTTTCTGGCATATGATTCCATCGCCTGAACAGATAACATCTCACAATCTGTCTGCACACTCATCCTTTTATTACTCCCTTTTTATGAAAATGTTCACACTCTTTTTTTATATTTTATTATAAACACATTCTATATAACTACGCAATAAAATTATTTCACCAAAACAAAAAGACAGTTGCATAGCTGATAACTCTATTTTTTCAATCTTGTAACGTGGAAATTGCAACATTCATCCCCCTGCGCCAGCGTTTTGGTGCGGTGTAATTGTCCGCCCTTAAATGTGTTTTTTATATATTCTCTTCTTTCATTCTCACTGGAAACTTCTATATCTGGTGCTCCCATATTTTTCTCCATTTCCGTTCATATTTTTCTTAATAAATTGGGTTCTTTTACCCACATACTCAATCAAGCATAATAAAAATAATATTTTGACATTGCTTTTATATTACCTTACCTGAATTAGCTCTGTATTCTTCATTTATCTGGCGAAGCTCTTTCTCTCCATTAATATATGGCTCATAAAATGTGTCCACGCTGCCGCCGCCAAGGTTATCACAGCCATTACAGAAATCACACGCACCACCGCACTGATTAAGCCCCTCCTGCACAATACGGATACGTTCCTCTTTTTTTGTATCTTTTATCAATACACTTTTTATTTCCATTTTGAAACCATCCTTTCCTGCTGCAACTCTATTTTTAAGTCATTATTTTAAATTAGCTAATTTATAGCTATCACTTTATTTTTGAAACATTTTTTTAAGTCCTAATTTTATATTTATAATTATAAATGAATAAATCTCAGAAATTATATAATTCATTTTGTCTATGCTACAAAGCCTTACCTTCTATTATTTATTTAAAATTCTCTACGTCACAAAGTTTTATCTTTTGTTACTTATTTAAAATTATTTGCGTCACAAACAAAAAACTTATTGGGATATTTTCTTTATTTACTCATTTATAGTTTACAATATAATTTAAAGGTTTATTATAACACTTGAAATTATATAACCTCCAGACTATTGTCACCATTTTCCAGACCAAGTATTCCCCTAATAGAATTCTCCACCATATCAGACACCGCCTGCTCAGTATAAAATGCCATATGAGGTGAGAGTATCACATTTGGAAAGCTCTTTAAAATTGCCATATTATCATTGTCAAGCTTCTGCGTTTCCTTATTGAGATAATACAATCCAGCTTCACCCTCAAAAGTATCAAGCGCAGCAAATCCGACCTTTCCACTCTTTAATGATGCTATAAGTGCTTGCGTATCTACTATAGGTCCTCTTGCTGTGTTAACTATTATAACTCCATCTTTCATTTTCTCAAATGCTGTTTCATCAATAAGATGTGTATTTTCAGCATTTCCCGGAACGTGCAATGTTATAATGTCCGAATTTTTCAAAAGTTCATCTAAACTTACATACTCTGCATACTTCTTTACTTCTTCATCCTCATAACAGGAATATGCCAATATACGGCATCCAAAGCCAGATAAATGCTTAACAACCGTCTTACCTATATTACCTGTTCCTATTACACCAACTGTTGACGTTGATAATTCTTTTCCAACTTTACCTTTTAATGAGTAGTCTTGACAATCCGCCTTTTTCATTATCCAAGGCATATTGCGGCACGCCATAAGCATTAACATAATTGTGTAATTAGCAACACTGTTTGGCGAATATACTACGTGGGCAGCTTTCATACCAATTGAATGTGCATACTCAATATCAATATGCTCATAGCCTATGCTTCTCGTTGATATATACTTAACGCCCTCATTATGAAGTGCATCAAGTATTTCCGGATACATTGGATTGGTTATAATTGATATCGCATCATATCCTTTCGCCAGTCCGATATTATCCATTGACGGATAATCTGATGTAAATGCATACTCAAATGAATACTGCTTTGCAAATTTTTCAACATATTTCTGCTCGTCATATTCTCTAAGGGCATAAAAAAATATTTTCATAATAATCCTCTTTTCTGCGTATATTTTTTTGCATATCAAGTTTGTGGCAAGTGCGCTCATACACAAACTTTGCGTGTAAAAAATCTATTTTCACACTGCTGCACTTTTGTTTCTGCCTGCAAATGATTTTATTTTTAATCCTTTGTTTTTAACTATTAATAATAAGTTCTTAGTTCATAATTTTTAAGTATTAACCATTAATTTAATACTTAATTTTCAATTTTTAGTCTAATACTTAACACATTTTTTAGTATAGCACTATTTATTCTAGTATGCAATATATTGCATTTTTTAATCTTTTATTATTCTTTTACTTTCTGCCTCATATACTATCCACTATTAAATATCGTAAAATTTATAATAAACAGTATATAACAGTTGACAACTGTTGTATACTGTTATATACTGTTTATTGTAAAGGAGAACCATAATATGCATATTATTTTAAATCACTCTTCAATGATTCCAATATATGAACAGCTAATGGAACAGATTAAAACTGGAATAATTAACTCTGATATAAAAGAGAATGAAGCACTTCCATCTGTAAGGACGCTTGCAGGTGAGCTTCGCATAAGCGCCCTTACTGTTAAAAAAGCCTATGATGGGCTTGAAGCAGACGGATTTGTAACAACAGTTCACGGAAAAGGAACATATGTAACAGCTACTGATAAACAGGTAGCTATTGAAGCAAGACGAAAGGCAGTAGAAGATGATTTCATAAAAGTAATTGATAAAGCTAAGTCAATAGGTATGAATGATACTGAAATAATTGAAATTGTTAATCTGCTGATAGGTAATAATTAAATGATTACATTTGAAAATGTCAAAAAAGCTTATAAAAATTATAATTTTGATATTCCATTTATGAATATTCCACAAGGTGTAATTACAGGACTTGTAGGTAAAAACGGAGCTGGTAAAAGCACAGCTATAGGATTAATAACAGGACTTATAAAACCTGACAGCGGTACTGTAAAAACCTTTGGAATTCCAGCAGAAAAACTGACTCCTTCAGATAAGTTAAATCTTGGAGTTTTCTTAGATAATTCGGGATTTAGTACACAGTTAAACGTGTCAGATATTGAACATATATTAAAACATATGTATCCGGAATTTGAAAGAGAATATTTCAATAAAAAATGTATTGAACTCAACATTCCTAAAAATAAAAAAATTGCAGAATTTTCATCGGGAATGAAAGTAAAACTTAAAATTCTTGTTGCAATAACACATAAAGCCAGACTTCTTATATTAGATGAACCAACAACCGGACTTGATGTAGAAGCCAGAAATGAAGTTTTAGATATGTTGCGGCAATATGTTTCATTTGATGATACACGCTCGATATTAATCACATCCCATATATCATCTGATTTGGAAAATTTATGTGATGATATTTACCTTATCCATAATGGCAGGATTATATTACATGAGGATACCGATGCAATAGTAGAACAATATGGTGTACTTAAAGTAAATGAGGAGCAGTTTAGAGAGCTGGATAAAAGTTACATTTTAAATAGCCTGAAAGAAAATTATGGCTATGCATGTTTTGTAAAAAGCAAAGCATTTTATAAAGAAAATTATCCCGGAATTGTTGTCGAAAATGGCGGTATAGACGAATTAATTCTTATGATGACTGGAGGTTATAAATAATGGCAGGATTATTTGAAAAAGATATAAGAATATTAATGCAAAGAAAGAAAGCTCTTTTACTATTCCTTGCACTATCTGTATTTATTGGATATTCACAGGATGGTACATTTATTCTGTCATATCTACCTATGCTTATGATAATTGTTATGATAGGAACCATATCATATGATGAATATGATAACGGCTACCGCTTTTTAATGACTCTTCCTATCGACTCGAAAGTATATGTGAGTGAAAAATATATATTCTGTATAGCTGGAACTCTTGTTTCATGTATAGCTGCTACTTTGATATATCTGACCTCACAGGCATTAAAAGGTATAAATGTTAATATTGAATCAAGCATATCTGACATTCTTGCAACACCACTGATAATGCTTTTATTTGTAGCTATAATACTTCCATTACAAATAAAATATGGAGCTGAAAAAAGCCGTGTAACATTGTTAGTTGTCGTCGGAATAATTGCTGCATTAATTTTCGTATTCAAAAAAATCGTCAACTTTGAAACACTAATGAATATACTTCATTATTTTGACCAGATAGCTGATTGGATTATTATATTAATAGGGATTATGTCTGTATTAATTGCGCTTTTAGTATCGTATTTAATAAGTTACAATATTATGAAGAATAAAGAATTCTAGATTGAATTGTAAATTAACATAAAACTTACTTTTCGCATTTAATTATATATAATGATATCAGGGTCAAAAGCCCCCAGCTATGATACCTATGGATTGTTCCGTGCTACGCACTTCCACGTCTACGCTCCGCTTCGGTCCGTGATAAACATGTGCCACTGGCACATAGCACCCTGATATCATTATATTTCTTGAACTTTAAAATGCCAGCTCATCCATCGGAATTCTATCTTCCTCACGCACTTCGCGAAGTACTCTGCAAGGATTACCAACAGCTACCACATTGGCAGGAATACTCTTTGTGACAACACTTCCTGCACCTATCACACTTCCCTCACCAATAGTAACGCCGCCACATATTACAGAATTGGAGCCAATCCACACATCTTTTTCAATCGTAACCGGTTTTGATGTACTAATTCCTTTTGACCTCTGTTCAGGGTCAATCGAATGTCCGGCACATGCAATACCTTTTCCCTGATAGTCGGGATGAACAATTACATAATGTATCTGGGCAAGCATTGCTGTATCATCAAGAACCCTTATAAGCCCGACCAGCCTTTCGCCATCCCATACAGTAAGCACTGTAGATGAATTCATAAGTGCCCTATATAAACGCTCTGGATAGTTACCTGAAACCCAGTTTATAGATAAAAATAACTCCTGTACCTGTTCCTTTGTAAACTTCTTTTCCTCTGTGTATGTGTACATAATAATCCTCATTTCTGCGCACGTTTTTTCGCATATCAGCCTTGTGTCAAGTGCGCCAAGACACAACTCCTGTGTATAAAAAAATTTATTTTTACTATATCCTTACCTGTGATAATCACATTTCTGGCACTGTGTCATTTGATTTTCCGTATCTTCCTTATAAAAAATGTCTGACCACTGACAGATACTCTGTAAAATAGGCACAACAGAACGTCCTTTTTCTGTCAGGGAATATTCAACCCGCGGTGGAATTTCATCGTAAGATTTTCTGTCAATAATTCCAGCTTCTATCAAATCTTTTAATGTTGCCGCTAAAACTGAATCCGTAATATTATACATTTCCTTGCGTATTTCACTATAGCGAAGTCTTTCATTAGCAGATAAAACACATATAATGCGCGACTTCCACTTACCACCAAATAACATCAGTCCATATTCAAGAGGACACCATATATCATCATCTAATTTCTTCTTATATTTAGCCATAAAAATACCCTCAAGCAATAATTATAATAAGTGTTCCAGCTAAGTAAAATATAATTCAGTCTGCATTTCTTATTGCATTTGTGATTCTGAATGGGATATTTACTTTACTTATTAATACATCTATGTTATAATACTTCAAATTTGAACTATTCATTTTTGTAGTTTTTAGTGTAAATGCTATAAAGGTTGCCTGTTTAATGTTAATACTACGAGAACCAACTATTCTATGAAACCTTAATATTAATACTATGACAACTGGTTATCTTATGAAATCTTAATATTACTATAAGGAGGACCAATAATCATATGAACTCAGGAATTGAATTCGCGCAGAAAATCAACCTTGCATATAATTCTGTATGCAAGCCGTTTTTACACAAGATTAATCTTCCACAGACCGCTTTCGATATTCTTATGTTTCTTGCAAATAATCCTGAATACACTACTGCAAGAGATATAGTTGAAGTAAGAAAGATTAAAGCAAATCTTGTTTCTGTCAATGTGGACAGACTTGTGGGAGATGGCTACATCATACGAAAAGAAACAGAAGGCGACCGCAGAAAAACCCAGCTTATATGCACACCTGCGGCAGACGAAATAATTAAAGAAGGACAGGCTTTACAAAAAGATTTTCTTGAACATCTTTTTGATAATATGGACACTGCTACGAAAGAAGCTTTTTTTACGGGTATGAAACAGATTGAAAATAATCTTGATAAAATACTTGAAGACAACTAGTGTCAGTGCGCACCTGACACAAAACTATTATTACTAAAATTGTGCGCAGAAAAGAGGATATTATATGTCAATATTATTAATTATTGCTGTAACATTTTTTGCTGGTATGGGAGCCGGACTTGGTACCGGATTTGCTGGTATGAGCGCCGCTGCCGTAATCAGCCCTATGCTTATCACATTTTTAGGAATGGAGCCTTATATGGCTGTCGGTATCGCACTTTCTTCTGATGTGCTTGCCAGCGCCATATCAGCGTACACATATGGAAAAAATAAGAACCTTGACATTAAAAACGGACTTATTATGATGGTCAGTGTTCTTATATTTACAGTTGTTGGAAGCTATGTATCAAGCCTTGTTCCTTCAACGACAATGGGTAACTTCTCCGTATTTATGACATTCCTTCTTGGAATTAAATTCATCGTAAGACCTGTTATGACTACAAAGGAAGCTATGGAGAGCGTATCAGCTAAGAAACGTGCCATTCAGTCAGTTGTGTGTGGCGTATTAATTGGCTTTATATGCGGCTTCATCGGTGCTGGCGGCGGTATGATGATGTTACTTATTCTTACTTCCGTACTTGGATATGAACTTAAAACTGCTGTAGGAACAAGCGTATTTATTATGGCATTTACAGCATTTACAGGTGCTGTATCACACTTTGCGATTGGCGGAATTCCTGATATAACTGTGTGGATATTATGTATTGTATTTACATTTATATGGGCAAGAATTGCCGCTGTATTTGCAAATAAAGCCACTCCAAAGACACTCAACCGCGCAACTGGTGTTATCCTTGTCATACTTGGCATAGTGGTTATGCTTTTTTCCTACATAAAATAGTGAACAGCTTTTTCTTTTTATCTGTTTTAGCAGTTGCAGCATATGACATACCACCAGAATTATATGTATTATTAGAACTTACTCCCGCTACTGACATACCTTATTCCTCCATATTCTTTTGTAATTATTATTAACTATAAAAATCAACTTACATCTCTAGCAACTTCTGCATTTGGTAAATAAATAACACTATGTAGTAAATATTAATATATTTTAACAACCAGAACTATAGTTTTATAAAATAATATAAAATTAAAACATACAAAAACACAGCGTATAACAATCTGTCTAATACGCTGTGTCTACATAATATTTATATTAAATTGTTAATTAATTCCTAAGCTACTTCTGTCTCTTCCTGTGTGCTGCCTTTTCTTACAAATATAGCTCTGAATATAAGTCTTACAAGTGGTCCACAGTAGAACATCTGGTAAAGTATTGCCATTGGGAAGTTCATAGCCCATGTCTTAATCCACATTCCAAAAGATGGCTCTTTGAAAAGGATTGTTGCAACAAGGCTCATAATCGGACACATAATGCAGCATATACATATTGATATTGCATATGTGATAAACTGTGGTCTGTCTGTTGGCTTCATAACTGTAAATGCAAGCATCTTTGCTATCTTTCCTACTATAAAGAATTCAAGTATGAAAGCTACTGGCACCATTATAGGTAATTCGTGCGCTGCTGCTATAAAAGTTGTTCCATCAACTGTACCTGTGTTGAGGGCTACATTATAAACAACCATTCCATAAACCATAATAGTTGCCATAATAATTGTGAATACTACATCCTGAAATTTGTTTTTTGGCATAAAAAAATCCTCCTTTAATGATAACTTTTAACATATTCAATACTTTATGTGTTGTTCGTTATCATCCGGAGGATGTGTCGTTTCCAATAAAACCATTTAAAGCTTGCGTATTTTATCACATCTAAGATACTATTGTCAAATGTTTTCCAAATTATTCTATCGTAATAATATCTTTTAATATATAATCGAATGTCTGTGCCGAACTATCCTTATTTTCTATATAACCATCCCTTAAATCTATTGTATCCTGTGGATTATCCTGCTTTACACCGATGTAATCGCCCTTAAATACAGTAAGCTTTCCCTTATTAAGCTGCTCAATAACACTCTCAACTGCCTCTTTGGTACCATCTGCAACAACAATATCATTAAACTCAAGCATGGAAACCCAGCCTTCATCAAAGCCTGCCCCCACATCATTTCCATTTATATTGCCTTCGATATTCTTCTCAATAACATTTCCATTAAGAACTGCATCAACCGCAGCCTTCATATATGGCTTCCAGTCAATCTTACAGCCTGTAAGATAAGTGGTTGGCGCTACATCAAGCATACTCTGGTTATAACTTACATTAAAAACCGGTACATCAGATGACGTTTCCTCACACGCAGTAGCCGGTCCCGCTGTATCTGAATGTTGTGATATAATAATACACTGTTCATCTATAAGCTCTCTTGCGTATTTCTTTTCTGTACGGTAATCATTCCATTTGTATGTATACTTTACCGTCATAGTGGTCTGGCTTACCACTGACCTTGCTCCAAGCAGAAATGCTGTATACCCCGATATGACCTCTGCATATGGATACGCTCCTACATAACCTATCTTAGCCTCATTTTCTGTAATTATTCCTGCATCTATAAGCTCCTTTAACTTTATGCCGGCCGCCACACCAGCAGCATATCTTCCCTCATATATAGCACCCATAAATGTGTGATAATTGTCAAGATAAGGCTCTTCATTGGCATTAGAACAGGTTGCCATACAGAACTGGACATCCGGATACTTACCAGCTATTTCCTTAGTTGTAATGCCATAGTTATAACTTGTTGAAAATATAAGGTCACAGCCAGCATTTACAAGCTCTTCAAGATATTCCCTCTCTGTACCTTCGGCAACATTATACATAGGCATAACTTCAACCTTATCGCCATATTCTTCTTTAATATCCGCAAGTGCCTCTATAAAATTATCTGTATAAGCTGTACTCGCATCACCAACATATATTATCCCTACCTTAATGCTCTTATCCTCATCCTTTCTTGAATAGACCATATATACGCCTATGATGATACTTGCTGCAATACACGTCATAAGAGTTATTATGAACTCTCTTTTTACTGTATAAGACAGCATTTTACTAAATATGCCTTTAATATTACTTATCTTCATCAGCTTCACCATCCTTATACAGATTATCAATATCTATCATACCGCTTTCAATAAGTCCTAGCATTATATCAACAAGCTTAGGGTCAAACTGTGTTCCGCTTCCTCTCCTTATCTCACCTAACACATAATCCTTATCAAGCTTCTTTCTATACACTCTGTTAGCTGTCATGGCATCAAATGCATCTGCTATACCGATAATCCTTGCATTAAGAGGTATCTCTTCACCCTTAAGCCCGTGCATATATCCTTTGCCGTCATATCTTTCATGATGATACAGCGCTCCTTCTTCAACATGATTAACAAGTGTAAAGCTTTTAAGTATCTCTGCTCCTTTTTCAACATGCGATTTCATAACAGCGTACTCCTCATCCGTAAGCCTTTCAGGTTTGTTAAGTATTCTGTCAGGAATACCTATCTTTCCTATATCGTGAAGTAATGCTGCCTTTCGTAAATTCTCACACTCCTCGTCACTGTATCCAAGCTCTTTGGCTATAAGGACTGAATATTCTGATACTCTCAGTGAATGTTTACTTGTATTGACATCCTTTGCATCAACCGTCCTTGCTATGGTTATAACCGTTTCATTGCCCATCTCAAGCTGCTTTTTAACGAATTCCAGCTCTTTTTTCTGAAAATCCAGCATTCTTTTAATCTGTGTATGGAATATTATCCATGTAAGGTATGCAACGGCAAGTGCAAATACGCCAACCATATACACCTTAAACCACCAGTTGTCATATATTTCTGCTCTTTTTATGATTGTATAAGTATTCTCAACTATTGGCACTTTTCCCTTTTCATCAAGAACTGAAAGATAAAATGTATATGTACCAACTGGTATATTCATATATACTATATTAGACATATCACTTTGCAGCACTGTCCTTGGTTCAGTATCATATCCCTCAAGATATATACTTACATATGGAGTATTGACAGAATAATTAATAATCTCCGGAAATATCTCTATCATATGTGCCCCGCTGTCAATATATATATCTTCTCCTCTTTTTACCCTCAGGCGCTCGCCGTCTATTTTAACTGACTTCATCTGTATACGGTATGACCTTATATTAGTAGTGTAATCATTAAGATTAACACTCACCACTCCTTCATCAGTTGACATATACAGATTATTATTTTCATCAATATAATTCCACGCATTAGGCGTAAGCGCCTTTTCAAGACCACTATCGCCATTAAGCAGCTTATATTCAAGACTTTTACCTGACAGCAAGTCTGTCTTATCTACCACATATATTCCGGCAGAACCAAGCACAAAAAGGTCATCATCATTTCCAACAACTATGTCATAATTATTATAATAAGGAAAGTTATCCAGTATTCTTATAGCACCTGTATTATCCATATAACACAGGCTGTTACTCGTAACTACAAATATTCCTTCACCAGAACTGTCCTTCACCATTCTTAGTATAACTTCTGAACTAAGACCATCATCCTTGCCATAGTTATCTGTTATAACTCCATCACGTATAACTTCTATTCCATTACCATCTGTTCCTGCAAGTATTACTCTGCCATATCCGGATATATCAGCTTCAAGTGTGCATAACACTTTGTTGTTTTTCATGGCAGAGCCTATATTATAGATGACACCTTCATTTTTTATAAAACTAAGACCTGAGTCCCCTGCTGCAAGCATAGTATTATCGCTTAACTCTGTTATAGTCCTGTATCTGTTTCCATTAAGGCCATTATCTTTATCATACTTTATAATCTCTCCACTATATGTAAGCTCATATACTCCGCTTCCTGTTGTACATATCCACATATTATTATTACTGTCAGTAGTTATGCATCTTATTCTTACATTATCAAGCTCATTAACAAGCTCATTTACAGAACTGTCAATATTCTGTGTTTCGATACCCACATTTACATTTTCACTGCCTTCTGCCAGCGTGACTGCAAGTCCACTGTCTGTACCTATATAATATCTTCCATTCCATTTACATACTGAATTCACAACTGAGCTTTCAGTATTCTGTACATATTTAAGCTGCGTAAATGATGACCTGCTTAATCTGAGCAGTCCAAGCCTTGATGATGTAAACCAAAGATTTCCCTGATAATCCGCTGTCATATGGTCTATAGAACTGTTAAAATCACCTGTGTCTATATTTATTAATTCACCCTTTGCATCATAATAACCTATGCCATTATCAGCACACACAAAAAGCGTTTCCCCTCTTGTAAGAGCACTATCTATAAACTGTAACTTATTTATATTATTAAGCTCATGACAGCTTACACTTTCACTGAATGTAAGAATTCCATTATCCACCTTATACTTATCTATATTGCCGCTTGATGTTGCGGCATAAAGTATTCCATCTTCGTCAAATGAACATGTCGTATAATTACTTCCATCTATGGCACTATAATCGGATATGACTGTATCTTTTTTTACAATACTAAGCTTTCCATTATCACTGACAACCGCTACATTACCATTCTTATCGGAGTCTGCACTGACAGCATAAGTTATATTATCTATAATACTTTTAACTGAAAGGCCACCAGACATCGAAACAACAGACATAGCACCCGTAGTTCCTATATAATAATCACCATCTGCGCCCTGCGTTATGCATTTTACGGTGTCTGCTGGCAGACCATCTTTTTCTGATACAACATTTACAACGGTTTCATTAATCATAATAGATAAACCATCATCATTAGTTCCTATCCACAGTCTGCCCTCTTCATCTATGTACAGGCAGTTAACTGTCCTTACAGAGTCATACTCATCCATCCATACAAACTCTGTGCCATTGTATCTGTATAATCCGCCATAAGTACCTATCCATAATATTCCATCATTAGTCTGTACTATATCATTGGCACAGCCTCCCGGTATGCCGTTCTCTCTTCCATACACTGTCTGTATATATGAATTGTAATCCAGTGTTTCTTCTATATTAATATTATTCTGTCTGTCATTATAAGCCGCCTGCACACCAACAGACGAAGCACTTATAATAATCTGCCCAGCAGCTATAACTGATAAACCAATATACGCACAGGCTGTCATTACCCTTTTATCAAACCTGTTCCTGTCCTTATCAAATCTTGCAAATATATATAGCACAAGCATCGTTATGACCTTATCAAGAAAATCTATATAAAACTGTCCTGCAACATGGCTTAAAAAGCTGTTAAAACCTATTCTTAAAAGAGAGTCGATAACTCCATCTCCCCATACATTACTTGTATAACCATTAAAAAATGCATAATTAAAAATCACGGAAATAGCACACGAAACAAGTGCTATATAGAAACTTGCAGTAAGCGCACCAAGCAGCGTTTTCATATAATCCTTACTGATGCATATACCTGCGACAACTGCTATTAAGGCACTGACTATGGCATAACACACATATGTCCACGAATATATTATAGAATAAACAATATTAAGAGTAACTCCGACAATAACACCACACACCGGTCCGCACACATAAGTAGCCGCAACTGTCCCCAGTGAGTCAAGCCACAATGGCAGATTAAACCATTGAGACGCGCACTTTCCTGCCAGATTAAGCAATATACATAATACTACAAATAAACTAACAATATACCACTTGCCTTTTTTCATAAGTTCCTCTCCGTTCTGTATGCTGTGTCATATGTTGACTGCTGCGTTATGATGTCACTGTCAAAAAGTCATTCACACCTGTACGACAATATTCATCATTATATTATAAATGTCTTCTTAACTTCTACACTCTACTCTGATAAAGTTATAATTATTATATCAAAAAAATATATAAATGACAATATATATTCTTTCTATATATTTAAAAATTGTTCTGAACCCTCCCTAATTTCTGACAATAAACTGTATAATCCAAAAAATCCTCCCATATGCATATTTAATAATGCACACAGGAGAATTTTTTACACTTTAATATTTACTAACCTCTAAGCTTCGCAGCCCTCACAAGATGCTTTGCAAGCACTGATGTTGTGACTGAACCTACACCGCCGGGTACAGGTGTTGCTATAGCTGCAATATCTTTTATGC
>FR886256.1 GCA_000436535.1 Eubacterium sp. CAG:252 | reverse complement strand
TAACAATTCGTAGGTATCATAGTTGGGGGCTTTTGACCACAACATTTTATCATTCTATCAAAAAAATGTATTAACGTCCAGTGAGGCTCAGGGTGGAAATTATAGTGTGGACATGCATTTTTAAAGAATTTAGAACATATGATAAGTAGGATTAATTGGAGGTTTAGGTCTGTGAATGAAAAATCGGAAAAGGTATTAGAACAGTATGATATAGGAATAAGAAGAATGACAAGGGGACGCGGGGGTATTATCCTGTCGACAGATAAGGGATATAAGCTTTTTATCCAGTGTGAAAAGGCGGACAAATATTATGAGAGGGAGAACAGGATAACAAGTCTGTTAAGCAAAGTGGGGTATAGCTGCACAGATACTTATATGCGAAATAATGAGGGTGGACTTATATCGGAGGATGAGGATGGAAGAAAGTATATACTTAAGAACTGGTACGATGCGAAGGAGAGCAGCGTAAGGGATGAGGATGATATGTGCAGGGCGGTAGTAGCAATGGCTTATATGCATATGGCACTTAGGCAGATTACGCCACAGATGTTGTATGCGGATAATGAAGCTTCGCAGGGTGCAGGTATTATATACACAGGAAATGGTGTATATACAAAAGATAATAAAAATACAGACAATAATGCAAATTATAATGCAAATATAAAAGACAGCGAAAATATTAAAGATAATGACTACCCTGATAATAGAAATGGCCAAGATATTAGGGATAATAACTATACAGACAGTATAAGAAATAATAAAAATATGGAAGACAATGATTATATAGACAATATAAGAAACAATAAAAACAGCCAGAATAATAATATATCAAATAATATATATACAGAAAAAGGCATTTATATTGGAAATGACTTATATACAGCCGATTACCAATACTCAGAAAACAATATATACACAAAAAACAATACCGCAAAAAGAAAGCAGGGGAAGCCCTCAGAGCTTGCCGCCTGCCAGAAAAAGAAGGAAACCGATCTGCGGAGTGTGTATTCAAAGCACACAAGGGAGTTAAAGAAGGCTTATAATTATCTTAAGCAGAAAAAGAGCAGACAGTTGTTTGAGCAGATGGCATATAAGAATATTGAAGCATTTTATGAAGAGGCGTGCAGGGCGTGTGAAAGGCTTATGAGCTCTACATTTAATGAAAGGCTTGAAAGAGCAGCACAGAGTATGGAACTGTCACACGGAAGCTATACATATCATAATGTGCTGATTGATGGGAAGGATACATTTGTTGTGAACTTTGACAGGTATAAGAATGAATGTCAGATTAATGACCTGTATCAGTTTATAAGAAAAGTTATGGAAAAGTATAACTGGGAGAGCCGTGTGTTTTACAGGCTTGTGGATGAGTATGACAGAATATGTCCACTTAGCGATGAGGAGATGGAGCTGCTTATGGTACTGCTTTCGTATCCTGAAAAGTTCTGGAAGATAATCAACCAGTACATCAATGCAAACAAGTCGTGGATACCTGATAAAAATGTGGAGAAATTAAGGAAAGTCATAGACCAGAATTCAAGAAAAAGAGAACTGATTGATAAAATATGCTGTGTGTGGTAGAATTCAGCTAGGTATATCATATTTTGATGCAGGTGTCAGAGATATAAAGAGCCGTTTTTACTGATAGAAAAGGCTTTTTGTATGGGATATGACAGACACAGGATACATCACAATATAGTTAAAAACATAACATACTTCAGAGTATTTATCAGGATTGTTAACAGGTAATTAAGATGGATAATATATATATAAAAATGAATAATGTACGTATGAATATGCGTAAAAGATACAGCCTTTATGACAGGACTGTTAAAAGGATGGCAGCACTTATGCTTGCTGCCATTGTTGTTGTATGCGGCAGTGGATGTGCATCTTCTGACACGGGTGGAACAGTTATACCGGGAAGTGCCATAACACCAGCGCCAAAGCAGGGCAATATATCAGATATAAGCGGTAATGATAATGACAGGACACTTGTCGGTATGCTTGTATCGGTTGATACTAACCTTAAGAATATGTATTTTATTGATGTGGAGTCGGGAACTGAGTATTCTGTGATATACACAGGAGCGACAGATATACAGGATGCATATGGCAAGATAAAGGCGGCGGCAGTTATGGAGCCGGGTGAGATATATGATGTGTATTGCAGCAAGACAGGCAAGGCGCTAAAGATATATGGTTCTAAGGATGCGTGGGAGCGAAATGATGTATCAGATATAACATTTGATGATACAAAAAAGAGTGTTACATTAGGTCAGACAGAGCTTACATATACGAATTATCTTCAGGTGACATCAGGTGACAGTAAGATAAGTATTGCTCAGATTGTCAAGGAGGACACGCTTACTTTAAGAGGCATAGGAAATAAGCTGTATTCAATAGATGTTGCGAATGGACACGGATATCTTGAGCTTACAGGGATAGAAGCATTTGTAGGAGGATATATCACGCTTGGCAGCAGGCTGTTCCACAAGGTGACTGACAATATGATGGTGACAGCGCCAGTAGGTACGTATGATGTGGAAATCCAGAACGGAGATACAAGGGCGACAAAGAAGGTTACAATAAGAAAGGATGACACAACTGTGCTTGACTTTTCTGAGTACATTATCCCAGCGACAAAGAAGGGAACTGTCAACTTCTCTGTAACACCGACAAGCGCTATTATGACGATTGATGGAAGTGAAGTGGATTATTCAAGTCCGGTGAGCCTCAGCTATGGAACACATACGCTTACACTTCAGGCTAACCACTACACTACTTATACAGAAACATTTGTTGTTAATTCAGACTATAAGACGATGGTTATAGATATGACGGCGACAAGCACTACAAGTACGTCATCAAGCACGACTAAGACGACAGCGGCAAGTCTTACAGGCGGATATAATGTCAAGATAACTGCGCCGGAGGGGGCAGCACTGTATGTTGACAGTGTATACATAGGCATTATTCCCTGCACATTCAGTAAGACAAGCGGTAACAAGACGATTACGCTGTCACAGAATGGATATAATAATGTAAGCTACACGGTGTCTATTCCTAATACAGCAGGTGATATGACATATTCATTCCCTGCGATGACAAAGACATCATCAACAACAGAACCGACTGCTACAACGCCTACAGCGGCAGAGCCAACGGCAGCTAATGCCACAACAGCAGGTTCTAAGTAGTACATTAACTATCAATTTAAGAAACAATGTAGTTGGATAAGATATGTATAGAAAAGAGGTATCAGGTTAATAATGACAAAAAGGATGAATATACCATTTTCACCACCAGATATGACAGAGAGAGAAGTAGAGGCGGTTGGTGAAGTACTAAGGTCAGGCTGGATAACAACAGGTCCAAAGACTAAAGAGCTTGAGAGACAGATGGCAGAATTCACACACACTAAGAGAGGTGCGTGCCTTAATTCGGCAACTGCCTGTATGGAAACAGCATTAAGACTTTTTAAGATAGGTGCAGGGGATGAGGTTATTGTTCCTGCATATACTTACACAGCCTCAGCAAGTGTAGTGTGCCACGTAGGTGCAACGCTTAAGCTGATAGACGTTAAGAAGGGAACATATGAGCTTGATTATGATGCACTTGAGGCAGCCATAACGGAGAAGACAAAGGCTGTAATACCTGTGGATATTGCTGGTGTTATGGTCGATTATGACAGAATAAGAAAGATTGTGGAGAGCAAAAGGCACCTTTTTAAGCCTGCATCAGAGTATCAGGAGGCACTTGGAAGAGTACTTATACTTGCCGACTCAGCACACGGATATGGTGCGAGCCGTCAAGGACTTATGAGTGGTGAATGTGCTGACTTTACATCATTTTCATTCCACGCTGTCAAGAACTTTACTACTGGCGAGGGTGGCGGTCTTGTGTGGAGAGAGCTTCCCGGAATAGATGACGAGGATATATATAAGAATATTATGCTTATGTCACTTCACGGACAGTCTAAGGATGCACTTGCCAAGACTAAGCTTGGTGCGTGGGAGTATGATATCGTTGCACCGCTTTATAAGTGCAATATGACAGATATTATGGCAGCTATAGGACTTGTCCAGATGGAAAGATATCCGGGTCTGCTTGCAAGAAGAAGACAGATAATTGGTATGTATAATGATGGTATTAAGGCAGATGATGTAGAGTACTTAGAGCATTACACAGATGTGTATACATCAAGCGGACATCTTTATCTTGTAAGGCTCTTAGGAAAGGACAGCGATGTAAGAAATGCATTTATAACAAAGATGGCTGAGAACGGAATAGCCACCAATGTACATTTTAAGCCGCTTCCTATGCATACAGCATATAAGGAGTTAGGCTTTGATATAGCGGATTATCCTAATTCATACGAAATGTATCACAATGAGGTTACACTTCCACTGCACACTAATCTTACAGATGAGCAGGTTGAATATGTGATAGAGAACTTTAACAACATTAAAAAGACTGTATAGTTTCTGTGATGAGGGTGTCACAGGAGAAATGGAGATGGGTATGCAGCTTAGAAGATGGAATTCACTTCCTGATGTTATGAAAACAAAGGAAGTCAGAAAGTACTACAATATTATAAAAAGACGTCAGGTTTCACTTAAGTTAAAAAGAGTATTTGATGTGGTAGTAGCATCAATTATGCTTATATTTCTTGCAATTCCAATGCTTGTCATAGCAGTATGCATAAAGCTTGATTCAAGAGGACCTGTATTTTTCAGGCAGGAAAGAGTCACACAGTATGGAAGGATATTTAAGATATATAAGTTCCGTACTATGGTTGTTGATGCGCCAAAGCTTGGAGCTTCGGTAACAGTGGATAATGACAGCAGGATAACAAGGGTAGGACGTGTGTTAAGAAAGATAAGGGCTGATGAGTTTCCACAGCTTTTTAATATTCTTAACGGAGATATGACACTGGTAGGTACAAGACCGGAGGTTCCGGAGTATGTTAAAAAATATACAAAGGAAATGTATGCAACACTTCTGTTGCCGGCAGGACTTACATCAAGGACAAGCATAGCTTATAAAGATGAGGACAAGATATTAGCAGGAGCTGATAATCCGGCAGAGGCGTATGTCAATGAAGTGCTTCCTGCCAAGATGATGTATAATCTTGAGGCTTTAAAGAAGTTCGGTTTTAAGGAGGACTGCAGGGTATTGTGGGATACATTTGCATCAGTAGTTGGTAATGACAGACTTTCTGTTACACGAAGGACAGGAAGGAAAAGATAGTACTGATATGCGCAGTGTGTGAGTATGGCTGTGCAAGAAGGGAATAACGAGAGATGGATAAGTTGTTTATAACTATGTGTGTGATTGCATACAATGAAGGAAACAGCATCGGGGGTATACTTGAGTGTATAAACCAGCAGGATTATGAACATGAGCATATGGAAGTCGTTTTAGTAGATGGAATGTCAACAGATAATACAAAGTCTGTTATGCTTGAGTTTGCAGAGAAAAACGAAGGAAACTTTCAGAGGATAGTTGTGCTTGATAATCCAAAGAAGACACTTCCAAGCGGATGGAATGTTGCTTTAAGAGAATATAAGGGCGATGCAATCATAAAGGTGGATGCGCATGCAGTTATACCACAGGATTTTGTAAGTAAAAATGTGGCTGTCCTTAATACAGGAGAGTACATCTGTGGCGGACAAAGACCTAACATAATAGATAAACCAACACCATTTAAGGAAACACTGCTGCTTGCGGAGAGCAGTATGTTTGGTTCAAGCATAGCCGATTACAGGAACAATCCGGGAAGGACTTATGTAAAGTCACTGTTTCATGCGGCATACAGAAGAGAAGTGTTTGATAAGGTCGGCTTTTTTAACGAAGACCTTGTAAGAACAGAGGACAATGAGATACATTACAGAATGAGAGAGGCTGGGTATAAGCTCTGCTTTGACCCGGATATTATATCGTACCAGTATACAAGAAGCAGCCTTAAGGCAATGCTTAAGCAGAAGTATGCCAATGGCTTCTGGATAGGAAAGACAAGCAGGGTATGTCCTAAGTGTCTTAGCATATATCACTTTGTGCCATTTGCATTTGTGAGTGCTATTATAGCCTCGCTGCTTGCGATAGCAGGACTGGGAAGTGCTGACAGCCTGTTTGATAAATGCACAGAAAGAACTGGCAGGAAAAGATATGACAGAGGCGTTAGAAAGAAGCTTAAGAATATAGTGGTTACACTTACTATAGTTATGTGGGCGCTGTATGGAACGCTTGCGTGTACTATGGCGGCTGTATCGTCTATAAAGGCTGGCAGTAAGAGAAATATAACGAATATCCTGCTTCCTGTATTATTCCTTATGCTGCATATAAGCTATGGGGCAGGAACGATTATGGGACTTATGGATAAGCAGGGAAGAGGTTAGTTATGGGAGAAACAAGAAAAGATAAACTTCAGCTTATTGTAAGACGATTTTTTCTTATAATTACTGATATTATCCTTATCAATGGCAGTGTTATACTTTCGCTTGTTATGCGATTTAATGTTGATATTGCAGCGATTGAGCCGCAGTATATAGAGAGCTTTAAGGATACATGGATTCCTTTTACGGTAATAACACTTATTATATTCTGGTGTTTCAGGATGTATCACAGTCTGTGGCAGTATGCAAGTATAGCAGAGCTGTATAAGATAGTTGAGGCGTGTATAGTGGCAGAGGGCATGCATATATGCCTTACAGCAGTTATGGGAGAAATGCTTCCAAGAGCCTGTTACTTTATGACAGGAGTGTTCCTTCTTGTGTCAATGTGCGCAAGCCGTTTTATGTACAGAATGTTAAGAACACTTATCCAGCAGTACAGACACACATCAGAACAGGTTAAGATAATGATAATAGGTGCCGGAGAGGCAGCTAATGTCCTTATGAGAGAGATAGCCAACTCAAGATACCTTGATAATTCAAAGGTTGTCTGTATTATTGATGATGATGCTAAGAAGGTTGGAAAGTATATAAGAGGCGTAAAGATAGTTGGTAACAGAGATCAGATAAAAGAATATGCAAGATACTATGATATAGATGAGATTATATTTGCAATTCCGTCAGCCTCACAGGATACCAAAAGAGAAATACTTAACATCTGTAAGGAAACTAACTGTAACTTAAAGATTATACCGGGCGTATACCAGATGATGGACGGCGAGATTAATGTTCAGGACATCAGAAATGTAGACGTGGACGACCTTTTAGGAAGAGACCCTATAAATGTTGATACAGAGTCGATATTAGGTTATGTGTCAGGAAAGACAGTGCTTGTAACAGGCGGCGGCGGTTCTATAGGTTCAGAGCTTTGCAGGCAGCTTGCAGGACATAATCCAAAGTGTCTTATTATATTTGATATATATGAAAACAGTGCTTATGATATACAGCAGGAATTAAAGATGAACTGTCCGGAGGCCAATGTAGTCACTCTTATAGGTTCAATAAGAAACACTACAAGGTTAGAGTGGGTATTTTCACACTACAGACCTGATATAGTATATCATGCGGCAGCGCATAAGCACGTACCTCTTATGGAGGACAGCCCTAATGAGGCAGTGAAGAATAATGTTGCAGGTACATGGAATCTTGCACGTATGGCGGATAAGTATGGCACAAAGAGGTTCGTTATGATAAGTACGGACAAGGCTGTTAATCCAACGAATATCATGGGTGCGACAAAGCGTATATGTGAGATGATTATTCAGTATTATAACGGCATATCACAGACAGAGTTTGTTGCGGTAAGATTTGGTAATGTTCTTGGAAGTAACGGTTCGGTTATACCACTTTTTAAGAAGCAGATAGCAGCAGGCGGTCCTGTTACAGTCACACATCCTGATATCATAAGGTACTTTATGACTATACCTGAGGCGGTATCGCTTGTTATACAGGCTGGAGCTTATGCCAAAGGTGGTGAGATATTCATCCTTGATATGGGCGACCCTGTAAAGATAGATGACCTTGCAAAGAACCTTATACGTCTTTCAGGTTATACATTAGGCGTTGATATGGAGATTAAGTATACAGGCTTAAGACCGGGTGAGAAGCTGTATGAAGAGCTTCTTATGGCGGAGGAAGGACTTCAGGATACAGAAAATAAGCTTATTCATATAGGTAAGCCGATAGAATTTGAGAAGAAGGACTTTGAAAAGAAGCTTGAGATACTTAAGGAAACTGCATATGATGAGGATGCGGCTGCAATAAAGGCTCTTGTTAAAGAGTTTGTTCCAACATATAAGCTGGATGTACGAAAGTAATCTTTGACAGTAAACAAAAGTAAGCGGTTGTGAAGCACGAATCGGGGGCTATTATGAAGTATATTATTGATGGAAGATTTTTATACGGACAGGTTCTGGGAGTTCAGAGATACGCAAGAGAAATAACACAAAAGCTTGATGGTATGGTAAAGGACAAGCCATATGACGTTGAGATAGCAGTTCCAGAGATAGATTCTGAGGGAACTTCGGCAGAGATTAACAGTTACAAGACTAAGTATGATAACATAAAGATAGTGATACTAAAAGGCAGGGCAGGAAGAAAGTGGGAGCAGCTCACATTCCAGCGCTATGTAGACAGGCAGAAGGCAAAACCTGTGTATCTGTGCAATGAGGTGTCACTTTTTATGAAAAATGGAATAGTTACAGTACACGATATTGCATTTAAGACCCATCCGGGCTTTTTTACGGAGCCTGGTGACTGGCATGAAATACTGTTCAGAAAGCTTATGTATGATAAAGCATTTAAAAAGGCTGATGCCATAATGACAGTAAGTGAGTATTCAAAGAATGAGATACTTGGCAACTACAGGCTTAAGAATAAGGATATAGTCGTTGCCGGAAACGGATGGCAGCATTTTAATATAGATTATGTGGATGAAGGCATATTTGACAGATATGCATCAAGGATAAAGAGGGGTAAGTATTACTTCTATCTTGCTTCTCTTGCGCCTAACAAAAATCTCCGCTGGATACTTGAAAATGCAAGACGGCACCCGGAGGTTACATATGTTGTTGCAGGACGTGCATTAGGCGATAAGTCCGGCATAGAAAAAATGCCTAACATAGTGCTTGTCGGTTATGCAAAGGATGCAGAGGCAAGGGCACTTATGAAGTACTGTAAGGCATTTATATTTCCATCAACATATGAAGGCTTTGGTATTCCTCCTATGGAGGCGCTGTGTATGGGAGCGCGCATAGTGCTTGGCGACATACCGGTGTTACATGAGATATATGGGACTTCTGCGCTGTATATCAACTGTAATAAGCCAGAGGTCAATCTTGACGAGCTTCTTGATAACAGTGATGCAGTAAAGGAAAAAGAGGCAGCTAAAGCCGTGCTTGGAAAGTATTCATGGGAAAAAACGGCAGGAGAGCTTGTGAAGCTGTTTGACAGATATGCAGGCTGATAAGTGCAGGTGTGTAGTATATAGAAGCAGAGGAGCGGTATGAAGGTAGCGATTGATGCAAGGACACTTGGCAGCAGACCGAGTGGTGTTGGAATGTATCTTAATGACTTTCTTAAGCAGCTTATAAAGTATAAGGACATAGAGTTTGTGCTTATATCAGATGTGGCGGAGAGTGAGTATATAAAGTCATTTAAGAATAAAGGCATAGAAGTGTATACACAGGGCAAAAAGGTATATAGAAGTGCTGGTGTGTATTCTTATTTTTCATTTGTAAAAAAACAGCTTGATATTATAAAGCCAGATATATTCTGGGAGGTAAATACCATAATTCCTATAGACTTAAAAGGAAATTACAGGACTATGATAACCATACACGATATGTTTCCTATAGAATATGTGGAATACTTTGGAAGAGTGTATAATCTGTACTTTAAGCACAATCTTAAAAAGACACTTAAGCATACAGATATGATTCTTTATAATTCAGAGCAGACAAAGCGCACGACAGAAAAATATTTTCCGGAGGCTAAGCATATAAAGAATGTCAATGCCTATATAATATCCAATCCCATTAAGAAAAAATGGGTTAATACGGATGGAGATTATTTCCTTTATATTGGCAATATGGAAAAGCGTAAGGGCGTAGACCTGCTTATAAAGGGATATCTTAAGTATAAAGAATCAGGTGGAACCAAAAAGCTTATACTTGGTGGAAAGATGCAGGAGGAGGATATTAATTCCCTTGTTGAGAGTGCAATGGCTAAGGATAAGGATATATCTTATCTTGATTATGTTTCACACGATAAAAAGCATGAACTGTATGCAGGAATGTCAGCTTTCGTATTTCCGTCAAAGGCGGAGGGCTTCGGTATGCCTGTCATAGAGGTTATGAGGTTTAACAAGCCTATAATAGCAAGCAACCTGCCTATATTTGATGAGATAACAGATGGTAATATCAATACATTTGACTTAAGGTGCAGTGAGCAGGAGCAGATAGAGAACCTTGCGCACATTATGTCTGATTATAATGCAAATGTGGATGAAACAGCCTATGATGAGGTTGTACACCGCTACGAGCCAGAAAGACTGGGAAAGATAGTATATGATTTTATAAAAACGGAGGATTAATTATGAAGGTATTAGTTACAGGTGTTTCAGGACAGCTGGGACATGATGTGATGAATGAACTTGCAAAGAGAGGATACACAGGAGTAGGAAGCGACATAGCACCAGAGTACAGCGGTGTTGATGATAATACTGCCGTTGTTAATATGGAATATGTCCAGATGGATATTACAGATGAAAAGGCAGTTGATGAGATTATAACACGCGTTAATCCGGATGTTATAGTACACTGTGCTGCGTGGACTGCGGTTGATATGGCAGAGGATGATGACAAGGTTGAGAAGGTGCGTGCAGTCAATGCCGGAGGTACAAGAAATATTGCAAAGGCCGCTAAGAAGCTTGACTGCAAGATGGTATATATAAGTACTGATTATGTGTTTGACGGACAGGGCGAGAAGCCTTGGGAGCCGGACTGTAAGGATTATAAGCCGCTTAACGTATATGGACAGACTAAGCTTGAAGGAGAATTAGCTGTATCAGAGCTTCTTGATAAGTACTTTATAGTAAGAATAGCGTGGGTATTCGGTGTCAATGGCAAGAACTTCATAAAGACTATGATTAATGTGGGTAAGACTCACGATACAGTAAGAGTTGTCAACGACCAGATAGGAACACCAACTTATACACTTGATTTATCGGTTCTTCTTGTTGATATGATAGAAACTGACAAGTACGGATATTATCACGCAACTAACGAGGGTGGATATATATCATGGTATGACTTTACACTCGAGATATATAAGCAGGCAGGACTTGATACTAAGGTTATTCCTGTGACAACAAAAGAGTATGGTCTTTCTAAGGCAGCAAGACCATTTAATTCAAGACTTGATAAGAGTAAGCTTGTAAAGAACGGTTTTACCCCTCTTCCAACATGGCAGGATGCAACGAGAAGATATGTAGAGCTTCTTAAAAAGGAAGTATAATCTTGTAGAAATGGAGAATGTATGAAAGAGAAAATATCTGATAAGCTGGGCAGACTGACTACCAAAGAAAACAGGAAACTTGCATGTGATGTGTTTGTAATCCTTCTTGTTTCCAAACTGTTCTATATATTTATAGGCTGTGTTACCAACTCAGCATTTGGCAATAATATAACCTTTGCCAAGATGTTTCTTGGTGGTGATGCAGACTGGTACATAAAGATAGCAGAGAATGGCTACAGCCTTGTCGAGAGCATAAAAGCAGGGGATGGACAGGCTAACTGGGCGTTCTTCCCGCTGTTTCCGGTACTTATAAGATGGTTTAAGTATATATTCTTTTTTCTTAACTACCAGCAGGCAGGAATATTGTTAAGCTCTATATTTACATATGTGACAGGTCTGTATCTGGTAAAGACAGTAAGGCTGTATAAGCCGGGAAGATTAGGATATATAGCCGTAGTGCTTTTATATATGGGACCATACACTTTCTATCTTCACTGTGTTTATTCAGAAACTTTGTTTATGATGCTCATTGCAATATTCTTTTACTATCTGAAAAAAGAGAGCGATAAGGAGTGCAGCTACTGGATACCAGCCATAGCTGCGATGCTTGCAAGCTGTACAAGAATAGTCGGGGTTATACTTGTATTCCCACTGGTTGTAAGGATGTACCGTGACTCGTATAGCGGCAGGATAAGTATTAAGAAGTTCGGACTGTTTGTGCGTGACATACTGTGTACACCTGTAAGACTTCTTCAGATATTTATATGTCCGGCAGGAATATTTGTAAATATGCTGCACCTTTACTGGGTAAGCGGCGATGCGTGGGCATTCAGACACGTACAGGCTGCGTGGAGAGAAGATGGAGCAGGTTATATCGGCAATATGATATGGGACTTCTTTAATAATATATATGCGGAAAGATACTGGATTCCACTTGTCGTTATCATGGCAATAGTTGTATACATATATATGCTTAAGAAGGGATACTATGAGGAGGTTGTATTTGCAGCCATAACCTTAGTTATTCCTTTAACAGGCGGTGTTATGTCAATGTGCCGTTTTATCGTTGGAAGCTATGTAATATTTATAGGTATATATGATTATCTTGCAGATAAGAAGGACATCAAGCTTTGTGCAACAGCGCTTGTTGTCATTATGGAGGCGTTTCTTATATGGTTGTGGTTTACGGCTGGTGTCAACGCATTTACAGCTTAACGTAAAACCACAGGTGTTGATAAAAATGAGGATTATATATGAAAAATAAAAAGATAATTAATGGAATATGTTATGTTATTACGGCTGCACTTGCAGTATTTTATCTTGCTACTCTTGTATTAGGTCAGAAACGTGAGGTTTCCAAGGAGTACGACCTGTATTATGTTGACGATGAGCTGTCAAGATGGCCGGGAGAACACGGGCTTGACTACAGCTTTGGCGATGTTGACATATATGATACATCAAAGCTTGATGAGTATAAAAGGCTGTTAGAGGAGGAGAAGCTCTATGGCGACCCATCGTACCGTGATGAGAGCGATGAGGCAGATGATAAGGAGTCTGATAAGGATAAAGTCGAGTCTAACAGAGATTCAGCCATAGATAAGTATTTCCAGAAAATGCTTGCCGCACAGAGCAGTTATTCACAGGATAATGCTGCTGATAAGGCAGGGGATACGGACACTGATACTGACAGCAGTGAAAAGACTGTCGACCTTCACATTCCATACAGATATAGTAAGGGCTTTTATTCACTGCACACAGGCATATATACAACAGACAGCAAGGAGGCTTCTCTTTACTATAGATTTACTGTAAATGTGCCATCGGATGTTGTGCTTGATGTATATGGTGCAAGTTATAATACTGCGACAAAGGTGTATGCCAATGATACTTATATAGGAACTATTGAGGCTTATGATGAGGCAGAGGAGGCTGTAACTTACCACAAGAATGAATATGGTGACAGAATAAGAGTAGATAAGGTCAATGATAACCGCAATGTACTCATTATTCCTGTGAGCGCAATCGGTGAGGACGGACTTGTAAAGCTTACATTTGTTCCGGAGGAAACAGTAAGTATATACAATTATATGAACAGTATCGGAAACGACAACTTTAAGAAGTACAAGGGCTTCAGGATAACATCGATAGAGATGAGATATTAGTGAGTTTGTGCTGCTTATATTAAAAATGCAAAAAAAGACTTGCAAAGAATGATTATATATGGTACACTTCAAAAAGTTTCGTTGGCAAATATATTTATGTATGTTTGCTTATGATAAATGGGTGGATTCCCGAGTGGCCAAAGGGGACAGACTGTAAATCTGCTGGCACTGCCTTCGAAGGTTCGAATCCTTCTCCGCCCATT
>FR886255.1 GCA_000436535.1 Eubacterium sp. CAG:252 | reverse complement strand
CTGATGTATATTATATATCCATTTAGTATAGTATATATTTAATTTATATATTAATAAATCATAAACTTTATAATTATATGATGTTGGTGTCAAAAGCTCCCAACATCATCTATATAGATATATAGAAATTTAATATTTTTTTAATATTTACAGCAGCTTTTATTGACACATTTTTTTTACAACATTATAATTATAAGATAAAGATGCGTGAAAAATATATAATTTTACACAAATTAATCTAATTTAAGGAGAGTGATATTAATGAAGAACATTAAAGTTCGCACAAAGCTTACTATAATTCTGGCTTTAGTAATTATCCTTGTAACTTTTGAAAGTTTTATTTCTATTAAGAATATGAACCAATTAAAAGACAAGGCACTTGAAACTATGGACACATCATCAAGACAGAACTATGATGATTCTATTAAAGAACAGGTAGGTGTCGTCATCTCTCTGTTATCTGAAATCAATAATGAATATAAAGCAGGCAGATATAGCCTTGATGAAGCTAAGAAGATAGCTGCTGATGAAATACGTCAGATGCGCTACGGCAATGGTGGATATTTCTGGGTTGACCAGTCAGATGGTAAAAATGTTGTTCTGCTTGGAAGTTCAACTGAGGGTACTAACCGTATGAACACCAAAGATGCTGATGGCTACCAGATGGTCAAGGAAATAATCCGTGTTGCAGTCCAGGATGGTGGTGGTTACACAGACTATGTATTTCCTAAAGAGGGAGAAACTGAGTCTTCACCAAAGCGTTCTTACAGCGAATACTTCAAGCCCTTTGACTGGGTTGTTGGTACTGGCAACTATACTGATTACATAGACACTGCTATTGCACAGCAGGATGATGAATTCACAAGCTATGCTTCAAGCAAAGCTTTTTCACTTATTATATGTAGCGTATGCATGCTTATTGTTGTTGCTATACTCGTTGCCCTCATCGCAATTGATATTACTAAATCATTAAGAAAGATAAAAGAACAATTCGAAGTCATTGCTGGCGGTAATTTTGCCACAAAAATGCAACAGCCTATGCTTAAGCGTAAGGATGATTTCGGACAGCTAGCCAATGCACTTGAAACCATGCGCGAATCTGTACGAAGCCTGTTAGCTCAGGTAAAAAGCGAGGCTGCCAATATTGATAAGGTTGTAGAAACAATTGATACTAATGTATACAATCTTAACGCAGAAATTGAAGACGTATCAGCAACAACAGAGGAGCTTGCTGCAAGTTCACAAGAAACTGCCGCCTCTGCTGAACAGATTAATGGAATGACACAGCAGATTGAAGAGGCTGCAAGGGAAATTGCCATAAGGGCACAGGATGGTGCAACCGAATCCCAGGACATCCATAAACGTGCTGTAAAGACTAAGGATGATACTGTAGAAAACCGTCAGAAGATTAAACAGATAATGTCCGATATCAGAGTAAATCTTGAGCAGGCTCTTGAAGATGCCAAGGTAGTTGACCAGATTGGTGTACTTGCTGACTCTATCTTGAATATTACTGCACAGACCAATCTGCTTGCCCTTAACGCTTCTATTGAAGCTGCAAGAGCTGGCGAAGCCGGTAAAGGCTTTGCAGTTGTTGCCGAAGAAATCCGTGTATTAGCTGAACAGTCTAAAGATGCTGTAGCCAATATTCAGGCTGTTACAGAAAATGTAAATAAAGCTGTAGGCAACCTGACCAGCGATTCTAACCGCCTGCTTGATTTCGTTGATACTGATATTGTTGAATGTCTTAACGGATTTGAGAAAATGGCTGATGACTATAATATGGATGCTTCCAACATCAACGATCTTGTATCTGATTTCAGTGCAACATCAGAAGAGCTTGTTGCATCTATAAGCAATATCACTCAGGCAATAGATGGAATTACTTCCGCTTCTAATGACAGCGCAACTGGAACAACCAACATTGCCCAGAAGACAGTCGTAATCGTAAAAGGCTCAGAAGCTGTTATGAATGGAGCTAAAACCGCAGAAGCCTCTGCTGCTGAGCTTCGTAAGAATGTTAATAACTTTGTTATTGATTAAACAGATATGTATCATCATAATATAGGGGTACTGTACTAATCTAATAGTGCAGTACCCCTATATTTCTATACATACAAAGGTCACATCTTCTAACTATAATACATATAACTATAATACATAATAGTTATTAAACTTATTTACCTTTGCTTTCATAATCACGTAGTGTTATCATCGCTGTTGCAGGCTTTTAAATAAATCCTGATATATTCTTTCAACAATATCATCAGCCTGCATTTCACAAGTAATGACCTGTTCATCAAGAACAGAAGAAAAATCTTTTTCTCTCCACCAATCGCGCATAGCTTCTTCACCAAATTCCTGACTTTTATTTCTCATACTATGACGTCGTAATGTCTCTTCAAATGATATGTCAAAATAATATGCGTATATATTTGATTCATATAATTCGTTTGCCAGTTTAAATAACGGACTATACCACTCCTCATACATAATTCCTTCTAAAATCGTAAGCTCGCTATGAACCTTTCCATATTTCAATAGTTCCGCCATAAGAGGTAATGCCTTTGTATCTTTGCCATCTTTAACCCATAACATATTCCTTCGGACTTCATCCTGTGATATACGCATTGTATTATATCCAAGCTTTTCCTGTAACGCTTTAGCCACAGTTGTTTTCCCACTTCCAGAATTTCCTCTGAGAATGATTAATTTACTCATACGTTATTCTCCTGTTCTTCTTTCTCTAGTGCCATAACCCCTTCAATGTAACCATAATTAATTGGATAATACATATCCTTATATTCGGGATGATAACTTCCTAATGTTCTATCGACTGAGTCATAAAATTTAACTTCTAACAATCGCTTTTCCCTTCTCGCATAATTCAAATCTGCTTTGAAACAAAATGTACAATTTCTTTCCCCGGCTCAAGAATATATGATATCAACTCCAAAGGATATACCTTAGTACCTTTCTTTAAATCCTCTAGCGGAACCCAGCAGAAATCCAAATCAATTCTCTCATTATCCAGCTCATCATATCCATGAAACACTCCATCTAATGGAATATTATCATCGACCAGATGTACATTATAATATAAGCATATCTGATGACAGGGTCTTTTTCCCCATGGAAAATAAATTTCTCCGATTGCCAACAGATTATCTACATCTATCTTAGCATGAAGCTCTTCTTCAAATTCCCGTTTAAGAGTTTCCATGCTTGTCTCCATAGCCGCAACGTGTCCGCCAATAATTGCATAATCATCATTCTTCGGACGCTGTAACAAAATTTTACCATTATGTTTCAATATACCGCCAACTCTGTATGAAAATACAAAATCATCATTTTTAAATAAAATATCCACTTAATCACCTCAAACCTGTTCATAAAACCTGTAGCAAAAATATATTTATAAGATCATAAATC
>FR886254.1 GCA_000436535.1 Eubacterium sp. CAG:252 | reverse complement strand
GGAGTGCGCAGCACGGAACAATCCGTAGGTATCATAGTGGAATTATAATTAAGACAATATTAATATGCAGATTAGACATAATTGACGATAACAGAGATAGAAAGTTGAAGATTTAGGAGGAGAAAAGATGTTATCAACTGATATTGGAATCGATTTGGGTACTGCAAGTATTCTTGTATATATAAAGGGTAAGGGCGTTGTTTTAAAGGAACCTTCAGTTGTCGCATTTGACAGAGATACTAATAAGATTAAGGCTATCGGCGAGGAAGCCCGTCTGATGCTTGGTAGAACACCTGGTAATATCGTGGCGGTAAGACCACTTCGTCAGGGCGTTATTTCAGATTATACAGTTACAGAGAAGATGCTTAAGTACTTCATCCAGAAGGCTATCGGAAGAAGAATGCTTAAGAAGCCTAGAATAAGTGTATGTGTGCCTTCTGGTGTTACAGAAGTAGAGAAGAAGGCAGTTGAGGATGCAACTCTTCAGGCAGGTGCAAGAGAGGTTGCTATTATTGAGGAACCTATAGCAGCAGCTATCGGTGCAGGTATTGATATATCAAGACCTTGCGGTAATATGATAGTTGATATTGGTGGTGGTACTACAGATATCGCTGTTATTTCACTTGGAGGTACAGTTGTAAGTACTTCTATCAAGATTGCAGGTGATGATTTTGATGAAGCACTTGTAAGATATATGAGAAAGAAGCATAATCTTCTTATCGGTGAAAGAACAGCAGAAGATATTAAGATAAAGATTGGTTCAGCTTATCCACGTCCAGAGGTTGTCAAGATGAATGTAAGAGGACGTAACCTTGTTACAGGTCTTCCAAAGACAGTTGAGGTAACTTCAGAAGAGACAGAGGAAGCTTTAAAGGAAGCTACATCACAGATAGTTGAGGCAGTTCACAGTGTGTTAGAGAAGACACCACCAGAACTTGCATCAGATATCGCAGACAGAGGTATCGTTCTTACAGGTGGCGGAAGTCTCCTTTCAGGATTAGAAGAACTTATAGAATCAAAGACAGGAATTAACACTATGACAGCAGAAGACCCTATGACAGCAGTTGCCATAGGAACAGGTAAGTTCATAGAATTCCTTGCAGGTTACAGAGAAGATTAGGAAAAGAGGTCAGGTATGGTAAGAGGTTTATATACTGCTTACACAGGATTAGTGAATCAGCAGAGAAGACTTGATATAGTGTCGAATAATCTTGCAAATGCAACAACAACCGGATATAAGAAGGAAGGCGTTACAACACAGAGCTTTGATTCTGTATACGGAATTAAGATTAATGATGCTACAGTTGGCTATATGAATCAGAGTATAGGCAGCATGAGTCTTGGTGCAAAGATAGGAGAAACATACAGAAGCTGGGATCAGGGTTCCCTTAGAAACACAGACAGCGATTACGATTTCGCACTTTCAGGACAGGGATTTTTCTCTATCTCATTTACTAATAAAGCAGGTGAAACATCAACACTTTATACCAGGGATGGATCTTTCCAGATGAATCAGGAGGGTTATCTGGTTACCAAGGATGGTGATTATGTATTGGGTGAAGGCGGCAACCCTATACAACTTCCTACAGATGTATCGCAGCTTACAGTCGATTCGACAGGAGGTATATATGCGGATGGACAGTATGTAGATACATTTGGAATTGTTGATTTTGAAGATTATAACTACATAGAGGCTTATGGTGAGAATCTCTATAGGGCAGTTGACGGAGCAGTTACAACTGATTCCACAGCAGCAGTTAATCAGGGATATATTGAGGCATCTAATATTAATGTTGTGACAGAAATGGTCGATATGATTAATATATCCAGAGAGTATGAAAGTAATCAGAAGATTGTCAACGCCATAGATGAGATGTTAGGAAAGATGGTCAGCATATCTGAGTTGTAGATCCTGTTTATAATGGACAGCTTTATAACGTAGATTAATTCATAAATATCAGCCTTGGTAAGCTCACATTTATGTGTAGCTGCAACAGGCTGTGTGTGGCGGAAGTGAATTGTGCCACGTATTTAAGTAGTTGTTGTGTTTTAGGTGAATTCCGGAAGGAAGAGATGAAGTTAAATTAAGCTTAAGACGTCATATATTAAAATGTTTATATATCATACAAATATATATAAAGTATAATTGCTTTGTATGATAATCAGGAGGAATAAGCACTATGATGAGATCATTATGGACTGCTGCATCGGGTATGATGGCGCAGCAGACAAGTGTAGATACAATATCGAATAACCTTGCTAATGTTAATACAGTAGGTTATAAGTCAGAATCAACAGAATTCAAGTCATTGTTATATCAGAATCTTCAGGCGAAGACAACATCAGCCAATGGAGAAAATAAGCCAGTATCTGCACAGGTTGGACTTGGTTCAAGAGTAGTATCGGTTACATCTCATTATACACAGGGCGCTATGAATGCGAGTGAAAGTTCAACAGACTTTGCTATTAATGGTGATGGCTTCTTTGCAGTACAGAATGAGAATGGAGATACAGTATACACACGTAATGGTAACTTTTATTTCTCAACAGCAACAGAAGGTATGATGTTATGTACGGCAGATGGCTATCCTGTATTAAGTACAGATGGACAGCCAATAGTACTTACAGATGATTATAATGCATCAAAGGTAAAGGTTGATAAGGAAGGTAATATCCAGTATCCGGGTGATGATGGTAATCTTGAGAATATCGGAATTAAGATAGGACTTTTCCAGTTCACTAACCCATCAGGTCTTGAGAAGCTTGGAGGCACTTATCTTGCAGAAACAGATGCATCTGGTATTCCACTTAATGAGGAAACAGATGATGTTGGCAAGAAGAGTGAGTTAAGACAGAATTATCTTGAGGCATCTAATGTTGAAGTTGCAACAGAGATGGTTAACCTTATAACAGCACAGAGAGCATACGAACTCTGCTCTAAGGCTATAACAACAACTGATACTATGATGGAGCAGGCAAACGCACTTAAGAGGTAATTAAGCCTATGCATTTGCAGGAATGGAGATTATTATGGATTATATGACAGGTATTAATACAAGTTATGCGGATACATATGATAAAACTTCATCAGACCTTACTGATAAGATAACAGGCACAGACTTTTCAAAGGCATCAGATGATGAGCTTATGAGTGTGTGCAAGGACTTTGAAAGTTACTTTGTAGAGCAGATGCTTAAGTCCATGGAAAAGATGGCTAAGATAGATTCAGACGATGATGACAGCAGCACATCACTGTTTAACAGTATGGCTTCTATAGGAGGAGATTCAGATTCTGCCATGAGCACACTTGGAAGCTACTTCGGTGATGAAATGATTAAGAATTATGCCCAGTTATTTACAGAAACTAACAATGGAAAGGGACTTGGCATAGCACAGACACTTTATGAGCAGATGAAACGTAACTATTCAGTGGACGAGGCATAGCTTATATAAAAAGTTATAAAGAGAGGAAAAGCAGATTGGATTACGAGTCTGTTAAGTATGTAGAAGGTTTTGTAGAGAATATTATCTTTCGTAATGAGGATAATGGCTACACAGTTTTTGAAATAAAATACAAAGGTGAAGATGTTACCTGTGTTGGCACTTTAAGCAGTGTTGACACAGGTGAATTTATAGCTGCGGATGGAGATTTTGTAAAACATCCATCATACTATACAATGCAGTTTAAGATAACTTCTTATGAGTTCAAAACGCCTACGGATGCGGAGTCTGTAAAGCGTTATCTGAGTTCTGGTGCAATCAAGGGTATAGGCGCAAAGATGGCTGAACGAATAGTTAAAGAATTCGGTGAGCAGACATTTGAGGTGCTTGACAAAGAACCAGAACGTCTGGCAGGTATTAAAGGAATAAGTTATAACAAGGCGATGGATATAGCGCAGCAGTATGCTGGTAAGAGAGATACCAGAAAGGCTGTTATGTATCTTCAGGATTATGGCATCCAGATGAATCTTGCTAACAAAATATTCAAAAAATACGGCAACAGCATATACACGATTATCACAGATAATCCATACAGGCTTGCAGATGATATTGAGGGTATAGGCTTTAAAAAAGCAGATGCTATTGCAACGAAGGTCGGAATTAAAGGTAATTCGGACTTCAGAATAAAAAGCGGTATGTTGTATTGTCTTAATCAGGCGACATTACAGGGGCATACATACCTGCCATATGATATGTTAAAGACTCAGGCAGAGCAGCTTTTAGATGTTAAGATAGAAGATTATGAACATTTTATAAGTGACCTTGCCATAGATAAGAAGATTGTTATCAAGAAAAATGTGGCAGAGGATAATTCTGATACCACAGATGAGGATGAGCATAAACAGTGGAATGTATATTCGGCGATGTATTACCGCATGGAGCAGAATGTAGCGAAAAATCTGATTGAACTTAATATACAGTGTGATGAGAATGTTGAAAATGTATATGAAAGAATTGCTGACATTGAAAAAACAGAAAATATAGAGCTTGACGATATACAAAAGCAGGCGGTTGTTGATGCTGCACTTAATGGACTTGTGATTATCACAGGTGGTCCCGGTACAGGAAAGACGACTACTATTAATGCCATAATCAAGTATTTTGAGATGGAAAGACTTGATATAAGGCTTGCTGCACCTACGGGAAGGGCGGCTAAGCGTATGACAGAAACCTGTGGTGTGGAGGCACAGACACTTCACAGACTTCTTGAGATAGCAGGTGGTGGGCTTGCAGAGCTTGATGGTGAAAAACGAAGTGCATCAGCGGGGCTTGGTATGCATTTTAACAGGGATCAGGAAAATCCTCTTGAGGCGGATGTCATCATAGTCGATGAGATGTCAATGGTTGATATTAATATTATGAATGCGCTTCTTAAGGCGGTTCCTGTAGGAACAAGACTTATACTTGTCGGGGACGTTGACCAGCTTCCAAGTGTCGGTCCCGGAAATGTGTTAAAGGACATTATATATTCTGAGTGTTTTAATGTCGTAAAGCTCGAAAAAATATTCAGACAGGCGGCAGAAAGTGAAATAATAACCAATGCGCACAGGATAAATAAAGGAGAACAGGTTACACTTAATAAGTACAGCAAGGACTTTCTTTTTATACACAGACATGGTGCTGAGGCGATAATAGCTGCATTAAAGACTGTTGTGAAAGAGAAGCTTCCTAAGTATGTGGATGCGGACGTAAGTGAAATCCAGGTGCTTACGCCATCAAGAAAGTCGGCGGTCGGGGTAGAGAGGCTTAACACAGTCCTTCAGGAATATCTTAATCCAGCAAGTGCGGCAAAGATGGAGAAAAAGCATGGCGATACGCTTTTCAGGGAAGGCGATAAGGTTATGCAGATAAAAAACGATTATCAGCTTGACTGGATGAAAAGAAATAATAACGGAATTGTTATTGAACAGGGCAGTGGAGTATTTAACGGTGATACGGGAATAGTTAAGGAGATAGTTCCATTTAACAAAAGTATGACTGTCAGGTTTGAAGATGGAAGATATGTGGAGTACAGCTTTGATAATCTTGACGAGCTTGAACTTGCGTATGCGATAACTGTGCACAAGGCGCAGGGAAGTGAATATCCGGCAGTTATTATTCCTATGTATACAGGACCAAGGATGCTTATGAACCGCAATATTCTGTATACAGCCATCACAAGAGCCAGAAAGTGCGTGTGTATGATAGGCGAGGAGGATATATTTATGCAGATGGTAGCCAATGAGTCAGATGCCAGAAGATATACCTCACTTGATATGCGTATACGTGAGCTGGCACAGGGGATGGAGTTTTAATAATTAATAGCATATTAGCAATGAGTATAACTTAATGGGGGATTAATGAAAAATAAAGGGGATATACTTAGTATTAAGGGAGATAGTGCATCGTATAAAGGTGCAGAAAATGTAATAAAAAATATAATAAACGGCATAGAGGATGCTGTATTTCCACCTACATGTCCGATTTGTTCAAAACCGAGAGTGATAAGAGGTGGAAAAAGACTGGATATATGTCCTTGGTGTTATGATAACATAAAGTATGTTAAGGAACCAACCTGTATAAAGTGCGGTAAGGCACTGGAGGATAATGACAGAGATTACTGCACTGACTGCACGAAAACAAGGCATTTATACGACCAGGCAATAAGCCTGTATGAGTATTCAGATGGCATAAAGCAGTCCATATACAGATTTAAGTACCGCAATAAAAGGGAGTATGCAGATGTGTATGCTGCTGAGATTGCAAGGGAATGTGGCATAGTTATAAATATGTGGGAGCCGGATGTTATTATTCCTGTTCCGATACACAAGGAAAGGTACAGGCAGAGAGGGTATAATCAGGCAGGGCTTATTGCATGCAGCCTTTCAAAGAAACTCCATATACCAGTCGATGAGAATTATATTATCCGTGTTAAGAAAACAACCCCTATGAAGGAACTTAATAACATAGAAAGAGTTAAAAATCTTCAAAATGCTTTTCAAATATATTATAATGGTATAAGATATAATAAAGTATTGATTGTTGACGACATATATACAACGGGAGCGACTATAGATGCATGTGCAAAGTGTCTTAAAGAGTATGGTACAGACAATGTATATGCAATAACATTGTGTATAGGGAATGGTTTCTAGGGCTTACTGATTTTTGGATGTTGCAGACAGCGGGTTGTAGAATTAATGACAGCGGCTTTTATATAGGGTTATACATTTGTGGGAATTGATATTGTATACATATATGAATATAGACAGAAGAAGTGACAATATGCTGGATTGGAGGATATTATGGAAGTAAGAAACTGTAAAATGTGTGGAAGGTTATTTAATTTTGTAGGTGGATCAGGACCTTATCGTAATTTATGCCCTAATTGTGTGGAAAGAATGGAGGACAAGTTTCAGGATGTTAAGGAATATATAGATGAGCATCCGGCAGCAACTATCAACGAAGTATCAGAGGAATGTGATGTAAGTGCAAGGCAGATAGAACAGTGGATAAGACAGGAAAGACTTATGATAACTGAGGGTTCGTCTATCGGAATTACATGTGAGAGATGTGGAGTATCAATAAAATCAGGAAGATTTTGCGAAAGATGTAAGAATAAGATGGCTAATAACTTAGGCTCTATGTATGGGGAGTCTAATGCTGCCGTAGAGAATATGGAAAAGAGAGCAAGAGCAGAAGCTAAGATGAGATATTTCGACTCATAATAGTGTGCATAAAACGAGTTGTATCAGAAAAAGATAACGAAAAGCTGAGTGTTTTTGGCTTTAAGATTATAGGTAGAATGCCCGGAGGCTTAAGAAAGTGGAAGTGTTCTTAGGCCTGCAAGGCGGGGCTAAAAGTCCAATGCCTGATTATGCAAGCATAAACGGCTTTTCTGATATTTTGCTCCATTACATCATAATAATAAAATCAGGTTTTTATATGAATTAAAATCAGTTGATAACTGATTAACAGTAGTAAATTTTAAACAATCTTAAATAATCCCCAATATATATGAATAAGTAACAGAATAAGTGGAAAACATATTAACATCACAAGCAATGAGTGCATAAGTGTAGTGAGCAGCTTGGTTATTATATTGTGCATTATATGTGCAGAATGGAGGTTAATATGGATAAGCGTAAAAAGAATACAGTAAAGATTGTGTCTACAGTTATTTCGCTGGGAATAATTGCAGCGCTTATTATTGGCGTTGTTTCAGTCATAAAAAGTGTCAATGCCAACAGAGGGGGCAATAATAACATAGTCAATCTGAATGAAACCGAAGAGAATGTTGCGATAAAAACAGAAGATGTAACCGATGAGATAGATGAGCTGGGAACAGAAGAGATACTACAGGAGGCCAACGCAAGAGGCAGAATGGCAGAGGACAGCGATATATCTGCAACTGAAAGCACAACAGTTGCAACTAAGGAAAATGTGACAGAAGAACCTACAGTTCCGCCAACAATGTCATCAGAGGAGGTTATGGCGGAGGCTATGAAGAGCTTTTCTTTTGATGAGAGCAATAAGCTTGCATGGCCGGTATTAGGACATATTACTCTTGATTACAGTATGGATGAAACTGTGCTTTTTAAGAGCCTTGGTGTATACAAATGCAGTTCTGGAATTATTATAAGCTCAGAAGTAGGAACTAATGTAGGAGCTGCGGCTTCTGGAATAGTCACAGACGTTGCAGAACTTTCAGAGACTGGCACAACAGTGACAGTTTCAATCGGTAATGGATATGAAACAACAACAGGTCTTATAGAAAATGTTAATCTAAGAAAAGGTGATAAAGTTGTTGCAGGCCAGCTTATAGGTACCGTGGCAAGCCCTAGTGCATATTATATAGAAGAAGGTCCTGGAGTGTACTTTAAGCTCACACAATATGGAGAACCTGTCAATCCTGATGCATATTTTGTGGAGTAGAAAAACTAGCGCCTGCTTTAACATTATACGTTATAACAATAGCTGAAGTATCAGGAAGCTGCTGATATATGGTGTAATTCCTATCCCCGGTAACATGCCACAGGTCTGGCATAGCTATATTATCTATATACGGTATAGCAGGCGCTTTATATATAATTCTTTAATTGTAGGATTGTGGGAGTGCGTAGCACAGAACAATCCGTAGGTATCATAGTTGGATGCTTTTGACCCAAACATCATTGTATAATACCAGATAAAAATGTAATTTAAGAATGAAGAGAACACTGCTCTATAAGTTCCATAATTATAGGTATGGCGTTGCTTTCTTTGCTCTTTGCCATATTGTTAATGTAAGAGTGTCTGTTTTCATACAGTTCATTAACAGCATTTAAAAGAGACTCAGGTGTAAGGTCTTCTTCAAATATAACACTTGAATATCCGTGTTCTTTAAAGGACTTTGCATTAAGTATCTGGTCGCCACGGCTTGCATTAGCAGATAGCGGAATTAAAAGATTAGGCTTCTTTAAAGCAAGCAGTTCACATATAGAGTTAGCGCCTGCCCTTGATATGACAATATCACTTATGGAGAAGAGGTCACGCATCTGCTCGCTGATATATTCAAACTGCATATAACCATTAATATTATTAAGTGAAGCATCTGTTTTGCCTTTTCCACAAAGGTGTACAACCTGAAACTTCTTTAAAAGTTCAGGAAGAATTTTTCTTACAGCTTCATTTACATGGACAGCACCAGTACTTCCGCCAACAACCATAATAATAGGTTTATCTGGTGTGAAGTTACATAATTCAAGTCCGGCGAGCTTGTTGCCAAGAAGAAGCTCCTGTCTTATAGGAGAACCTGTAAGGACGGCCTTATCTTTAGGAAGATACTTGATAGTTTCAGGAAAGTTGCAGCATATACGTGTTGCTTTTCTCATGGCTATCTTGTTGGCAAGTCCAGGTGTCATATCGGATTCATGTATTATAACGGGAATGTGCTTATGACCCGCTGCAAGTACAACAGGAACAGACACAAAGCCACCCTTTGAAAATACTATATCAGGCTTAATGCGGCGCATAAGCTTTCTTGCCTGAAAGTAACCTTTAATAACTCTGAAAGGGTCGGTAAGGTTCTTAAAGCTCTTATATCTTCTTAACTTTCCGGATGATATTCCATAGTAAGGTATATCAAGACTTTCAATCAGACTTTTTTCAATTCCATTGTATGAACCAATATAGAATACTTCATATCCAGCCTCTTTAAGGCTTGGAAGCAGAGCTATATTAGGTGTTACATGACCAGCAGTTCCACCGCCGGTAAGTACTATTTTCTTCATTATTAATCCTCATTTCCGCGCACTCATATGAGGTGCTTACATTTTATGTGCAAATCTTTCCTTAAAGCTGCAATGCTTACATAAAGGCTCTACAGCGTATTTATTATGAAAACCTTTGATGAATTCGACACTTCGTTTACACTCAAGAATATCCTTAAGCGGGGTGTCAAATATATTGCCAAGCTTCATAACACCATTGCCATCAAGACAGCATGGAGTTACAGTGCCATCGCTTAGTATAGCGATATGTGTTCTAAGCCCTTGACAGAAGCCGCGCTCATTACAGTAAGTGCTGTTAAGCTCAGGCCATTCAAAAGGACTTTGGACATTGACATATAAATGTCTTTTTATTGTACAGTTGCGCTTATTAAAAAGTGTTGGTTTTTTTTTGGTATTCCATAGTCGCAGGGATATTTCGGTTTCTGTCTTTTCTAATATCTCTTCACAGGAATAAAAAAGCTCATTAATATAGTTGTCCATATCTATGCAGTCGTTGTCATCAGCACTGTGCATAGATACATTTATCTGGTGTACAGGCTGCTTTATAAGTGTGTCAAGCTTCTTATAAAGCAGAGTTCCATTAGTCGTTAAGTTGACTGTCATATTGGCATCACTGCACATTGAAAGAATAGTTTCAAGTTCAGGATGCAGCATAGGTTCACCTTTTACGTGCAGATAAATGTAATTCGTATACGGCTTGACTTCATCAAGAATATGTCCGAATTCTTCAATCGACATAAAGTGAGGTGGACGTTTTGTTTCCTGACAGAACGAACACTTCAGGTTGCAGGTGCTTGTAATTTCTATATATATTCTTTTGAAACGGCTTACTGAACCCATATTATCTCCATTCCGCAGGTATAATTAATTTATAGTAAAGTATTTAAGAGTAACTATTAATATGTAATCTATAAATGAGCAGATACACAAAAATGCACAAAAATAATTTGTTTTTGTTTGTACCTTAGATATATTTCAATAGATTATGAAAAATCTGCTTTTTAACACAGACATACTTGTGCAATATTTTAAATTTGCTCATTTATAGATGCAATTTCCAAATCAGCTTATGGCATATAAATAAATTTATTCAGGGTTAATTTGTAAGTTGCAAATTATATAAGTATTGCTGTACATATAATAGGTTACATTAGTTAGCTTTTGCAAGATACTGCTCAAGTGCATTGGCAAGCTGGTCAGGACATGATGTTGGCTTAAAACCGCACTTAATACCTTTCATACGCTTGATAGCTTCGTTGACATCCATGCCTTCAACAAGAGCAGCAACGCCCTGTGTATTACCAGAACATCCTCCCTCAAACTTAACACCAGTAACTTTATTATCAACTACATCAAATTCTATAGAACGTGAGCACACGCCTTTTGTTGTATACTTCATAATTATATTCCGCCTTTCTGTATATTAGATATTAATTATTTACATCGTTATATATTAACATGATGTAAGGTGCAAAAGGTCAAAAAGTCTTTCGTGCCTGCACAATAAGACTTTTGAACTTGAGACCTTTACATCTTAACATTATAAAGGATAACATACAAGAGAGGATTATATGAATTGTAAAGCGGGAATTAAATAGAGGTGGGATTATTTAAGGGGCTGTCATATTAAGAATTATTTATTGAGTATATTAATAAATGTTTTTTAATGATTATGATATAATATATATTTTTTATTACTATACTTCAGATATAATAAAATAAGGGTATATAATTTAAGAAGTTGAATAGAAAGATTTACTGTGTTAGTATAATAATGTTAGTGCGAATTTATGAGTATAGAGCCAGAAAAGAGTAAATCAGTACATAATATTTAAAGAAAAAGGATGGTATAATCATGATAGGTATTATAGGAGCGATGGATGAAGAGGTAGCCCAGATCGTGGAAGTTATGCAGGTTGAGCGTGAAGAAAGCAAGGCTTGTATGACATTTAAGGCTGGAAAGCTTAATGGTAAGGATGTTGTAGTTGTAAGGAGCGGAATTGGTAAGGTTAATGCTGCTGTATGCACACAGATATTAGTAGATGACTTTAATGTGGATTATGTTATCAATACAGGAATTGCAGGTTCTTTAAAGGCAGAGATTAACATAGCAGATATTGTTATATCAAGTGATGTACTTCACCATGATATGGATGCAACAGGCTTTGGATATCCTTTAGGACAAATTCCAAGAATGGAAGTATTATCATTTGAAGCAGATAAGAAGCTTATAGAGCTTGCTGATAAAGCCTGCAAAAAGGTTCTTCCAGAGATAGGAACACATATCGGGCGTATTGTCAGCGGCGACCAGTTTATATCAGATAAGACTGTTAAGGAAAGAATATCATCTAACTTTGACGGATATTGTACAGAGATGGAAGGCGCAGCCATAGCACAGGCAGCTTATCTTAACAAGGTTCCATTTGTAATCTTAAGAGCCATATCAGACAAGGCAGATGACAGCGCAACAATGGATTATCCTACATTTGAAAAGCAGGCTATAGCTAATTCGGTTAAGCTTATTAAGGAATTAGTAGCTACAGTGTAATGTGCGTTAGCAATGAGCCATGCCAGACAAAAGCATAAAAAAGAACTGTGCTTGCACAGAGTTATTTTTATGCTTTTGTCGGACAGGGTGAATGCCCGACAGTCTAAGAAAGCAGGGGGGTCTTGGACTTGCATTGCTGGTAGATAATCTAAGCTATAATTAGCGTAAAAGAAAAGGGAAAATTATAAAAATAAGCGGGGTGTGACACTTACACTCCGCTTATTTCACATTGTCCGTCTGCCACTTATAATAACATTACCAGATATTATAAGTGGCAGCCACCAGACATCAGTTTAATTATATTTATTATATATTGAGTAATTCACTATAAACTTTAAGTGCTCCGTCAGTATCATGTGCAAGCACGCGCTTAGCAAGCACCTTTCCAAGCTGTACGCCTTCCTGGTCGAAGCTGTTTATATTCCATAAGAAGCCCTGGAACATAATCTTATTCTCAAAGTGTGCAAGAAGAGCACCAAGAGTTTCAGGAGTGAGGGCATCACCTGTTATTATGCTTGAAGGTCTGCCACCCTTGAAGTTCTTGTTAAGATTATCGTCGGACTTTCCACAGGCAAATGCAACAATCTGGGCTGCTACATTGGCACATAACTTCTGCTGGCTTGTGCTGTCCTGAATAGTAACATCATTTTCAAGCTGGCTGTTTCTAAAGCCGATGAACTGAAGAGGAACAATGTTAGTACCCTGATGTAAAAGCTGATAGAATGAGTGCTGTCCGTTAGTACCCGGTTCACCAAATATAACAGGACCTGTAGGATAATCTACCGGCTCACCAAATCTGTTTACAGACTTACCGTTAGACTCCATATCAAGCTGCTGTAAATGTGCTGGAAATCTGCTTAAGCCCTGTGAGTAAGGAAGTACTGCTGTACATTCATAACCGAGTACATTGCGCTCATATACGCCGATGAGGGCATCAAGCATTTCTGGATTCCTGAGTGGGTCGCTGTTCATAGAAAGCTTATCTTCCTTGGCAGCGCCATCAAGAAATGCTGCAAATACTTCTGGTCCGAAAGCAAGTGATAATACAGCACCGCCGACAGAAGAAGTAGAAGAGAAACGTCCTCCGATATAATCATCCATAAAGAATGCATCAAGGTAATCAGAGCTCTTTGCAAGAGGTGAAGTTTCGCTAGTTACAGCAATCATATGCTTTGCCGGTTCAAGACCTGCCTTCTTTAAAGCATCCTTAACAAAAGACTCATTAGTAAGAGTTTCAAGAGTAGTACCTGACTTAGATACAAGTATAAATAATGAATGTGCAACGTCAATAGAAGCAAGTACTGCTGATGCATCATCCGGGTCAACATTACTTATGAACTTAGCCTCCATCTTGAAGGAGTTGTTCTTCTTAGCCCAGTTTTCAAGGGCTATGTACATCGCACGAGGACCTAAGTCACTTCCGCCGATACCTATCTGTACTACAGTTGTAAACTTTTCACCGGCAGCATTGGCGATCTCACCGCTATGTACCTTATTGGCAAATTCAGCGATACGTTCCTGCTGTGTCTTATAGAAAGTTCTCTTGTCAACGCCGTCAGCCTCTACAGCTTCACCGAGCTGGCCGCGTGTCATATGGTGAAGAACAAGTCTTTTCTCACCAGTGTTTACAACTTCGCCGTTATAAAGAGCTGCAAACTTATCAGCAAGCTGTGCTTCATCTGCAAGCTTTACGAGCTTGTCTAATACATCTGAGTCTACCTGCTTGGCAGCATAATTGTAGTTAAGTCCCTCTGCCATAGGTATGTTAAAGCTCTTAACCCTGTCAGCGCCAGACTCTCCAGACATAGCAGATACAAGGTCTACAGCTTTAGTATCCTTAAGCTCCTTAAAAGACGCAAGTGTATCCAGATTGTTCCAATTAATCATAAATATATATCCTCCTTTTAATCGTACAAATATTATAATAATTATACTATTATTATTTGTCGAAAACAAGGAAAACACGCTATGTTATGTAAGAAAAAATACGTTGAAAAATATATATTGTGGAAGTATAATGTTGATAGAAAAGTTTTGTAATACATATTACTAAAAGTTAAGGCTTTTAAGAAATGGAGGCGGCTTATGAAAATACTTATGTTAGACTCATCTACATATGGTGATGATGTCAATATTGACAAGTACTATGAACTTGGAGAGGTTAAGAGTTATTCCACAAGTACAAGAGAAGAGGCTCTTAAAAGAGTGAGTGAGTACAATCCGGAGGTTGTTATTATCAATAAGATAGTGGCTGATAAGGAATTTATTGATGCAGCGCCGGCACTTAAGATGATAGCAGAAACAGCAACAGGATATAACAATATTGATGTAGCTTATGCAAAGGAAAAGAATATAAGAGTAGCCAATGTTGCAGGTTATTCAACAGATTCAGTAGTCCAGCACACATTTGCGCTTGGATTATATCTCATAGAAAAGATGAGTTATTATGATGATTATGTTAAGTCAGGTGAATATGCAAAATGTCCGATTTTTTCACATTTTTCAAATGTATTCCACGAACTTACAGGAAAGACATGGGGTATCGTAGGACTTGGAACTATAGGCAAGGGTGTGGCTAAGATTGCAGCTGACTTTGGATGCAGGGTTATATATTATTCTGCGAGCGGCAGGACACAGGATGTTCCTTATGAAAGAAAAGAACTTGATGAATTTTTGAAAAAATCGGACATCGTGTCTATACATGCACCACTTAATGATAAGACTAATAATCTTTTCGACAGTGCAGCATTTGATAAGATGAAGACAAGTGCGATATTACTTAATCTTGGACGTGGTCCTATAGTTAATGATGCTGACCTTGCAGATGCGCTTGATGCCGGAAAGATAGCCGGTGCAGGACTTGACGTGCTTGGAAAAGAGCCTATAGAAGCAGACAATCCACTTCTTAGAATAAAGGACAGCACTAAGCTTGTTATAACACCTCATGTTGCATGGGGAACAGTTGAGGCAAGAACAAGGCTTATGGATGAAGTGTATGAGAATATTGTTGCATTTACTAAGGGCGAGAAGAGAAATGCAGTAGAATAATGGCGGTTTGAGTTGTTTTAAGCTTGCGTGAATTATAGGATAATGAAGCAGGATGAACATAATAAATGCAATTAAAATGTCTTAAAAAGGAAAAAATCTGGAAATAACGGGTTTTAGAAGGAGAAGAATATGCAGATATTATCAGTGAATGATGATGAATTCAGAAAGTATGGACGTGTTGTAGATAATGTAGACTTTACAGCACTTATAGAAGAATTAAAGAGGACACCAGTTCCAGCAGGTGTTGTGTATGAACCAGCAGTAAAGGAGCTTGAAGCACTTCCGGTAAGACTTGATATATCACAGATTGTATACGGGGAAATGCCAGTTCAGATAGGTTACTGCAATGGACATAACAGCAAGCTTAATGCCCTTGAATATCACAGGGACTCAGAGATTAATATAGCTGCTACAGATATGATACTTATGCTTGGACTTCTGACAGATGTGAGTAAGGAGCATACTTACGATACAGCCAATGTAAAGGCGTTTTTAGTGCCAGCAGGAACAGCAGTTGAGGTATATGCAACAACTCTTCATTATGCACCTTGTGGTGTGGATGGAAATGGTTTTCAGGTTGCAGTAGTGCTTCCTAAAGGAACTAATTATCCGCTTACATCAAAGCATACAAGAGTACATAACAACATTGCTGAAAGTGAAGATGCACTTCTTGCAGCTGCTAATAAGTGGCTTATAGGACATGCGGAAGGTGGACTTGATGATACTGCATTTATCGGGCTTAAGGGAGTAAACCTTGATATTAATGAATAAAGGGTTAGTCCTCTTCGATAACCTGTATCTCCATATATGAAAAATCAATATCGTCAATAAAGTTATCGCTTGTAAAGCGTACTTTAGAGTGGCGTTTGAAGTCTGCTATATTTGAATCGAACCACATAGGCTCGCTTAAGTCAAATTCATAGCAGGCTTCTTTTATGCCATCAAATATTTTTCTTGTTCTGTTAAGTTCGGGGGCGTCATTGACAGCGACCATATCTTTAATCATATGATTGGAATTATCGAATAATTTACACCATAATCTGAACATCGTTGTATTTCCTTTCTGCTAATAAAATGATGTTGGGGTCACAAGGTCATTCACCCACTTATGAGCATGCTCGTGTGTGTTTAGACCTTTTGACCCTGGTATCATAAAATAACTGTATCATAGTTGGGCCTTTGACCCTGACATCATAGCATTAATTAGTTACAAGCTAACATATTTTAAGTATTTTTGTAGGTAGCCACGCAGAGTTATTAAGCTGCATTATGTTACAAGCTAACATATTTTAAGTATTTTTACAAGTTTCCTGCAAATTTTATGTATTAATATGAGTACAATGTGTGTTATAATCAATACATAAGTTTAACGTGAACAATATAAAATCATTTAGACAGAAATGTGGGCTTCATAAGTTCTGCTGGCGTAAAAAGTAGCAGGGAATGAAGATTTACTATATTTATATCAGGAAAGGAAGGGCAACAGATATGATACGAAGGAAAAGATTAGTTTCATCTATCATGGCAGGTGTTATGTCGGGACTGCTTGTTGTTGGAAATATAGCAGCATTTCCGGGTAATATTATGGCGCAGGAGGATGATAGTATGCAGGTAAGAAGCATTTACACAGCAGTAAAGGATATTAACAGTGACGAGGATAATTATAAGTCACTTGACGAGAGTGACCCAATAGAGTTTGGTGGCACTTATATTAAGTATAATTCGCAGACTATAGAGTTGTCAGAAACGGCGATATATCTGGACGGTTCGCTTTCCGATGAGATTGCGGACAAGTATCCATATGTATACAACGATATCACAAAGACGCTGGGAAGTGAAAGCTTGAAGCAGGGAACAGAGGAGAGTCCGATGACAGTATATGTCGCACCTTATGTATACTGGATAGATGACCCGGCAGCGACAGATACCATGCAGCCTGATAAGACTTACGGAGTTCCTTATGGAATGATTATTGATAGTGATTATCTTACTATAGAGGGACTTACAAAAGACCCATATAATGTAGTGTTTGCAGGAAACAGAGGACAGTCACACGCTTCTAATGGTAACTATACGATGTTTAGGTTTAACTGTAAGGGTGCGCTCACAGTTAAGAATATTACCATAGGTAACTACTGCAGCGTTGACCTTAAGTATCCGCTTCTTTCAGAGTTAAATGTTGACAAGAGAACATCAACTATCACACAGGCACAGCTTGCAGATATGTCTGGTGATAAGATGTTTGCAGATAATTGTAACTTTATCAGCCGTCTTAATCTTGACCCTATAGGTGGCGCTTTACGAAGCCTTTACAATAACTGCCACTTTGAGAGCACAGATGATGCGATTAATGGTAATGCAGTGTTTGTCGGCTGCGACTTTGATTTCTATGGAAACAGACCTTTGTATTCATCATACAACACAGGTTCTACATTTTTAGGATGTACATTTAACAGTGTCGTCTTAAATGTCGAGGCAGAGCCTATGCAGTATTTCACAAAGGAAGGCGGAACAATAACAGCAGTAGACTGCGCATATAAGAGTAATTTCAGTATTCCTTTCGGAATTGCATGGACAAAGTATCCAGATAAGTCACTTAAGTGCTATCAGTACAATATAACGCACAATGGCGAAAGCATCATTATAGCAGGAAAAGATGCTGCTGAAACAGTTGATATGACCGGAAAACAGGTGCTTAACGCATATAGGATAGAAGATGGCGGCAAGGTATATTACAATACTTACAATCTGTTAAAAGGCAGTGATGACTGGGACCCACTTGATGTTAAGGATATAGCAGTAAAGAGTGGTGCGGACAGCATAGCTACACAGCTTAATATAACAAGTACAGCGGATACTATAGAGTCGGGAAGTGAAACAGCCACACTTACGGCAGATATCAAGTACTTCTATGGTGACACAGATACAAGCCAGAAGATTACTTACAGCGTTGCAGATGAATATAAAGCATATGTTTCAATAAAGGATAACAAGGATGGAAACTGTGTAGTAGAAGGTGTTAATAATGAGGATGAGGCTAAAGAGGTAATTATTGAAGCAGCTACAGAGAGTGGTTTGTGTGCAGCAACTGCCATAACAGTTAAGCCAAGCAAGCTTACGGCACCTTCATGGACAAAGCTTCCAGAGGTGATTAATAATGGTGATGGCACACTTAAGGCTGATTATAAGCTTAACCTTGGCAACAAGGCAGATATGTCCGTTATCAACTGGTACAGATGCAGTGATGCAAATGGAAGCGACCCTGTATTAGTGGCAGTGTCAACTATGGATAATCCTCAGTATACATACACGCTTACAGCAGGTGATATAGGATATTATATCTGTGCCACGGTTGCACCTAAGAATATAAGAAGTGACTTAGGCGATGCGATAAAGACGGTATATAGCGAGGCAATAAGTGCAAAGGATATTAAAACAAAGAACTATACAACAGATTTCTCAGACTTCCCAACAGTTAAACAGCCAGAGATTAAACCTGGCTTCTGGACCGTAGATACTTACAGGCCAGCCGATACAGAAAGCTTTGGAAGCTGGAAGGGTGAGGACACTGATACCCCTTGGGTATACGGTGAAACTGGTAATGGTTCAGTAGGTGCAGGAATATATCAGGGAACACAGGGCTCAAGACTTATGTATACACCAGTTGAAGGTGAATATGGTGATATGACTGTAAAGCTTGTTGCAGACCCAGCCAAAACAGCAGGTCAGGGCTTTGGTAGTGCAGGACAGTATATGGATGTATGCGTTAAGTTTGATACTTCTACACTTACAGGCTATGCATTAAGAATAGTAAGGACAAAGGCAGCTTCAAACGCAGTAACATTTGTACTTGTAAAATATGATAACGGCAATACATCTTATATATCAGATGAGGTTATAGCATCCTGCTTCCTTACTGGATGTGAGATAACCTTAAAGGCAGAGGGCGGTAAGCTTACAGCACACGTAGAAACACCTACAGCACAGCTTGCAGACCAGGCAGCAGCCGGATATGTACATGTGGTTGACTTAACAGCAGATATAGATGCCAATGCTTATGGAGGCGTTGCTATACAGCACACAGGAACAACAGGAACAGGCGGATGGCAGAATTCAACTATGCTTCACAGCTTAAGCATAGAGTGGGCTGGTGATACTAACCAGAATCCGGTTGTTAAAGAGGATGCGGATAATTCTGCTACAGATGGTACTACAGTTTCTGACTTGACAACAACAGGAAATGCTGATACAGACAGCACAGGTTCTACAGATAATTCCTCAGGTACTGTAAAGACAGGCGATACATTACATATGGGATTATATGCAGCACTGTCTGCGGTAAGTGCAGCAGCAGTTTTTGGACTTGGATATGTGTGTATAAGAAAGAGAAGAGGCTGATTTTATGATACACATTCTTCCTTAGTTCTGGATTATATGTTATAATCACGAAAGATTAGCATTTATGGACAAAATACCTTTTGCTCCGTACATAATAATATATGCTAATGATTACACCAATGCAGCCATATATGTTATATGCAGAAAATGGAGGATAATATGAGTAATGATTATACAGATAATCCAGGTTCCCCTAAAAAACATAAAAAAAGATTACATATAAGCTTTTTGAGTATCAGTCCTGTTATAAGTATTGTTATAATAGCAGCACTTGTGATAGCTCTTATTTACACTAAAAAAACGGCTTCAGTAAGTTATCAGACTGACGGAAAAGTAACACAGCTTGGTTTTGAAAATATTGGTGAGCTTGCCACACAGTCGGTTACAACGACTTCTGTGAGAGTTGAAACCAAGGATAGAAAGCTTTTTGATATATCTATACCATTTACTGAGTCGAAGTACATATATACATATAACACTAATATTAAAGCAGGTATTAACTTTAGTGATGTTGTGTGGAATTTTGGTGATACAGAAGATACTAAGAATACTATATATGTGCAGATTCCAGAAGTTAAAGCACTTTCCTGTGAGCTTGACCTGGACTCATTTAAAGTGCTTCATGAGAGCACAAGCATATTTACACCTATTACACTTATAGAACATAACGATGCGGTTAAGCAGCTCACAGATGATGCATTAAGTGATGCTATAAGTAATGGACTTTATGATAAGGCGCTTGAGAATGCGAAGACATTATTATCTTCTTTTATATATCAGGTATGCCCGTCAGACCAGTACAGCATTGTGTTTTCAGAGGCTGCTAAAGAATAATGATATAGTTGAATCTGACATTTAATAAAATAATAGAAAATATTCCCTTGCTTATGATAAAGAAGCATGAAATTGGGAAAATTTTTATCTTTGACCTTATTCCTGACTAAAATAACTAGGAAACCGCCCCATATCTGAATGGATGTCCAGATATGGGGCGGTTT
>FR886253.1 GCA_000436535.1 Eubacterium sp. CAG:252 | reverse complement strand
CCAAGAGAAGAACTTAAGGAGATTATGTTTATTCCTTTATTGGATGAAGAATAAAAATATTAGGTGGAGAAATGAATATATTTTATTTTAGTAGTGATTTGTTTATAGAAGTATTGGCTGTATCTTTGGTTTCATTGTTAGAAAATAATAAGAATTGCAGAGAAATTAATATATATATAGTAGACGATGGCATTACAAAAGAGAAAAAAAATAAGTTGCAATGTATGGTCGATAAGTATAGTTCAACAGAAAATATAAGAAAGATAATATATTTAGATGCACCATCACCGAATGATTTATTAAAATTTAATTTTAAGACAAGATATCAAATTGGACATTCATACTTCAGAATGTGTATAGGTACGCTGTTACCTAATAATGTTGATAGAGTTATATGCTTGGATAGTGATACATTGATATGTTCAGATTTAGAAGAATTATGGAATATAGATATGCATGGAAATATACTGGCAGGTGTAGCAGATTGTATGAATATTAAAAAATATAGAAGACAATTTGATATGGATGAAGATGATATTTATTGTAATGCAGGTTTTTATTTAGTAGATTTAAAAAAATGGAGACAGGAAAATATTGAGGAAAAAATAATAAATCGTATATTTAAACAAAATGGTAATGTCTTCTTTTTTGAACAAACTTTAATGAACTGGTCTTGCAAAGGCAGGATATTAAAATTATCGCCAGATTATAATGCGTATACATTATTTTGGGCATTTGAATATAACAATTTGTTAAGATGGCGAAAACCTAAAAATTTTTATACATATGAACAGGTACAACAGGCAAAAAATAATCCTGTGATAATTCATTATACAAGAAATTTTTATATGCTTAGCCGACCATGGGTTGAGGGATGTGATCATCCTATGACAGCTAAGTATTTAGAGTATAAGGAATTAACACCGTGGAAAGAAATGCATAAAGATACACGTAGTAATATTATGAAATTAAAATACAAAGTATATCATATGATACCACAAGCTGCTTTATCCTATATTGTCTGTTTTTTATATAATGAAGTGAGACCTAGAATGATATGGAAGAATGAGTAAATATAAAAGGAGACATAAATGGATAACGAAAAGTTATTGACTATTGCAATACCTACATATAATGGGGCAAATACAATATCAAATATGTTAGAAATTTTATTACCACAATGCGATGAACGTGTTGAAATTTTGATATCTGACAATGCATCAACAGATAATACAAAATTAATTATTGATAAGTATATTGAAAAATATGAAAATATTATATATGTTCGTAATGCTAAAAATATTGGTCCAGATTCCAATTATTTACAATGTATGGAAATGTCCAAGGGGAAGTATACATTATTATTGTCAGATGATGATATTTTAATTGAAGAAAAATTATGCATTATATTAGATTTTTTGCAGAATAATGAGGATATGTCATTAGTATATCTGAATGCTAAAGGATTTCATGAAAAATATGAAAATGAACAGAAATGTATTTTTTATGATAAAGCAATTTATGATGGTCAGAAAATAGTTACTTATGATAAGCAGCTTTTTATGAATTATGCTGGAAGAATGTGGGGTTTTTTATCCTGCTTTATATGTTTAACAGAAGCATTACACAATATATCAGATGTAAATAAATATAAAGGTTCGAATTGGTTACAAAGTTATGTACATATATTATGTGCAGATTATAAAGAACAACGATTAGGGATAATAAGTATTCCATGTATCGGTGCGGGTATATATAGCAGCATTTCTAATTTCGATTCAGGAAGAGTTGATGGAATTACTTATAGAAATATGTTGGATTTTGCTATTAAACATGGATTTTGTAAAAAACAATTAGATGAATTATTTATATGGAGAATTGGTTTCATAAGTAAAAGAGCGTTAATAAAAGAAAGGGCTGCGGGAATTAAAAAGACAAGAGTATTAAATATAATTAAATGTACAATAAAATATCCAATATTATGGATTAAATTATATCCGTTCTTTTTAATTCCGCCATTTATGTGTAAATATATTGTCAAAATAAATAACAAAAGAAAAGGTTATAAATCAGAAAGTACAACAGTTAATAGACAAGGGGATGTTATAGGATAGATTTGAAACAGATGGATATTTGTTGGGAGAAATGAAATGATTTTTATAGGATTATATTTAACAGTAGGGTTAATGTGTTTTATTACAAATAATGGAAAAAAGAGAATACCAAGAAAAATAGCTTGCATAGTAATTTTTATATATATGCAGGTATTAATAGGATTACGAAATATCAATTATGGAGGCGTTGATACACAGGTATATGCTAGAGATTTTATGCGTATCATAAATCAAAATTATTCTTTCATTGATATTTTTTCGGGATTTTTTAAAGATTTTGGATTCTATTTATTTGCTAAGTTATTTTCATTATTTTCATCAAATATGAATGCTTGGATATTTGTTAGTGCTTTACCATATACAATTGGAGTAACATGGTTAATATATACATATTCAGAAAACATATTTATTAGCTTTATTATGTTTTTATCATATGGTTTTTATTTATATAATTTTCAGCTTATGCGACATGTTTTTGCATTAGGAATTATAGTTTTAGCATTTAAATTCTTACAGGAAGAACAATATAAAAAATATTTTATTGCTGTAATAATTGCAACTTTTTGTCATACAATCGCCATTTTATTTTTAGGAGCATATTTTGTTCAAAAAGGGAAAATTGGTGCTAAACAATTGGGGTGGGTAGTATTTGGAGGAATATTAGTTTTATGTATTTCACAACCAGCTATTTTATCAATTTTGTTTAAGGTGTTGCCATTTTTGGGAGGCGAAAGGTTTTCAAAGTTTCAGACAAGAGGAGGAAATCTTACAGGTGATTTTATAATACAATTATTTTTTATATGTATTTGCTGGTATTATTTAAATGTAAAGGGATATCAGAATAATATTGAAAAAAGTAATACAGGTATGAAATATATTAATTACAGCAAAGGTAAAATAATTTTTAATATAAAAAATAATAACTATATACCTCACTACGTTAATATGACTGGGTTGGTGAATATGGCAATCGTGGGATATGTGTTTTATTTAATGACAATTGTTATAAGTGAAAGTTATAGAATGGCACAGTATTTTTCATTATTTACAATTATATTGGTTCCTAATACTTTGGTGTACATTAAAAATAAAAAAATGAGATATATAATATATTTAATAATTGTTTTATTTGGAATTAAACATTTCTTTGGTGGCCTTTTTGTAGAAGGTGGAGTATATAATCCATATGTTTTTTATTGGCAGGCAACGCAAAGATTATATTAATAATATAATTATATTTAAAAGGAGATTTTTGATTTGAGAGTATTGTATATTACAGATCCGGGAGTAGTAGGTGGAGCGACAAGAGCTCTTATTGAAATGACTTACGAATTAAAAAAAATAGGAGTAGAGCCTGTTGTATGTACAAGTTCTTATAGTGAATTAAATGATATTCTTAATGGAATGAAGATAGAAAATTATGCTATTGGTCATATGTCAGCTATGAATACAAAATCACCTTACAAGTGGAAAAGACCCATAAAATATCCATACGAATGTTTGAAGTATTATTTGTCAATTCCTAAAGCAATAAAAAATATAAAAAAAAATATAGATATTAAATCAATAGACATTATACATACTAATTCAGCAAGAAATGATATTGGGTGTATTTTAAATAGAATGTATAATGTGCCGCATATTATGCATATTCGTGAATTTGGTTATGAGGATTTTGATTGTTGTACATATAGATATAAATATAATAAGTATATAAGTAAATATACAAATAGATTTCTAGCAATATCAAAAGCTGTAGCAAAATCATGGATATCAAGAGGGGTAACAAAAGAAAAGGTACAGATATTATATGATGGAGTGGATATCCATTCTATTAAGATTAAAAATAATTATAATAATGACAATAAGCTAAAAATGATTATTGCTGGAGGGGTATGTGAAGCAAAAGGTCAATATTATGCAATAGAAGCATTAAGTTATTTGCCAGAGCAAATAAAGAAAAATGTTTATTTAGATATAGCTGGCTGGGATGATCCGAAATATTTAAAAAAACTAGAAAAATTAATAAAAGAATGCGAGTTAGAATCACAAGTTAAATTTTTGGGTGCAAGAAATGATTTGTATGAAATATATAAAGAATATGATGTTGGATTGACATGTTCCAGAGCAGAAGGATTTGGTAGAGTTACAGCAGAATATATGTATGCAGGATTATGTGTAATAGGAAGTAACACAGGTGCTACCCCTGAACTAATTGAAGATAATAAAGATGGACTTATATATGATTATCAAAATATTCATGAATTAGCCAGATGTATAGAACGCATTTATAATGATAGAGAATTATTAAGATGTTTATCAGAAAATGGTAAAAAATCAGCGATTAAATTTTCTTCAACAAGAAATGCAAAAGAAATATATGAGGTTTATTTGGAAATATTAAATGAGGAAAATAAATGAAAATAGGAATTATAACTTTTTATAATGGAAATATAAATCATGGTGGAATGTTACAGGCATATGCATTACAAAAAACTATTGAAAACTTAGGGTATGATTGTGAACAGATATGTTTAGACAATAGAATAACAGAAAAATTATCTTTTAAGGATAAAGTTAAATTAGTATTTAAATTAAAGTTTGGAGTATTTAATCTGATAAAGAGAAAGCTTTATGACAGAAAAATTAACAAAAAATTATTTTCTATAAAACAAAGACAATCCGAAGCTTTTTTAGAATTTCAAAATCTAATACCACATACAAAAAAAATATATAAAGCAGAAGAAATTAATGAGTTAAATGATATATTTGATGAATTTGTATGTGGAAGTGATCAAGTATGGACACCATATTCAGGAGGAATTAGACCTGTACCACATAAATGGAATTACTATTTAGAATTTACTAATAAAAGAAAAATTTCATATGCTGCAAGTTTTGGTGCTGATGTATTACCAAAACAATTTGAAGAGGAAGCTGTTAAGAGAATTAATAATTTAGATGCAATTTCAGTTAGAGAAGCTAATGCAAAAAAACTGATAAGTAATAAGATACATAAAAATATACAGATTGTTCTTGATCCAGTTTTATTAATAGAACCAGATGAGTGGATGAAAATAGTAAAAAAACCAGTAGAAGAAAAATATATGCTTGCATATATTTTAGGCAATAGCAATCAAAGTAGAATTATAAGTCAAGATGCATCCAATTTAATGAAAGAAAAGTTAATAACAATTCCATTTATAGGAGATTACAATGAGTTGGATTTTAAATTTGGAGATATACAGAAAATAGATATTTCTCCAAAAGAATTTTTAGGTTATATAAAATATTCAGATTTTGTTATAACAGATTCTTTTCATTGTGTAGTATTTTCAATTTTGTTTGAAAAAAGATTTGTAGTATTAAAGAGAAACTTGGATAAAGAAAAAAAAGCAATGAATTCAAGATTAACAGATTTACTTTCTTTAGTAGGTTTAGACGATAGAATTGTTGACAATACATCAAGTAGGAATATTCAAGAGATTTTAAATAGACCTATAGATTATTCGAGTGTATTAAAGAAAATAGAAGAAGAGAAAATTAAATCATTAGAATGGCTACAAAATAATTTATAATAAAATACGTTAGGAGTTATATATGAAAATATTAATGATTGGTGGAACGGGTACAATAAGCTACGATGCAACAAAATATTTTTTAGCACAAAATCATGATGTTTATTTATTGAATAGAGGTAATAGAAATAACCTTAGTGATGAGAGATTAAATTACATAATAGGTAATGCAAATGACGCTAAATCATTAGAGAGTGCATTGGATGGTAAAGAGTTTGATGTTATTCTTGATTTTATATTATACAATGTTAATCAAATGAAAGAAAGATTGGCAATCTATAATAATAAATGTAAACAATTCATATTTATATCATCAGCAACAGCATATAAACCAACAGATGAGATTATTACAGAAAAAACAGAATTAGGAAATGATAATTGGGAATATTCAAGAACAAAAAAAGAATGTGAAATATATTTAAGAGAGAATTCATCTAAATATAGTTTTTATTATACCATTGTAAGACCATATATTACATATGATAATAGAAGAATACCATTCCCAGTTATAACAAAAATTAGATATTATTCACTTGTAAATCGAATTGAATCAGATAAACCAATAATAATGTGTGGTGATGGTAATAATAAATTAACACTTACACATACAAGAGATTTTGCAGTAGCATTAGAAGGGTTATTGTTAAATGAAAAAGCGTTTAATGAGGATTTTCATATAACAGGAGATTGTGTTGTAACTTGGAATGATATATTAGCAATTATAGAAAAAATTTTAAATAAAAAAGCAATAGTAATAAATATTCCAGTTGAAAAGCTTGCAGTATATTTTCCTTCAGAACGAGATGAATTATTGTATGATAAATCATTAAATCACGTATTTGATAATAAAAAAATATGTTCCGCTGTTCCACAATTTAAGACAACCTATACTGTTGAAAGTGGATTAAGAGATACAATAAATAATTTGAAAAATTCAGAAGACTTATCAAAGATAGATTCAGTGTGGGATTATTCAGTAAATACTATAATAGAAAAATATGAGAAAGAAACAAAAAGTAGTTATATACATAAAGCTGATATATGGAGTAAATGTATGTATTTATTATATCAGAAGTCTAAATGTACATTTTTGAAAAAAGTATTTAACAGATTGAGATATTATAGAGGTAAAATCTGATGGATATAAATAAAATCATACAATTAGATGTGTTTAAATATATAAGGTTAAATTATCTAATAAAAAATAATAAAGTGGATTTTAGACCATTAAAAGGAACAAATATAAGTATTTCCAATAATTTTGTGGCTGAAGGTAATGGAAGATTAGAATTAAATTCTATGAGATTTAGGCATGGAAAAATGAATATGTATTTTAGAGCAGCACAAAATTCAAAGTTAATAGTAAACGGTGTATGTAATTTTGGATATGGTTCTGATATATGTATATTTGAAGGTGGCTGTTTATCTTTAAATAATACTTCATTAAATGCATACAGTCAAATAAGATGCAAGAATTCTGTTACAATTGGTGATAATACGATAATTTCTAGAAATGTGCAGATATGGGATGACGATTTTCATAAAATAGTATCAGATAAAGTAAAAGAGAATACAGGAATAGTCATAGGGAAAAATGTATGGATAGGTGCAGGAGTTATAATTCTTAAAAATGTCCATATAGGAGATGGTGCTGTTATTGCTGCTGGTTCTGTTGTTACAAATGATATTCCGTCTGGTTGCTTAGCAGGTGGAGTACCAGCCAAAGTTATAAAAGATAGTGTTAAATGGGAGTTTTAAGGGTGAAACATAATTTGTTTGGTTTATTAAAAGAAAAATATAATAAGATTCCTATACCAGCTAAAGCATCAATTTGGTTTGTAGTGTGTAGTATTTTGCAAAAAGGAATTTCTTTAATAACAATTCCTATATTTACAAGAATAATGACCACAGAACAATATGGACAATATAGTACATTTATATCTTGGTATAGTATAATAATAATTTTTACTTCATTAAATTTGTATTATGGTGTATATAATAATGCAATGATAAAGTATAAAGATCATAGGGATGAATATACATCTTCAATGCAGGGACTCACAATGTTACTCACAATAATCGTTTATATTGTTTATTTGTTATTTCATAGAAATATAAATGAATTTATAGATATGACAACATTATTAGTTAGTTTAATGTTTTTGAAATTACTTGTAGCACCATCAATGGAATTTTGGCTGGTAAGAAATAGATTTGAGTATAAATATAAAATGGTTGTTACAATTACATTAGCTCAAACAATATTAGGTTCAGTAGTTGGTGTCATTTTTGTTATTATATCAACTGATAAATCCTTAGCTAGAATTGCATCGTTAGTGTTGATAGATAGTTTTTTCTGCATAGTAATAGCATTATTACAATATAAGAGGGGAAAAACTTTATATAATAAAGAATATTGGAAGTATGCAATATCCTTTAATCTGCCATTATTACCTCATTATTTATCAGGCATTATATTAAATCAAGGTGATCGTGTAATGATTGGTTATTTTGAAAATGCCTCAGCAGTAGCCTTTTATAGCGTAGCGTATAATATTGCAATATTAATTAATATAATAATACAAGCTATAAATGCATCTATGACACCATGGATGTATGGTAAATTAGAAGAAAGAAAAACAAAAGATATAAGAAAAGTAACTAATATATTATGTTTAGTTATGTTATTTGTTATTTTGATGTTAATTATTTTTGCACCAGAATTATTAAAAATAATAGCATCGAAAGAGTATGGAGAGGCGGTATATGTTATTCCTCCAGTTGCCATGAGTACTTTTTTTACATTCATGTATAATATTTTTGCTAATGTAGAATTTTTTTATGAAGAAAAAAAGTTTGTATCAATAGGTTCTATATTAGCTGCAATATCTAATGTGATTTTGAATGCTATATTTATACCTATATATGGTTACTATGCTGCAGCATATACAACTTTAATCTGCTATATTATATATAGTTTATCACATCTGTTTTTTAGTCGTATTACAATTAAGAAAAATATTGGTAATACTGATATATTTGATGTTAAAGGTATACTTATATTTTCTGTTGTAGGAATTTGTATGACCATATGCTCAAGTTTATTATATAAATATAATATATTGAGATTGATATGTGTATTTATAATTTTCATTATAATATTTATATTTAGAAATAATATTTTAAGTTACATAAATAAAATAAAAAAAATAAAGAGGTCTTAAAATGATAAGTGAAATTATTTCAAAAGATAAATGTACTGGTTGTGAATTATGTGCGAATGTATGTAATCATAATGCCATTAAAATGGTAAGTGATGATATGGGATTTTATTATCCAGATATAAATGAAGCATGTATAGAATGTAATTTATGCAAAATTAAATGTAATGAAAGATTGATAAAGACTGATAATTATTTGGAGCCAGAAACATATGCAGCTTGGTCAAAAGATAAAAATATTAGATATAATAGTACTTCAGGTGGATTATTCTCAGAACTTGCAAATGAAATAATAAGGATGGGTGGCTGTGTAGTTGGAGCACAGTATAATGAAGATAATCTTGTCGAACATGTTTTGGTGGAGAATCTTATTGGAATTGAAAAAATAAGACAGTCAAAGTATATTCAAAGTAGAAGTGGCAATATATATCAGATAGTAAAAAAAATGTTGAACGAAAACAGATATGTTGCATTTTGTGGAACACCCTGTCAAGTGGCTGCATTAAATAGTTATTTAGGACATAAAACTTTTGAAAGATTGATTACAATTGATTTTATTTGTAGAGGCGTTAATTCTCCGAAAGCTTTTAAAGCTTGGCTTAATGAAATAGAAAATTTAAATAATAGTAAAGTAGTTAAAGTATGGTTTAAATATAAGGAAGGTGGATGGAAAACATCTCCAAAAAGAACACGATTGGATTTTAAAAATGGTAATTTTAAAATAAAAGATGGAAAAGAAAATTTGTTTATGTATGGATATCTTACATCCAATTTATATATAAGACCAAGTTGTGGTGATTGTGATTTTAAGGGTATTCCACGTCAATCAGATATTACTTTAGCTGATTTTTGGGGAATTGAAAGCAAGTTAGATGATGATAAGGGTACATCTTTAGTACTAATAAATAATGAAAAGGGAAAATTTTTATTTAATAGAATAAAAGATAATATAATATTATATAAAAGAGATTTTTCAGAGATATTTGAAAAAAATGTATGTTTTAATTCATCAGTTGAAATACCACCAGAAAGCGAAAAGTTTTTAAGAGAGCTTTCATATAAACCATTTAGCAAAGTATTAAGTAAATATGATAGGATTTTTAAATTTAAAAAATGGAAAAGAAGATTTAAAAAGGTAATAAATCTTTTTAGAAAATAATTTTGTTTAAAAATTTTATTTAAAGTATTGTATTTTGTTTTGGTTTAAAATAATAATATATAATGTTATTAAGGAATTAATAAAAGATAAAATATAGAGATAAGGAATACTATACTGATGATTGGGGTAATAATTACTATAATAGTTGTTATATGCATAATAATAATTTTTTCACTGATTAAAGTGGCAAGTTATGGAGAATTTTTAAAAGATAAAAAAAGAAATGGGGACGAAGAGTAGGATAATATTCTTTGATATTGAATGAATAATATATAGTATAGTGTTGTGTTAGAAATTGTACTGCAAGGTGATGGGATTATCTTGTGGTACGATTTTTTGATTTAAATAATAAATAGAGTGAGAATATAAAAATATTGACAATTAAATTATAAAGGAGCATTATCTAAATAAGAATAAAACTAATAATATATAGAAAATATTTAAATATTGATAAGAAAGAAAATAGAAAAATCATTATAATTAATTATTATTTATATTGTCTTGTGTACGATTGGAGAGAAAAATATGGAATCATTGTTTAATAATAATATGATAGTTGTATTTATATTTTTCTTAATTAACATATTGGGTTATTCCGAAATAAAGCTTATTGAACAAAGGATATGTATTGCATATATTATAATATTCATAATGAGAGCTTTAAATATAATAGGAATAGGTTTAGCAATTATATTGAATTTACTCACGATAATGGTGTATGTTGAGATATTAACTGAGGATAAGATGAAGCTTAAGCTTTTAACACAAATAAAATATATACTGTTAGATTATTTATATCAAGCAGTATTTACTTTTCATATATTTGAAGTTACATTCAGTTTGGTTTTTTATGAATTGTCGTATAGTAGCAATTTGTTAGAAATAAAAGTTGCAAGTATGGTTCTTGCAATATTTTTAAGTGTTTGGTCGATCCATACTGTACTAAGTGAAGATATGGAATATGCTTCATTTACAGAAATTTATGATAAAATTATGTTACATCCTTTAAACGAATTTAAATATAATGAAAAATTTTGTCAAGTAAGTAAAATATTAACATATGTTGAGGACAGACAATTTTATACTAGGAAAGGATATACAGTATTTTCTATAAGTTCAGCCAGAAATATTTTGGAGAAAAAAAGAGAAGAATCAAATTATAAAAAGAGTCGAATTATAATATTTTGTTCTATGTTTAAATCTTTTATCTATAATATGAAAACACATAATAGAGGATATTCAACAATAGGTTCACAATTACTAAGATCATTAGCGATTAAACATGGATATGAAAATGCATGGAAAAGAAAAATATATGAAGTAATATATACCTATATATTTTTTAATTGTCTGTATAAATATGAGGTGAAATATAGAGTTGCAAATAGGGAGCATTTTAGGGATTGGATAATATATTTGTATTTTCATAATGTGAATACATTTCTTGGAAAAGAAGATATAAGATTTTCAAAAATATTAAATGCGTTTGATATGCAATATAATAATCTGAATGAAAAAGACATATATGATATATCAAACGAAGGAGTATTAATTGCATGTTGGGGATTGAGTAAAAAGACAAAGTATATCACTAAAGAAAATATAAAGGATTGGATTCCTCATATTGAAGGTGTTGAATTTGATGTTAATAAATTAATAGATATGATTAAACATTTAGATGAACCATATTATAATGGACAGTATTTGAAATAAAAATAGTTTGTAAATGAATTTTAGTTGCGTAGAGAGTAATGATTTTAAAATAATTGAGGTGTTA
>FR886252.1 GCA_000436535.1 Eubacterium sp. CAG:252 | reverse complement strand
ATGATACCTACGGATTGTTCCGTGCTGCGCACTCCCACAATCCCCCAATATTCGCATATCGTGGGACTATCATCTCACTTTTATGCTCATATTGGGTCGGGTCACAAGGTCATTCACCCACCTATAAGCAGGCTCATGTGGATTTAGGCCTTTTGCCCCTGGTATCATTATATAAACATATGCAAATAAATGTATCTCATTAATATATTAGCAATAAAAAATACTTTTCATAGCTAATCAACATTATATACATAAATAAGAAATTTTAAAAGTACTTAATGAGAAAAAATATAATTTTTTTATAAATATTGGTGTTTAGGGATGGCATTGATAAGTGACTAACGGACGATTTGACCTCCTTGTCAAATCGTTGCTGAGAACTAAAGGAAAGTATAAGAAGCAGCACAGACAGACATAATAAAGCTACACGTAGCTGGCATCGTTGATGTATACCAGCTACGTGTAGCTTTATTAAGTCGTCCGTTCGCCAACATTATAATTATGAATGTATACTAAACGCCCCTATATTTTAAAGATACTTCTTAAGTGCATCAACCTTATCTAACTTCTCCCAAGGAAGGTTAATATCTGTACGTCCAAAGTGACCATAGCTTGCTGTCTGCTTGTAGATAGGTCTTCTTAAGTCGAGCATCTTAATAATTCCATTTGGTCTTAAATCAAAGTTCTCTCTGATGATTTCTACAATCTTCTCATCGCTTAACTTACCTGTGCCAAATGTGTCAACGCAGATAGATGTTGGATGTGCAACACCGATTGCATATGAGAGCTGGATTTCGCATCTGTCAGCAATACCTGCTGCAACTAAGTTCTTAGCTACATAACGTGCTGCATATGCTGCTGAACGATCAACCTTTGTGCAGTCCTTACCAGAGAAAGCTCCACCACCATGTCTTGCAGCTCCACCATAAGTATCTACGATAATCTTTCTGCCTGTAAGACCTGAATCTCCGTTAGGTCCACCTATAACGAAACGTCCCGTTGGATTGATAAATATCTTAGTATCAGCATCTACCATAGCTGGGTCAACAATTGCATCAATAACATACTTCTTGATATCTTCGTGAATCTGTTCCTGTGATACTTCTGGTGCATGCTGTGATGATACAACGATTGCATCAAGACGGATTGGCTTATTGTTTTCATCATATTCAACTGTTACCTGAGTCTTTCCATCTGGTCTTAAGTAGCTTAATGTGCCGTCCTTACGAACCTTTGTGAGCTGCTTAGAAAGCTTCTGTGCAAGCGCTGCTGAGTATGGCATATATTCTTCTGTTTCATTAGTAGCATAACCAAACATCATACCCTGATCTCCAGCACCAAGGTCGTCATCTTCTTTATCAATGCCTTCCTTAGCTTCAAGTGCCTTATCAACACCCATAGCTATATCTGCAGACTGCTTATCAAGTGCAACCATAACAGCACAAGTGTTACCATCAAATCCCTTTTCTGAACTGTCATAACCTATCTCAACAACTGTATCACGTACAATCTGTGGAATATCAACATTTGCCTTTGTTGTAATCTCACCCATTACCATAACGAAACCTGTATTTGTAAGTGTTTCGCATGCAACTCTTGAATATGGGTCCTGCGCATAAAGTGCATCAAGTACTGCATCTGATATCTGGTCGCAGATTTTATCTGGATGTCCTTCTGTTACTGACTCTGAAGTAAATAATCTTTTTTCCATTGTGTTAGTCATTCTCCTTCTCTTAAAATAAACTTCCATGTTACTAAGTATCTCCGATTATGCCTGATATAACACACCACAAAGCATAATACGACATGCTTATATCCTAATTCCGTATGGATGCATAATTATAATTTAAATTGTATGTCCGTTTTTTACATACATTTATATATATCTATGCATAGAAAAAGGTCCCTTGAAGGGACCCGAAATCTGCTTCGAAATCCTCTCATTGTTCGAATAATCTCGCTCAGGTTGGCACCTTCCTTTCTCATATATAAATGTGATACGGATATAAACATGAATTCATATCCACACATCACTTATAAGGGGTTGCCGGGCTTCTCAGATCCTATGTATCTCCACCGCTCTAAATAAGGGATATAATCATATATTCATTTATGACTACGCTGGCAAAACCTTTGACAGCCAGACTCATCTGCGTACATTAATATACCTCAAATGTCACTTAACCGCCTTGATATCTGACATACCATATAGCTGATAATCCGTCAGATAATCACACCATCCGTAATCTACCACAGATATTACACAATATATTCTTCTACGTCAAGTAGAATTGACTTTTTACATTATTAATTTTATAATTATTTTATATTTAATTTAACGTGATACTGACAGGGCATAAAGATAAAAATGTTTTAAAACCATTTACTTTTTACAGCAGGTGGGCATTTTCTTTTTTATCGTATGTATCTAAAACAGGAGGTTTTTATGAACGACATTACTATATTTATATTTGATGCGCAGGCTGGAATGAAGCTTTCGCGAGACATTATACTAAGCGATGGCTCTATGCTTGCACCTAAAGATACTGTACTTACACCGTCACTTATTGCAAAGATATCAAGTCTGCATGTGCTTGAAATAAACATTTATAATGAAGAAGAAGATTCCGCTTCGCAGGCAGAAAGAAATGCGGCTTCAATCAATGCTGATAAGGAAAATACCAATTATTATGAAAAGGTGCGCAATTCTGAGGAATACAAACATTTTGAATCAGAATACAACCATAATGTTGACTCTGTAAAAGATAACCTTAATTCATTTCTGACATCGGATGAGTCTATAGATACTGACTCAATGGTATCGGATACTATGAACATATTTTCCGAAGCCCGCAACTCTTTACAGATGTTTGATATGCTTCATGCTATGCGAAATAAAGATGACATTACATATGTCCACTCAGTCAATGTCGCCCTCATAGCTTCTATCATTGGTAAATGGCTTAACTTTAGTGAGGAAGATATTAAAATTCTTACTCTTGCTGGACTTCTTCACGATATAGGTAAGCTTCTTGTACCTGATAAGATTCTTAATAAGCCCGGTGCGCTCACTGATAATGAATATGAGATTATGAAACATCACGTTAATCTCGGGTATGAGCAGATTAAGGATAAAGCCCTTCCACTTCCTGTTAAGGAAGCAGTTCTTTTGCACCATGAAAAATGTGATGGAAGCGGTTATCCTTTTGGGCTCAAAAGTAACGACATTCCTGTTATTGCAAAGATTATTGCTATTGCAGATGTTTATGATGCCATGACTGCCGCACGCATATACCGTGCATCTATATGCCCGTTTGAAGTTGTTAAGATGATGTATCAGGATGCTTTCACTAAGTTTGACCCTGTATATGTCGTTCCATTTCTTAAAAATGTAGTAGCTTCTTACATTGGAACTAATGTCAAGTTATCCGATGGCCGCACAGGAAAAGTTGTTCTTATCAATGACAACGCACTCCACCAGCCTATAGTGCAGTGTGTGAATGAATATGTTGACCTTTCTAAAACAAGCGGACTTAATATTGTTTCGCTTTTGTAATTTAAGATTGCCGTGAGAATAGTATTTTGTTTATATACTATAAATATTGGGGCTTAATGACGTTTTGATTGTGTAATTTAGAATACCTGTGACACAAGTTAATTAGGAACTGATATCTAGCTCTATGTTACATTATAATTTAATGGTCAACCCGGAATATTACATATTTTTTATACTAAAAACTGTATATGAGCAAATTTAAAATATTGAACAAGTATGTCCGCGTTAGAAAATCAGATTTTTTATAATCTATTGAAACGTATCTTAAGTACAAACAAAAGCAAATTATTTTTGTGCATTTTTCTGTACCTGCTCATTTGTAGTTATAAAGGTATGAGTTTAGTAATGATTTTTAAAATATAGCTTCGGATAATAAAAAATAACTAACACACACTTATATGCCAGAAGGTGTTTCAATGATAAAGCTTAACGCATTATCATTGAAACACCTTCTGGCATATAAGCAGATTTTTACTATTCTTAATTCCAATGCAACAGTATCATAAACGAGCGCCGCTTGTTCTAACATGCTGACTTTTAACTTCTACTGATTGCAATGTTCTTCTTTCCTAATTCCCACAAACGCACTTATCCCCGGAAATACTGCTGCTGCTCCGAGTTCATCTTCTATTCGCAACAGCCTGTTATACTTCGCAACACGCTCTCCTCTTGATGGCGCGCCTGTCTTTATCTGCCCCATATTAAGGGCGACCGCCATATCTGCTATTGTTGTATCCTCTGTTTCTCCGGAACGATGGCTTGATATGGCTGTGTAACCGGCACGATGTGCCATCTTAACTGCTTCAATCGTTTCCGTAAGAGTTCCTATCTGATTAAACTTTATAAGAATAGAATTGGCACAGCCTGACTCTATACCCTTCTTAAGTCTTTCTGTATTCGTCACAAACAAGTCATCACCAACAAGCTGTATACGGCTGCCAAGTTTGTCTGTGATATACTTCCATCCTTCCCAATCTTCCTCGTTAAGTGGGTCTTCTACTGATATCAGAGGATATTTGTCGACAATTTTAGAGTAATAATCGACAAGTTCCCTGCTATTACGCTTAATATCGCCAGTTGGATTGACTGTGTCCGGCAAATCAGGAGAAACTATCTTATCTGGTTTATCTACATTTTCTGTACCATTATCAGATGAATTCCTGCACGAACATAAGCTTCTGTTATGTGATGCCTGATACTCTCTTGGAAACTCATATAATCCGCTTTCTGCATTGTAAAGCTCTGAAGCTGCGGCATCCATCGCAAAGTATATATCCTTTCCCGGTTCATAACCTGCCGCCCTGACTGCCTCCATAAGAAGCTCAAATACTTCAAATGCATCAGCCACATCTGGCGCAAAGCCACCCTCATCGCCTACAGTAACCGCATATCCTTTCCTTGATAATATATCCTTTAACGAATGAAACACCTCTGTTCCCATACGGAGTGCTTCACGAAAACATTTTGCACCTGCCGGAACTATCATATATTCCTGAAAGTCACTTCCAACCGCATGTCTTCCACCATTGATGATATTCATCATAGGAACTGGAAGAGTTGTTGCCGCATTTCCACCTATAAACTTGTACAGAGGCATATGAAGTGATGCCGCCGCTGCCCTTGCACATGCTATTGACACAGCAAGAATAGAATTGGCACCAAGCCTTGACTTATCCTTTGTTCCATCCTCTTTTATCATCGCATTATCAATCCCAAAGGTATCAGAGGCATCCATCGCAAGAACTGTATTATTAAGTTCAACATTTATATGGTTGACTGCCTTAAGCGTGCCCCTGCCAAGATACCTTTTCTGGTTCATATCTCTTAACTCAACCGCCTCAAATGCACCTGTTGATGCTCCACTTGGCACCATTCCGTGTCCAACTGTTCCATCAGCAAGCAGCACCTGTGCCTCCACAGTAGGATTGCCTCTTGAGTCAAGAATTTCCCTTCCTATAACTTTTCTTATCTCCAGCTTTCTATGCTCCATAAGTCTGTGGGCTGTAACCCCCTCCTTAGGGATACACGGATTGTCAAGACAGCCCGCAACTATCCCCTCACTATAAGCATCCGATGCTGGCGAACAGTATCTTTCTGCCATCGGCTCATTCATAGGCACACCTCCCGCAAAATTGGATGACGTGTACTTAGAAGAGACATTTTCGTTATAATTATTGTCAGTAGTGTTGTGTGAATTATGCTGCGAACTGCTGCTATTGTTTTCTGAATTATATTGCATAAGTAGTATTCCTCCTGTCAATTACTGGACAAGTGTCCATCCGGCTCAACCTGATACCAATTAATAAATGTATTAAACACATTTAAAAATATAACTCTGACTATTGATGCCTTTAATTTATATAGTTGGCAGAACATTATTAAAATATACTTAAATGCATATATATTTTGCTGATGATTTGTTGTGATATATCGCTATTGTAAATGATGTGCGTATTTTTCCTTAGTCGCCATACCTCCACGTATATGACGCTCCTGCTTGTTAATATCAAGTATTTTCCGCACTCTCGCCGCAAGTTTTGGATTAATCTCTAAAAGTCTTGTGGTAACATCTTTATGCGCTGTGCTCTTGCTGACTCCAAACTGCTTTGCAGCCTTTCTTACGGTTGCATTGTTATCTATTATGTAATTGGCAATATCAATAACCCTTTCTTCAATATAAGTTTTCAAAAATAAAAACCCCTGCATATCTGTTTGTACAGTTTATGCAGGGAATGGGAAAATATTCTGTTTGATTGTATTTGATTATGTAATAGATGTTAAATTGAAAATTTTCGCTGCTAAATGCCTGCTGCTGATTACTTTATTGGTTGATAATTGATGTAATTGTTATAAATGAGTAAATTTAAAATATTGTACAATTATATCCGCTTTAGAAAAACATATTTTGCGTAATCTATTGAAATGTATCTCAAGCACAAACGAAAACAACTTATTTTTGTGCATTTTTCTTCATATGCTTATTTATAGATAATTATTTAACACCTAAATTACACATAATGCATGAAATATATCTTTTTTATTTACGACTTAACTTCTACAACTATAATTGAGTCACTTAAAAAATGCTGAAAAATAAGTTGTTTTTGTTTATTCCTTAGATATATTTCAATATATCATAATTTATTTACTCTTTGTCTACCCTACACTCACGAACCCGCGCTCTTGCGCTCTTTAGTCCTGCTTCGCAGCCGCTTCCTTTTCTTTTGTGCTCATTATATCATGCAAAATATGTTTTATGCAAAATGTACAATATTTAAAATTGTTATATATTATCTTACGCAAGTTCTTCTCTAAGCACACTTAACAGTCCTTCGCATCCTGCTTTTACATCTCTGTAGGTTGCCTCGAAATCTCCTGTATACCAAGGGTCTGCAACATCCATGCCAGAGCCTGTAAATGTGAGCAGCTTATATATTTTTTCATCAGGGTCGCCACCTGATATACGCTGCATATTACGGATATTTTCTGTATCCATTCCTATAAGGTAATCATATTCCTCATAATCATTCAGTGTCATCTGCACTGCCCTGTGTGGAATAACCGGGATGCCTTCTGCCCTTAGCTTCGCCACAGTTCCATGATGTGGCGGATTACCTATCTCCTCTCGGCTGGTTGCTGCTGAATTAATATAAAAATCATTCTCCAGCCCTGCCTGTTTAACTAAATATGTCATAACGCTTTCTGCCATGGTGCTGCGGCAGATGTTGCCGTGGCAGATGAATAAAATTTTTATCATTGTTTTTCTTCTCCTTATTTTGTTAAATGCTTGGAAATGTATCAATGAAATCAATCACTTAAACATCTTCTATTTCATCGTATTTATCAATTGCATTCTCTTTCCACTACTGAGGCGAATTATGGACATTTACCCATAAGAAACCTGCCCTCATAAGGCACACATAAAAATGGCGAAGTGCTTATCGTAACACTCCGCCGAAAGCCTAACTGGTTTGAGCATAAAATGCTTTATTAGGTCTGCTTTACTATTTTATGCATTTCTACCACATTTATACACTTAAATGTGCTTTCCAATCAGTTGGAAGATTCATTGCTGTAAGACTGATTACCCCCATATTATTCTGAATGAGCTTATCCAAAGCATCCACGAATACTGTCCACTCCTTATCAGACGAACAAAGATACTTCATCGCTAATAAGATTTGATATAAACCATTATGTACAGGTGGGGGGTGTAACCTTATCTACATATAAAATTTCAGGTGCAGTATGTATTGTTCGATTATATATTCTTGAATTATGAGCACATATATTACGCAATACTGAAACGCCCTGTAGCCATGAAGCAAGCATTTTCTTAGATGGTTTCACCAAATTTCCTTTATTCGATTTATACTTGTAATTATCTGCCAATATAGCATATGAACTTCCAATACCTGTTTTCAAATTTAGTTCCGGGAACATATTTTTTCGTATTATTATCATATAAGTGGAATGAATATCCACGTAAGCGATAATAGCCAACTGTTTTTAATACCTTTTCGACATCTGATTGATTACCAATCTCCATTCCTGCATCTATATATGATTGTACTTGTTGGGATATTGTTAATATTTGTTTTGGATATTTATACATAAAACTCCAAATAAATAAAAAATCCCACCGGGTTGCGCATAAAAAATCAGAGGCGTGGTGGGTTCTATTATTTTTATTATACAACTTTTACTGCAACTGTCAAGATTTCTTTTTTCAAAACAGACTATATTATATCCCCAACCCCCCAAGACACAAAATGTTCTCATTCTTACCATATTTTCTTCACCATTCCCCCCTACACTATAGATAATCAATAAAACAGCAAAACAAAAGAACCAGAGAAAGGATGAATGAATATGATTAATTTAAAGAAGATAAACAAATCGTGCGTTGCCGCAGTTATACTTGCGATGTGTCTTATGACATCAGGCTGCGGTTCACAGGCAGATACAAATAGCAGCACTGGAAATAATACCAGTACAACAGTCACTTCAAGCATTACAACAGAGAACACAAATGTAACCCACGCAGATGATGCAGATAATTATAAAACAGAAATAACAGGAGCATTTACTATTACATCGGGCGATGGTACTTCAGTAACACAGAACGGTTCTGTATATACAATAACACAGGCTGGTGAATATACTGTTTCGGGGCTTTTATCAGAAGGCCAGATTGTTGTTGATGCCGCCGATGATGCAGAAGTAACAATTACACTTAATGGCACATCCATCACCTGCTCAACTGGTTCACCTATATACATTAAAAATGCAGATAATGTAAAGATTAAATCTGAAGAAAATACTTACAACTGCGTTGTTGATGCAAGAGAAGAAGCCAGTGACGATGCATCCGATGATGCCGGCAATGCTGCAATATATGCAACCTGCGACCTTAAGTTTGTAGGAAAAGGCGCATTATCAGTAACTGGCAAATACAATAATGGTATTCAGAGCAAGGATGACCTTTCTATTAAAAATGTAACTATAAAAGTTACGGCTGTTAATAATGCAATAAAGGGTAACGATGCTGTTGATATTGAGTCGGGCGAAATAATCGCTATCTCTAAAAAGGGTGATGGCATAAAGACATCTAACAGCAGTCTTTCAAGCAAAGGCAAGCAGAAAGGAATTGTCACAATATCTGGTGGCAATATAGATGTATACGCAGCGTGTGATGGTATTGATGCTGCTTATGGAGTTGATGTATCTGGTGACGGCAATCTTAACATTTATACAGATACTTATTCTGAATATAGTGAAGAGGTTACAGACAGTTCAACAACAAACACAAGCTCTTCTAATTCAGGCAACAGTTCTTCAAACAGCTCTGGCTCATCAAAGTCATCTGCCAGCGCAAGTATGATGTCATACACAACAGATGGCACATCAACTTCTGATGTATCTGCTGCTTACACTATAAATACTTCCAGTGACAACAATTCAGGCATTACTCTGACTGCAGACACTAACAACCAGAACAATAGTAATATGGGTACTCCTCCAGATATGAACAATAATCAGAATGACGGCAGTATGGGCACTCCTCCAGATATGAACAATAATCAGAATAGTTCTGATAGCAATAATAACTCAGGTTTTGGTGGCGGCTTTGGAGGCGGAAATAACGGCAATAAGCCAGGTGATATGAATAACAGCTCTGGCAATTCTACCAAGAAGTCTTACTCTACTAAGGGAATTAAGGCTGACAGCGAAATAACTATATCCGGTGCAACTATTAATATCAGTTCAACAGATGATGGTATCCACGCTAATTCAGACTCAGGCGTGCTTGAAACTGGCGAAGACGGAAAAGGCGTAATCACAGTATCAGGCGGTTCTATCACAATATCTACTGGTGATGATGGTATCCACGCTGACAAGGAACTTGATGTAACTGATGGATATATAAATGTTGTAACTTCTTATGAAGGTCTTGAAGCTATGATGCTTAATATAAGCGGTGGAAAGGTATATGTATATGCTACTGATGACGGACTTAACGCCTGCACTGGTGATGGCTCTACTACTCCACTTATTAATATTACTGGTGGCTATGTAGATGTTACAACGGCTTCTGGTGATACTGACGGTATTGACTCTAACGGTAACTATACACAGTCTGGTGGCATGGTTCATGTAAAGGGCGGCAGCTCTTCAGGTCAGGTATCTGGTTCTATCGATGTTGATGGAACAGTCACTGTAACTGGTGGAATATGTGTAGCTTTAGGTGGTGTCTGCGAAACACCTGAGAATTCAGCAAATGCTTATGTTTTCAGTTCATTATCATTTAATGCCGGAAGCTATTCGCTTAAGGATGCAAGTGGCAATGAAGTACTTAGCTTTACATTAACTGAAAGCTATTCAAATGGCTGGATATGTGCATCTGCTCTTACAACTGGTACAGAATATACTCTTTACTGCGATGGTAACTCCGTTGCAAACTGGACACAGACAAGCGGCACTATGGGCGCAACCAATACTGGCGGCTTTGGCGGCGGTTTCGGAGGCGGCGGCCGTGGTGGTAATATGAATGGTAATTCTAACGGCAACGGTCGTAGTGGTGATATGAACGGCAGATAACTATAATGGCAGCGCCCCTGGCGGTAATTATGAAGGGCAGATAATTTTAACTACAACATTAAATATAACTGTCAGCTTATATATAGATAATGCATATTATGATGCAGCCAAAAGTATAATCTTTAAATCTTACTTCTAGCAATTATATAAACATTAAAACAACTTGACTGAACATTTCAGCACTTACTTCAAAAAGCAGCCGGATAATTGGAATAATAAACCATTATCCGGCTGCTTTATTTTAATATATCTGCATCACATTTATATAGTTCTACTTAGAATATGTAAGCTCCCTGTTATTCTCATCATAATCAAACAGACCATCATTCTTCTCTTCAATAGCCTTAATGATATGATATGTGTATTCGTTATAAGGTGTTGGTATTCCCAGTTCTTTTCCCATACGCATAAGTGCTCCTGAAAACATATCTATCTCTGTATGGCGCTTGGCATCAATATCCTGCAATGTTGAATATCTGGCTGTTGGTGGCACTGCACTTCCACGTGTTGATGTCTTTTCAATAACACTCATATCAATTCCTTTAGCCTTGGCGATTGCTTCAAGCTCATTTCTCAGACCATTACTTATCGCCTTCATATGTTCACTGTCTGTATAACAGCCGACTCCTGCGCCAAGTACTGCCTGTGGAAGATTATTGCTTACATTCAGTCTGAACTTACTCCATATTTCTTCTTTTATATGTTCAGTTATCCTGTAATTAATTCTGCCTGCTCCAAAAAGTGCATCTATAGCCTGTATTCTCTCACTCTGATAAGGCTCATCTGCCTCGCCAAATATAATGCCTATTGTTGTTTCAGGATTAAAATAATATCCACTACCCTCCTTATGTGAAGCAACCTTTATAAGTGAATAAACAATGTGTGACATTCCTATCTTTTCAGCTATTATATCTTCACTGTCAACACCATTCATAAGGCTCATTACAATAGTATTTTCTCCTACTGCTGCTTTGATACTGTCAAGCGCAGCATGAAGTGCTCCATATTTTAAGGAAACTATAAGAAGGTCTACTCCATGTGCCTCCTGAGGTGTCCATACCTCTGGTCTGTAGACTTCATCATTTATAAGACAGCCTTCTTTCTTTAACCTGCTGGCACGCTCACCTTCCGCTATTACTCCAAGCTTTATATCCTTCACGCTGTTAAGTCCCCATATAACATATGAGCCTACTGCTCCGGCACCTAATATTGCAACTGATTTTATCTGCATAATATTTTCTCCATATTCTTTATTAATAACAAGGTCACCCACACCTATGAGCAGACTCATGTGGGTTTAGACCTTTTGACCTTGGTATCATTATAATAATAATCAATAATATAGGCAACCGGATTTATCTACTCTATACACTTTTAACCGATGTCTAATGGAAAGCTGATTACATACAAATACAAATAACCGCCTGGTCAAAACCTCATAATAACAACAAAGGGCGGAATTGAATTTAAACGCTCAATTCCGCCCTTATAACATTCCTATTTAGTGAACGTCAATTATTAGATTATGTCAGATAGTAATTCTAATATGCAACGCCATTAGATACCTCAACGTAGTAAATATTAACTCCTCCATCCTCTGATATAAGATAATATTCACCTGCATCCGGCACCCTGAATGAAACTGACTTAAGAGAATTGCCTGGAATTTTTGATGTACTTGTAATATCATTTCCATCCTTGTCAATTATCTTGATAAGTCTTGAGTCATCTGTGCTTGAACTTGTAGCATATACCTTTACCTTGGATTCACCAGCTGTCTTAAATGCAATAGCCCTGCCGCTTGTGCTGCCACTGCCAGAAAGCTTAATTCTTCTTGTAAAGTCTATACCCTTATATTCTTTGCTGCTCTTATCTACTGTTACTGTAGACTTACTGCCTGCAACAAGCTTAAATCCGTCTACTGTAAGTGTTGACTTTAATTTTCCTGTTCTTACATCATTGGCATTAAGAACAAGCTTAGTACCGCTTACATCCGAACTCGTTGTGTTTTCTGTTGTCTTTTCTGTCGCCTTTGTTGTGGCTTCTG
>FR886251.1 GCA_000436535.1 Eubacterium sp. CAG:252 | reverse complement strand
TGATATCCAACTGGCAGGTACAAATATTATGACAGGCGTTCTTAACAGCATAAATACAGAGATCCTGAAAAATAATGCAAAGGTAAGTGGTACAGATATTGTAGTTGATGCAGATGCCACAGACTGGAAGAATATAAAGGAGAGAAAGTCAGCATCGGATAAGGTGTCTTCGTGGAAGGCAGCTATAGCTTCTGATTATTCAGCACTGTACCTGTATTATGAAGGAATGACATCGACAGAGTGGGATTATAATTATGCAGGTGGCAGTGATGATGTGTTATTTAAGATAAATTACGCTGATGGTACACAGGGACAGAAAAATAACATAATAAAGTTTGTAGCGTGGGAGAATATGGCGGTTGCAAAGGATGGCAATTATGGTGACATAGCAAATGCAAGTGCAGCAACTGTCAATGAGGCACACGGCAACACAGCAGGACCATATATGATAGAAGCCTCTATTCCTATGGATTTTTTTGCAAGCTCTGATTTTACGATAACATTTGCAGGAACATCAGTAGCATTATCGGATATCGAAGTTCTTGAGGGGATTGACACCGGGGAGGAAGAACCAGACCCTGTATACAATGGAATAACTATAGACGGAAGCTTCAAAGACTGGGATGCGGTCACAAAGTATGACGCAGACTGTCCTAACGAAGAGCATAAGTACTGCATAGAAAAGACAGCGATGGTGTTTGATGGCGACTATGTATACATATACATAAAAGATGGCAACGCAGGAAGTGCTTTCGGTGCGGGTTCACATTCTAACGGAAGATATTCCATAAAAACAGACCTTGGCAATGAGCTTGTATTCCAGCTTACACAGGATGGCGGAATAAGCGGTGTAGAGAATGCAGAATGTATACATGTTGGAAAGCAGTGGGAAATAGCTATTCCAAAGGCTGACCTCCCAGCATACAACAATACACTGTCGTTTGGATTATACCTGACAGACCCATTTGTAACAGATGTATACAATCTTGACGGTTCAACAGGAAAGGATACCAATATAGATATAGCTTATGATGGGCTTTATGGTGACTGGAATAACTATCCGCACACAACTATAGAGTATGCGACAGCAGGTACACAGCAGGACAGAACAGATGCAAAGGGTGCACTCTACTGTGTGGGAAGTACACTTTATGGACATGTTGTGACAACGATGCCGGAACATCTGGCTGAAGCCGGCGGCGAATTTATGAATGCCGTTACGATACTTTTTAATAATAACTGGAGTCAGGTGTTCTATCCAAGAATGGAGACGGTGGCAGAGGATGGTTCTATCAACTGGAATACACCAAAGGGTGGAATGGCAGACGGAACATATGAGTTCTATCTGTTTTCAACCGATGCATGGCATAATTCGCCAAGCATATATGATGCCAATGATATGGATAAATGGTACGGCAAGATGATAGTTACTATAAAAGACGGAAAAGATGAGTGTGAATTCTATCTTGACCTTGAAAAAGCAGCA
>FR886250.1 GCA_000436535.1 Eubacterium sp. CAG:252 | reverse complement strand
GCACTGCCTTCGAAGGTTCGAATCCTTCTCCGCCCATTTGATGAATATAATTCATCACTTTTGCATAATATGATATATAGATGACGCGGGGTAGAGCAGCTCGGAAGCTCGTCGGGCTCATAACCCGAAGGTCACAGGTTCAAATCCTGTCCCCGCTACTTCGCCTAGATAGCTCAGTCGGTAGAGCAGAGGACTGAAAATCCTCGTGTCACTGGTTCGATTCCGGTTCTAGGCACTAAGTTGAGATAATTACTACATTCGTGTGGTGGTTATCTCTTTTTTGTTATAATTATAAATAAGCAAATAAAGAAATTGTGCAATATTCTAAATTTACTTATTTGTAAATTGTAATTTAAGTTAGGAATAATTTTTTTTAATGAGTCTGTTACATAAATAAAAATGTCTTATTTATAGAATTATATCTGTGAAGTAAATAAAAAAGGCTTATTTACAGAAATTAAGATTAATTAGATAAAAATTGTTATAGTTAATTAGATGATATAGATAGCAATAATAAAATGAAGAGGAAATGAAATAGATGAAAGATAATTACAAGTATAAAGATATGATATCGCATTTGAGGGAATACAGCGAAAAAAATGTAGTTCCAATGCATATGCCGGGGGCTAAGCGCAATAACAGGCTGATTAATGAGTATATGCCGGATATAGGTAATCCGTATGAGATTGATATAACGGAGATTGACGGCTTTGACAATATGCATAATGCAGAGGGTATAATAAAGGCTGCATTTGACAGGACGGCAAGGCTGTATGGTGCTGACGAGAGCCTTTTTCTTGTAAATGGAAGTACGGCGGGAAATATGGCGGCGATATGTGGAGTTACCAATAAAGGCGACTGCATAATAGCAGCAAGAAACTGTCATGTGTCGGTGTATAATGCGATTATTCAGAATGAGCTTGAGGTTGAATATGTTTATCCACAATATGATGAAAAGTACGGATATTATAAGGGGATAACTTTGGAAGAAATCAAGGAAGCTGTTGAAAAGCATTTGCTGGTTTCTGAAAATATAAAGGCAGTGGTTATAACATCACCTACATATGAGGGAAATGTGTCGGATATAAAAAGTATTGCGGAGTATCTTCATAGTTACAATATTCCGCTGATTGTTGATGAGGCTCACGGGGCGCATTTTAGGTTCTCAGAGGAATTTCCGGCGACAGCGGTTGAGTGTGGTGCAGATATAGTTATAAACAGCGTTCATAAGACATTACCATCGCTTACACAGACAGCGGTTATGCATATTAATTATGGATATGTAAATGTGGAAAAGGTGCGAAGATACTGGAATATATATCAGTCCACAAGTCCATCTTATATACTTATGGGTTCTATTGACAGGTGCATGAGTATTATTGAGAAGGATGGAAAGCCCCTTTTTGATAATTATATAAGAAGGCTGAAAGAATTACGTGGCAGACTTAAGCAGTTAAAGAATATCAAGCTGATAGAGTCGGATGACATATCTAAAATTGTTCTTGGGTATCGTAGCGGAAAAGAGCTTTATGAAGTATTATTAAAGAGGTATGGCATACAGCTTGAAATGTCATCACTTAAGTATGTTATTGCAATGACTTCAATATTTGATGAGCAGAGCAATTATGACAGGTTATATAATGCGCTTCGTGAGATAGATGAAGATGATAATCAGGATAAATGTATGTCGGATGAAAAGGCTTGCGTTTCGGATGGCTGCGTATCAGAAGGTAGTATGCAGAATGATGGCAATTCAGAAAATAGAGTGTCAGGTAACTTGATGTTAAATGATATACTTAAAGATAATAGCATACATAATTCCAGCGTGGCAGTAACTTACAATAGCGCAGATATTATTGAAAATAATAACATTGAAAAAGATAGAAACAATAAAAATAATGCATACAATAAGTGTAATAACTATGATAAAGATATATCAGAAGTCAATATAGCAGGCTTTAATAATAAATGTGCCATGAAAATATCAGAGGCGCTTAATATTGGTGACGAGTGTGGATATGATACAGTTTCAATGGATAGTGATGATGTGTATGGCAGAATAAGTGCGGCGATGGTGTATGTCTATCCACCAGGAATACCGATATTGTGTCCGGGTGAGGTAGTATCGGAAAATGTTGTTGATATTATAAAGCAGGCGGTTGAAGAAGGAATTGAAGTTGTTGGATTAGAAGAAGCTGGTAATGAAATTAGGAAAAGGAGCATTTTATGCCTGAGATAGCATTTTTAATGGGAAAAAGTTCAAGTGGAAAGGACCATATATTTAAGGCGGTTGTTGAGGATGAGAGCTTGTGTCTTAACACGATAACCATGTATACAACAAGACCTATGAGGGCAGGTGAGGCTGACGGGGTTGAGTATTATTTTGTGGATGATAAGACAGCTTGTGAGCTTGAAAACAGTGATAAGATTATTGAGATGAGAAAGTATCAGACGGTGTATGGTGAATGGAAGTACTTTACGGCGGATGACGGACAGATAGTGCTGGGAGAGGGAAAACGCTACATCGTGATAGGAACACTGGAGGCTTACAATAAGTTCGTACAGTACTTTGGAAAAGAATGTATGCTTCCGATATATATAGAAGTCGATGATGGAATAAGGCTTCAGAGGGCGATTAAGAGAGAGCAGAAGCAGGAAGTTCCACATTATGAGGAAATGTGCAGACGTTTTCTGGCAGACAGCGTTGATTTTTCAGAGGAAAATATTAAAAATGCTGGGATTGATAAGAGATTTTATAACAATGGTGCGATAGAAGAATGTATATCGCAGATAAAAGAGGAAATAAAGACAAGATTGTGTTAATTATGCATTTATGATAATATGATGTAAGGATGCCAGAGTAAAAAGGTCGGAAAGTTGTTCGTGCTTGTAAGATAAGATTACGGGCTTTTTGATACTGACATCGTGTAAGTGGCAAGTTAATTTGACACTTAGATAGTGCCTTTAGGATTAGTATCATATTGATATACATAATAGGCAGAAGTTAATGTTACTGTTTGGAAAGAGATATGCATTTTCTTGAGTTGTTTAAGGATTGCGTTAATTGCAAGGTAATGTAGCAATCCTGATACAGCAGTGAGAGGCAGAATTTACTTTTGATACTAAAATTATAAATACACATAAAATAAAAATGCTTCAATGTGTATATATGAGATTATATATGGCTGCAAACAGTAACAGATTAATACACGGTCAGTCTTATAAGATACAGATAAACGTTGACAGGAATGGAGTTTATTATGGATATTAAGGTTAATGATATTAAGCCGTCATCACAGGTTCAGAGTGTTAAGAGTACGGCAGGTTCGGATGACAGTTTTAAGTTCACACTTATAAGTAATATCGAAGAGAAGGACCTTCAGGAAAAGCTTGGTAATATGATGCAGGAGATTACTGAGCAGGGTGAGAAGATAGCCAAGCATATGGATATAAAGGATATGCGTAAGTATCGACAGCTTGTAAAGGACTTCCTGAACGAAGTGGTTAACCGTTCGCATAAGTTTTCAAGAGAGAACTTTCTTGACAGAAGGGGGCGTCACAGAGTATATGGTATAGTCAAGCTTGTGGATAAAAATCTTGATGAACTGGCTGGAGAGCTTGTCAAAGAGGAGAAGAACCACATTGAAATCGTTGGCAGAATAGATGATATAAGGGGACTTCTTCTTGATATTACAGCGTAGAAGCAAAGAGTAAAGTATTACAGAAAGTTGCAGGAATAAACATTATGAGTAGTTTTTCAGATATTTACGGATATGAAACAATCAAGGAGCATATGCAGAGTGCAATCAGGCTTGGTAAGGTATCACATGCGTATATTATTAATGGCGGACTTGGCGCAGGTAAGAAGATGTTAGCAGGAATATTTGCTAAGACTTTGCAGTGTGAGAATATGGAAGAGTCAGTTAATCCATGCAATAAGTGCCATTCCTGCATACAGTCTGATACGGGCAACCAGCCTGATATTATATGGGTAAAGCACGAAAAGCCAGCAAGCATCGGTGTTGACGATGTGAGAGAGCAGATAATAGCTGATATGCAGATTAAGCCTTATTCAAGCAGATACAAGATATATATTATAGATGAGGCAGAAAAGCTTACTGTAGCGGCACAGAACGCACTTTTAAAGACTATAGAGGAGCCACCGTCATACGGTATAGTTATATTTCTTACAACTAATGCAGACATATTTTTACAGACTATTCTCTCAAGATGTGTAATGCTTGACTTAAAGCCAGTAAAAAACAGTATTGTTGAAGAATATATAAGGAATAATTATGATGTATCTGACTATGAGTGCAGATTTGCAGCTAACTTTGCACAGGGAAGAATAGGAAGAGCGAAGACGATAGTTGAGAGTACAGAATTTGCACACCTTAAGCAGGATGTCATGCACGTCATAAAGAATGCGAAGGATATGACATCTGGTGAGATTATGGCAGTTGTGAAGGATATTAATAACTATAAGCTTACGATAGATGATTATCTTGACCTTATGGCTATGTGGTTCAGGGATGTTCTGTTATTTAAGAGCACTAATGATACGAACTATCTTATATTCAGTGATGAGATTTCACTTATAAAGTCACAGGCACAGACAATGTCATATGAGGGTATTCAGGATATACTTGACTCTATAGACAAGGTTAAGATAAGACTTAAGGCAAATGTCAACTTTGACTTATGTATAGAGCTGCTTATTATGGCTATTAAAGAGGATATGTAATATTATGTTATTAAAGTTAAAGTGCTTTGATGATGTTTAGGTAATAGCAGAATGGCAGCAGTTTAAATTATTGACTGTAAATGTGTAAATAAAGAAAAATACACAAAATAAGTTGTTTTTGTTTGTATCTTAGATACATTTTAATAGATTACGTAAAATGTGTTTTTCTGATATGGATATAATTGTAAGATATTTTTAATTTGCTCATTTATAGTTATTGTATTATATTTATTGTAAATGATTACAGATATTGAAGTGTTTAAGAATTGTGTGAATTGTATGGCAATGCAGCAATTCTGATACGGTAGCGGGTGGCAATTTACTTTTGACACTCAATTATAATATGTATCTGTAGTACTTTAATCAGAGATTAGGAGAGATAATGACTAAGGTTGTTGGAGTTAGATTCAGACAGGTGGGAAAGATATATTTCTTTGCGCCTGGCAAATATAGTGTTGAAGTAGGTCAGCACGTTATAGTGGAAACAGCAAGAGGTGTCGAGTATGGTTATGTAGTGCTTGGCGAAAGAGAAGTTGAGGACTCAGCGGTAGTACAGCCACTCAAGGCTATCATAAGAATAGCGACACCAGAGGATGATGCAAGAGAAGCCAGGAACAGGGAAAAGGAAAAAGAAGCCTATAAGATATGCATAGAGAAGATTAAGAAACACAATCTTTCTATGAAGCTTATAAAGGTTGAGTATACATTTGATAATAATAAAGTGCTCTTCTACTTTACAGCAGATGGAAGAATAGATTTCAGAGAGCTTGTCAAAGACCTTGCGGCAGTGTTTAAGACACGTATCGAGTTAAGACAGATAGGTGTGAGGGATGAAACTAAAATTCTTGGCGGCATAGGCTCATGCGGAAGACCGCTGTGCTGCGCTACTTATATGCCTGAGTTTGTTCCGGTATCTATAAAGATGGCTAAAGAGCAGAACCTTTCGCTCAACCCTACTAAGATATCGGGTGTGTGCGGAAGACTTATGTGCTGTCTTAAGAACGAGCAGGAAACTTATGAGGAGCTTAACAGCCATCTTCCAAATGTTGGTGATTATGTGACTACACCTGAGAAGCTCAAAGGTGAGGTATCAAGTGTCAATGTATTAAGACAGCTTGTTAAGGTCATAGTTACTCTTGATGGCGATGAGAAGGAAATAAGGGAATATCCTGTTGCCGAGATTAAGTTCAAGCCTAAGAGAAAGAATGACAGAATGAACATAGATGACAAGGAATTAAAAGAACTTGAAGAGCTTGAGAGAAAGGAAGGAAAAGCCCATATCAATGATGACTGATGTTAAGATTAATGCTAATGAGAGAATAGATGATTTGTGCAGGGATAATCTTAAGTTAATTCAGAATACAGAAGTGTTCTGTTTTGGTATGGATGCGGTTTTGTTATCTACATTTGCAAGTGCCAGAAAGACTGACAAGGTGTTAGACTTAGGAACGGGTAACGGTGTAATACCGATACTTATGCAGGCTAAAAATCCGGGTGGAATGTATACAGGACTTGAAATTCAGGATATAAGCTATGACCTGGCAGTAAGAAATGTCAAGATGAATAATCTTTTGGACCATGTAAATATGGTTCAGGGCGATATTAAGGAAGCTTCACGTATATTCGGTGGGGCTTCTTTTAATGTAGTAACAAGCAATCCACCATATATGAATGAAAATCACGGTATAGTGAACCCTGACAGCGCAAAGGCTATAGCAAGGCATGAGCTTCTATGCAGCCTTGAGGATGTGATAAGAGAGGCATCAAAGTGTCTTAAGGTCAAAGGACATATGTATATGGTACACAGACCATCAAGACTTGCAGATATATTTGCGGCGATGAACAGTAATCACTTAGAGCCAAAGAGAATGAGGATGGTGTATCCGCACGCAGACAAGCCAGCCAATATGGTGCTTATAGAGGCAGTTAAGGGCGGAAGGTCACAGCTTAAGGTGGAAAAGCCGCTTATTGTATACAATGCAGATGGAAGCTATACAGGAGAGCTTCTTGAAATGTATGGGATGCAGGAAACAAATGTATAATGTGCATATTAGAAGATGTAAAAAAATGTGCGCAGAAATGAGGATTAATATGGATATTAAAGAGCAGGGCGTGGAGGCTTATGATGAGGTGACGGCTGGAGGTGTACAGAGCCATACGGGAGCCGGACAGCTTTATCTGTGTGCCACTCCGATAGGTAATCTTGAGGATATAACTTTCAGGGTGTTAAGGATATTGAAAGAGGCGGATGTAATAGCCGCAGAGGATACAAGAAACAGTATAAAGCTGCTTAATCATTTTGAGATAAGTACGCCGATGACAAGCTATCATGAGTACAACAAGTATGATAAGGCAAAGACACTTGTTGAGAAAATGCTTAAAGGTGAAACTGTGGCGGTTATAACCGATGCTGGAACTCCCGGCATATCAGACCCAGGTGAAGAGCTTGTAAGACAGGCACTTGAGGCAGGCATAAAGGTATCAAGTGTTCCGGGTGCAGCGGCGTGTATAACTGCACTTACGATGTCAGGACAGGCGACAAGAAGATTTGCATTTGAGGCATTTCTGCCAGCAGATAAGAATGAAAGAAAAGATGTACTTGCAGAGCTAGAGTCTGAAACAAGGACAATGATTATATATGAAGCACCTCATAGGCTGCTAAAGACTCTTAAGGAGCTTAGTGCAGTGCTTGGCGGCGAACGTGCGTTGACCATATGCAAGGAGCTTACGAAAAGGTATGAGAACAGCATGGTTACTACGCTTGACGAAGCGTGTGAGTACTACGAAGCCAATGAACCAAGAGGCGAGTATGTGCTTGTCATAGCCGGCAAGAGTCGTGATGTGATAAAGCAGGAGGAGCAGGATAAGTGGAAATCAATGTCAGAGCGTGAGCACGTAGAAATGTATATAAACCAGGGAATGGATAAGAAAGAGGCTATGAAGGCAGCAGCTAAGGACAGAGGAGTGTCTAAGAGGGATATATATAATAAGCTGCTGGAGAATTAAGGGTTCCTTGTGAAGAATTGATGTTATGAGGGATATCTAATTTTCTACTATAAAAATATTGAACAAGTATGTCCGCGTTAGAAAAACAGAGTTTTCATAATCTATGAAATGTATCTGAGATACAAACAAAGGCAAAATAATATAAAAAGTATATAAGTGGAAGGGAATTATAAGTATGTGTAATTTTCTTCCACTTTGTTGTTTAAGACAGGAGGAAATAAAGTATGAGCAATAATCTAGATTTATTTGGTGAGATATTTATTAATGAGGTGAGGGATAGGACAATCAGTCTTTTTGATGACAGAGTAAAAGGTAATATGAAGGGTGAGTCTTCGCAGCAATTATATAAGGATGTCCAGACATTAAATGAATCACAGCGTGAGATTATGTATAGGATAATTGAGCAGGTTACAGATTTAAGTATTCACAATATGTTATGTATGTTTGAAGACCATGAAGAGCTCAAATTACTATTAAATGAAGAAAATCTTGTTGAAGAAAGTGACGGTCTGGCGGGAGAATTGTATACAGAGGATGGCTGGATAAAAAGGTATTCAAAGCAGAGGACAGGGGAGATATAAGAGATAACGAGAGAGGTTAAAAGACATATTCTGTCAAAAATGTTACAAAAATGTTAAAAACTTATGCCAAAATGCTTGCTTTATCTTATGAAATACTATATAATTCAACTCATTGTGAAATGTTTCTAAAAAATATTAACAGAAACTTTGTGAATTATAAAAATTATACAAAGTAGATGAATTCATGTAATCGTACTTGTATAAAATATGTTTAATTGTTGATTGACGTATATCCGGGAATTGTTGAAAATCACGAAGGCGGTTAATTACTTAGAAATATTATCACTAAGCTTTTTATAGGAGGAAATTATGAAGAAGAAGACATTTAACAGAGTATTTGCCATGTTTAGTGCAGTACTTATGTTAGTAGGAATGTTCCCTTCTGTTCCAGCAACTGTCATTGCGGCAGAAACTACTGGAAGTGAAGGAACAACAGTCGCAAAAAAGGCATACGTTATGGATGCCGCAGACCTCAAGGCTGAGCAGTTTGGCGAAGATGGCAAGCTTGCAGCAGCTACAGGTGATATTAAAGTAGGAACAGATGATTACTTCACTGTCGGTGCTACAGGAAGTAAGAACTCATTAAAGCAGTTCACAGATGGTGGACGCAGTTGCGAAATGGGTGATTATACACAGGCACTTAATCTCGGTGGTGGATTAAAGACTAATAATGGACAGGCAGGACTTGGTTTTACAACAACAGAGCCAGTTAAGGTTATAGCTTATGTTGCTGTAAAGGCAGTTAATGATAAACATTCATTCCAGTATGCTGCAGCTAATGGCAAGGCAGTATCTATTGATATGGAAAATGACCCAAGTACTGTAAATAAGATTGAATTCACACTTGATGAAGCAGGTCAGTACTGGTTAGGTGGTAATAATGGTGGCGACTTCTTATATGTAGAAGTTCAGAGCCTTTTACCAGAATATTCAATCGAAGGAACAACAGTAGATACATCATTATTCAGTGATGGTAAGCTTATAGCAGACTCTACATTATCAGGTTTCTTCAATGTATACAAGAATGGTGATAAGACAAAGTTAGTTGCTGACCAGTCAGTAGCTTACGGTAAGGAAACACTTACAACATCATTAAGACTTGATGGAAGTCCAACATTTACAGATGGAAAAGAAAAGTCAGTAATTACATTTACAGCTGATAATGACTTCAGACTTACATTAGTAGCAGCCCAGAAGGGTTCAGCAGTTCCAGAATTAAAGTATGTTAAGGATGGCGGTGCTGCAGTTACACTTGCAGATGCAGTATTTGAAAAGGGTACAGCAGCTAAGTACACAGTAGAGCTTCCAGCAGGTACATATAAGTTTGGTGCTCAGAATGGTCTTGATATATTTGATATGAGCGTTAAGTATATCGAAAAGTATGAAATGAACGCTAATGACCTTGATGTTTCTAATGCAGGTGAAGATGGCAAGTTCAAGGTAACAGCAGATACAGCAGTTGGAACAGATGGTTACTTCACAGTAGCCGGCAAGAGTTCAAAGAATGTATTTATCAAGTTAGCAACACCAGCAGAATATAAGGGTGTTACATATAACAATAAGCTTCAGCTTAGTGGAGCTACTAAGTTATCAGATGGAACAGCAACAATTAAGGTTAATGTTGAAAAGACAGCTAAGATTACTCTTGTAGCAGCAGCTAAGGGTGCATCTGGTGAAGGTACTAACCTTATCTATGCTAAGCCAGGTGCTGCTGAAGGTATAGCAATAGGTCAGTTAGGCGCTACAGATGAAATAGGAACATATACAGTAGAAAATGTTAAGCCAGGTACATACTATATCGGTAGCGAAAAGGGTGCTGATATATATGATATCAAGGTAGAATATGACCCAGAAGAAAATAAGCAGGCAGTTGGATGGGATACAATAACAGCTCCTGTTATCGAGTCAGTTACAACAGATGCAGATGGCAATTTCGTAGTTAAGTTCACAGCTAATATTGATGAACTTAATGGTGCTGAAAATGTAAAGATTACAATGCTTGAAGGTGGATGTGAAGTATCTACAATTAATGTTAAGGCTCAGGCTGATTCAGTAACATTTACACCACTCTGGTCAGGTGATTACACATTTACAGCAGTTGCGCAGAGAGTTGGTTCAGCAGATAAGGCAAGTGAAGTATACAATTATGGTTCTTATACACTTGCAGTAAGAAAGCCAGTTATAACATGGGCTCAGAACAAGGGTAACGGAAGTGTATACCTTGACTGGGTTAATATCGAAGATGCAGACAGCTATGCAGTAAGCTACAGAGAAGCTGGAAGCACAGGCGATTACACATATGCAGTTAAAGACCTTGCAGCTAATCAGGCAGATTATACAGTAACAGGTCTTGAGGCTGGAAAGAGCTACGAGTTCAAGGTTGAAGCAACAAGAAACAGTGACGGTTTCGTTGTAAATGCTACTTCAACAGTAGAAGTAAAGAGCGAAGCAGACCAGAAGTGGTATGTTGCTACAGTAGGTTCTGCACAGACAACTAATGCAGTTATCACACAGGAAGATGGTACTGTAACAAAGTACGACCTTGATTCACAGGAATCAACAGTTAATAAGGAAAACAATGTAGAAGCAGTAGACATTTCTAACACAAACGGAACTATTGAACTTGCTTCACAGACAAGTGGTAAGATATCAGATGATGAAGATGGTTTCTCTTACTACTATACAAAGATTGACCCAGATACAGAAAACTTCAAGTTATCAGCTACATTTACAGTAACAGATACTTCAAAGACTCCTGATAACCAGACAGGCTTTGGTGTAGTTGCAGCAGATACACTTGGTATTAACAACTGGGGCAGTGTTGACTATGTACATAAGTACTTCAACTATGCATCATCTATGGTATATAGCAGCAAGTCAACATATCCATGTATGAGAAATGTAACAGGTTATACATCAGCAGATTCATCAAATAATGATGGTGTTGACAGAGTTGTTACAAAGTCAGACTTCAAGAATACAAAGACATCATTTGAAGCAGATGCAACATATGAATTCTCACTTGAGAAGACAGATAATGGTTACACAGCAGTATGCAACGGCGAAGAGCTTAAGAGTGATGATAACTCATTCACTTCAGTTCAGGAAGACGGAACAGTTGTTGTTGGTGTAATGGTAAGTAGAAAAATCGGTGTTAAGATTAGCAATATCAAGTTCACTAAGTCAGAGAGCAAGGGTATTACAGCTAATGACAGCGCTGATGAAAAGGTAAAGCCAAGCGGAAGAGTATATTCTTCTAATACAGTAGGTGCAGCAGAATACGAATTCATCTATGTTCCTAACTGTGATGGTACACTTAAGGTAACAGGTCCAGACGGACAGGCTTATGAAGAAGTATTATCAGCAGGCGATGCAGCAAGAGTAAATGTAGCAGTTAATATTGGTGACAATAAGATAAGCTACACATTTGCTCCAGCAGCAAGCGATAAGATTACATCTACAGATGAACTTACAGGTGATGTAACAGTTAAGCGTGCTGTTTATGGCGAAGAAAATGGTATACTTGTAGTTTCACCAGAAGGAATGTCAGACGGTGATGGTACAGAAGCAAAGCCATTAAATCTTGCAACAGCAGTACAGTATGCACAGCCAGGACAGACAATCGTTCTTAAGGACGGTATTTATAAGGATTGGATATCAATCCAGAGAAGCGTAAGCGGTACAGCAGATAAGATGATTACACTTGTAGCAGAGAATACAGGTAAGGCAGTATTTGAAGGTGTTGGTTTATCAATCATCGGAAGCTACTGGCATGTATATGGTATCTATGTAAAGGATTCAACAGGCGTAGGTATCCAGATTAATGGTAACAACAACATAATTGAAATGTGTACAGTTGAACATTCAGCTAACACAGGTATTCAGATAAGCCGTTCAGGCAGCTCTGACAACAAGACAGGTATCAAGTATAAGTTATGGCCAACAGACAACCTTGTAAAGAACTGTGAGTCATTTGATAACTGTGATGCAGGACGTAACGATGCCGATGGTTTCGCAGCAAAGCTTACTTGCGGTAATGGTAACAAGTTCTATGGTTGTATCTCACATCACAACATCGATGATGGATGGGACCTTTATGCTAAGTCAGTATCAGGCGAAATCGGTCTTGTAACTATCGAAAACTGTGTAGCTTACAACAACGGATGGCTTACAACAGATGATATTACAGATGCTAACTATGAGTATGGTGAAGGTAACGGCTTCAAGCTTGGTGGTGGTTACTTAAAGGGTGGTCACGTTCTTAAGAACAGCATCACATTTGACAACCATGCTAAGGGAATTACAAGTAACAGTTGTCCTGATATTAAGATATATGATTGTACATCTTATAATAACTCAATCAACAACAGTGCTTACAACGTAGGTCTTAATACTAAGGACTCTAACAAGAAGGAATGGGTTGTTAACGGATTAATTTCTATTAATAACGAGAAGAATACAAAGCTTGAAGACTTAATTCCTTTTGCTCTTCATAGCGAAAATAACTACATTTACAATGGTAGTGCTTCATACAACAGCAATGGTGTAGAAGCAACAGATGACTGGTTCGTAAGTGTTGATACTTCAGTTCTTCCTACAAGAAATGAAGACGGAACAATCAATATGCACGGTGTTCTTGAATTAAATGAGTCAGCTCCAGCTAATTCTGGTGCAAGACTTGATGTAACAAGTGCTGATGCTATATCAGTTCAGCCAAGTACAGTAGCACCTGGTAAGATTGAAATAGCTGATACAGTAGAAAAGGCAGATACACCAGCAGTTAAGACAGAATTAGAAGTAACAGATGTACTTACTCCTGCTGAGTGGGAAGCTTACAAGGGCGGTGCAGACGTTAAGGTAACACTTGATGTAAACAACGCAGATGAAACAGTAAGCGATACAGATAAGAAGTTAGTTGAAGATAAGGTTGCGGAAGCTGTTAAGGATGGCGTAGTTGGACAGTATGTTGATATCTCAATCAACAAGACTGTTGGTGAAACTACAACAGAAGTAACAGAAACAAATCATCCTATAGCAGTAAGCGTAACTGTACCAGAAAAGCTTATTAATACAGATTCAACAAAGACTAGAGAGTACAGTATTGTAAGACTTCATAATGGAGTTGCTGAGGTACTTGAGGGTGCTAAGACAGAAACAGTTGATGGTAAGCTCGTTATCTCATTCAGTACAGATAAGTTCTCTACATATGTAATTGTATACAAGGATACAGTAAACAGAAATCCTGGTTCAGATGATGGCAATAAGGGTGATAATAAGGGTGATGATAACACACCTTCAACACCTGATAAACCAACAGAGCCAACTAAGCCAGAAAAACCAGTTAAGCCAACTAATCCTACAGAGCCAGTTACACCAACAGAACCAACTAAGCCAGCAGAACCATCTACAGGCGATGTAACAGGCAATACAGATGCTGCAACTGACAACGGCGCAGCTTCTAATACAGATAGCACAACAGCTGCAGCAACAGAGTCAGGTGAAAGTACAGCAACTGGCGATATGGCTCATACAGCAGTATATGCAGTATTAGCTATGGTGGCAGCAGGACTTGCCTTAGCAGTAGTTGTATATGACAACAAGAAGAAGAGAATATAATATAACAGGGAAGTAGCAAAGAACTAAAGATAAACGTAAAAAAGAGGCGCGGTTAACATCTGGGGGGATGTTAGCTGCGCTTCTTTTAGTGTAAGTTGTTTTCCGGTGTCGGTCGTTTTCTGGAGTCCGAAGTCTTATATGCAGCGGTTTGTCTTTTTCTGGTCAACTGTGGCGTGTCGTCAGTCAGTAATCGTATGTTCATTAATAATAGCCTTTATAGTGCTGTACAGATAAGGCTTAAGTGTGTCGATATCAGCCGGCTCTTTATACAGGATAGCACTGTAGCAGGTTGAACTTATAAGCTCGACTATCATAAACAGCATAATCTCCGGTTCTTTAAGATTAAGTCCTGACTCTGATAACATTTCATAGTATATATCACGGAAATTAATATCATCCTCCGCAACGTTAGTTGTGAGTGCCTCCTTGAATATACCCCATGAAAGATTTTTTGATATAAATGTTAGAAGAGTCTGGTTGTTGTTGAGCGCATTTATGATGTGGTCTGCTATGAATACAATCTGCTCTGTAAATGTGATAGTAAAGTCCGGGTTCTTGGTCTTTTCTTCATCAGCGTAGCTGTTAAGCGCAGTTACGGAATTCTTGAACAGCTTGCTTGCCTCGTGGGATATAAGTCTGTTCCTTATATCGTACTTGTCCTTAAAATACAGGTAAAATGTGCCTTTGGCTATGCCTGCCTTCTGTGATATTTCAGCGATTGAGGTCTTAGATACGCCCTGTGTTGTAAAGAGCTTAAATGCTGTATCTAAGATAGAAGTACGCTTCTGTTGTTTATTATTTTCCAGTTTTCCCATATGAAAACCCCATTTCTATATATACTTGTGGCTGCTGTATTTATTATATGTTAATTTAGCAGATATTTAGAAAAAAGCAAGGTCTTTGTTATATGTTTATCTGTCAGATTAACATTCCTTTAAACTGTAATCATTCTACCACGCTGAAAATAAAAAATCTATAAAAAAATGACTTTAGGTCATTTTATATATTGACTACTGGTCATTTTGTGATAGAATATCGTTTGTAAAGAAAATGACCAAGGGTCATATTTGAGAGTTTTTATCATATGATATAAAGGTCAAAAGTTAAAAATGTATTTTGACATTTATGTCATCATATTTATCAGTGATGATTAAGGAAAATGTAAAGCTGATGAATATGAAAAAAGACGTCACAGACGTAGAAATGAGGCGAATTATGGAAAAGTTTGGAAAAGTAATTGTAAAACTCAGAATTCCAATTCTTATTCTGAGTTTCCTGCTTCTCATTCCATCTGCAATCGGATACTTTAATACAAGAGTTAACTATGATATTCTGTATTACCTTCCGAGCGAGATAGAAACTATGCAGGGGCAGGACATTCTTATGGATGATTTTAATAAGGGTGCCTATGCGATGGTAGTCGTCCAGAATATGGATACAAAGTCTACCGATAAGCTTATTAAAAAGGTTGAAGGTGTAGAGCATGTTGCTCAGGTTATTTCTTACACAGGAATAGTTGGTGAGGATGTTCCTTCAGAAATAGTACCTTCAAAGTTCAGGAAGTATTTCGAGAATGACAGCACAAATACTACATTATTTGCAATATTCTTCGATAATACAACTTCAAGTGATGATACTATGAATGCCATAACACAGATTAGGGAGCAGACAGAAGGGCAGGCATTCATAAGCGGTATGTCAGCAGTAGTTACAGATACTAAGAACCTTTCAGAGAAGGAAACTCCACTCTATGTACTTATTGCGGTTGTACTTGTTTGTATCGTACTTGCTATATTTATGGATTCATTCCTTGTACCAGTATTCTTTATGATAAGTATAGGAATGGCGATTGTATACAACCTTGGTTCTAACATTTTCTTAGGCGAGGTTTCATACATAACCAAGGCACTTGCAGCCGTACTTCAGTTAGGTGTTACACTGGACTACTCAATATTCTTATGGCACAGCTACAAGGAAATGAAGGAGCAGTATCCGGATGACCACAAGGAAGCTATGGCAGTGGCTATCGGTAATACACTTACATCTGTAGTTGGTTCTTCTATAACAACGGTTGCAGGTTTCATCGCACTTTGCTTTATGAGCTTCACTCTTGGTCTTGACCTTGGTATCGTTATGGCAAAGGGTGTTATATTTGGTGTTATCGGATGCGTAACTATACTTCCATCACTGATACTTACATTTGACAGGGCATTAGAGAAGACAATGCACCGCGAGATTATGCCAAGCTTTGATAAGCTTGCTACATTTATAGTAAACCACTCATGGATATTTGTAATTATCTTCCTTGTGTTATTAGGACCTGCTATATACGGACAGAATCATACATCAGTATATTATGACCTGTCTGATACACTTCCAGATGACCTTGCATGCTCACAGGCTAACAAGAAGCTGGAAGAAAACTTTGATATGAACTCTATCTATATGATACTTGCTGACACTAATATGTCTACAGACACAGCTAACGAAATGCTTGATAAGCTGAGCAATGTAGATGGTGTACAGTTTGCACTTGGACTTGACACAGCGCTTAAGTCTGGTATTCCACAGGAATTCCTTCCATCAAAGACAGTGTCAGAGCTTAAGGGTGAGGATTATCAGATAATGATGGTTGCTACTGATTACAAGATAGCATCCGATGAGATTAACAACCAGATTAATCAGGTAAATGATATTGTAAAGTCTTACGACTCTAAGTCAATGGTAGTTGGTGAGGCACCTTGTACAAAGGACCTTATCACTATAACAGATAAGGACTTTAAGACAGTAAGTGCAGTATCGATAGTAGCTATATTTGTTATTATTCTGTTTGTACTTAAGTCAATATCACTTCCTATAATCCTTGTTGCAGCTATTGAGTTCGCTATATTTGTAAATATGGGTATTCCTTATTTCACACATACACAGATACCATTCATCGCATCAGTAGTTATTGGTACTATCCAGCTTGGTGCAACAGTCGATTATGCTATTCTTATGACAACAAGATATAAGAAGGAAAGAAGTCAGGGATACGCTAAGAAAGAAGCTATTCAGATAGCACTTTCAACTTCAATACCTTCAATTATCGTTAGTGCGCTTGGTTTCTTCGCAGCGACATTCGGTGTTGGATGCATAGCTTCAGTTGACATGATTGGTTCACTGTGTACACTGATGGCACGAGGCGCGATTATAAGTATGTTCGTAGTTATATTTATACTTCCATCGCTGTTTGTGTTATGTGATAAGTTGATTATTAATACAAGCTTGGGATTTAAGCCTAAGAAAAATCAGGATATGTAGTCAGAGCAGATGTATGAACGAGTAAAGATGTATATGTCGTAACAGATATAATAATATATCGGGAAATAAGGAAATGGAGGAATAGTTATGGTTAAGAAGACTTTATTTAAGTATGGTTCAGTGTTAATGAGTGTTGTTCTCATAGCTTCAACACTTACAGCATGTGGAACTAACACAGCATATAATCAGACACAGAGTGAGGTTGCCATAAGCAGCGAGGCAGCTTCTAATACAGAGAGCATTATTTCAAATGCAATTAAGAACGAATTATCTGTATCAAACACAAGTACATTGAAGACAAATACGCGTGACGAGATGGTATATGTGTTTGGCAAGGCGGATGGAACACAGGACCATATCACTGTAACTGAAAAGGTGACAGATACTAATGGTAAAACAACAACTAACCAGAGCAGCTCAACAAAGAGCGCACCTGTTTCAATAAAGGTTACTTACAAGTTAAATGGTACTGAAACAAAGCCAGAAGATATGATAGGAAAGAGCGGTAAGGTTACTATCAGATATGACTATACTAATAATGAGAAGAAGACTATAACAGTTAATGGAAAGTCACAGACAGCTTATGTTCCATTTACTATGATAACAGGAACTCTTCTTCCAACAGATAAGTTCAGTAATGTAGAAGTTACTAATGGCAAGGTAAGCAAGGTTGGCGACAACATCATCGCACTTGGTATGACTATGCCTGGTTTAAAGGATACTTTAAATCTTAAGTTTGACGATGAAAGTCTTGATATGGATATTCCTGAATACTTTGAAATATCAGCAGATGTAGAAGACTTTGAGCTTGATATGTCTATGTCAGTAGCAACAACAAGCGTGCTTGATGATATAGATACAGATGATTTCTCAGTTGCAAAGCTTGAAGATAAGATGAATGAACTCCA
>FR886249.1 GCA_000436535.1 Eubacterium sp. CAG:252 | reverse complement strand
GGTACAGAAATGTGCATGCCTGGTGATAACGTAGAAATGACAGTTGAACTTATCCATAACGTAGCTATGGAGCAGGGTCTTCGTTTTGCTATCCGTGAGGGTGGTAGAACAGTTGGTTCTGGTGCTGTTGCAACAATCATTGAATAATTATCGCGAAAGCAATCGAATAGCTGCCTGAAAAGGCGATGATAATAAAAGGGACTTATGTGCTTGCACGTAGGTCCCTTTTTGGATTCTTTGTCAAGGGTGGGGGTAAAATTGCTTCTTTGCTCTTATAATTGAAGATAGAGAATAGGAATGTTATAATATACATATACGGTATTGTGAAATTATATTATAAAGAGAGTTATATGCATAAGCTTATTATACTAAGAGGTAATTCGGGAAGTGGCAAGACGACAGTTTCCAAGGAATTACAGAAAAAGTTTGGCAAAAATACTATGTACATATCTCAGGATATGGTAAGAAGACAAATTCTTATGGTCGATGATGGAAATGATACACTGGCTTTGCCTCTTATGAAAGAAATGCTGTCATATGGAAGCAGGAATAGTGAGGTTGTTATATTAGAGGGCATAATGTATGCTTATTGGTATAGAACTTTATTTGTGCAGGCAAAGGAACTGTATCGGGATAATATATATGCATATTATTTTGATATTCCATTTGAAGAAACAGTGAGGCGGCATCAAATGAGAGATAAATGTAATGAATTTGGTGCTGAAGCTATGAGAAAATGGTGGCGGGAGAAGGATTATTCGGACGTGCTGGATGAAAGAATTATTGGGCAGGAATATGATAAAGATAGTATAGTCAATAAAATATATTGTGATGTGATGGGAGTGTAACGATTGATGAAATTAGGAAAGTATCATTTTATTATAGTAGGTTCGGGCTGGCGTTCACTTTATTATGTAAGGATAGCCAAAGCAATGCCGAATGTATTCTGTCTTGATGCAATGTACTGCCGTACACAGGAGAAGGCTGATAAAATGGCAAAGGAATATGATATACATACGACCACCTCAATAGAGGAATGTGTTGCTTATAAACCAGATTTTGCTGTTATAGCAGTCAATAAAGCTAGCATATGTGATGTTTCAATAGAGTGGATGGACAGAGGGATAACGGTGCTTTCGGAAACACCAGCGGCAATAGATATAGAGTCACTTAAGAAACTGTACAGATACCATATGATGGACAATTATAAAGCCAATAAGCCAGAAAATAAATCGGCAAGTGAATGTTTGGATAAGCAGATAGGTAAAATAAATAATAAATCTTTAGAGATATATAATAATACAAAGAAAAAGCAGGTGGTTGCTGAACAATACAGGGGGTATCCATCTAACAGTGCAATGCTTAAGCTTGTGGACAGCGGACTGATAGGCGATGTAAGCTGCGTAAATATATCGCTGGCTCACGAATATCATGGATTTAGCCTTATTCGAGCTTATCTTGGCATAAAACCTGATGAAAACTATATTGTGTCAGGTAAAACTTATGAATTCCCGACAACTCGGACATTTACCAGATATGATAAGCTCTTGGACGGTCGGATAGCCGATAAAAAGAGGTGTGTTGCGACATTTGAATTTGAGAGCGGTAAAGTGGCATGGTATGATTTTGACTCTGAACAGTACAGGTCTTCTATCAGAAAAAACACCATAAAGGTGCAGGGTGTAAGAGGTGAGCTTATAGATGATACGGTGTATTACCTTGATAACAATAATGAAGGTCAGTGTCAGAAAATAGTGACAGATGTGAATATAATGCACACCAAAGATACTAATCCTAATCTGTCGACTGTGCGTGAAGTAAAGAAAATATCATTTGGTGAGAATGTACTGTATGAGCCGGAATCAGGGCTGCGTGGGTTGTCAGAGGATGAAACTGCCATAGCTGCTCTTATGATAGATACGGCAAAGTATAGCAGAGGTGAGGGAGAACCACCATATAGCATGGAGGACGCATTTGCAGATGCATACGCTGCCATACTGCTTAATGAAGCGGTAAGAACTGGAAAGAAAGTAAGGAGTTGCGACATAAATGGTCTTACGTAATATGGTAAATCAGCTTGTTTATAGATGATAGGATAAAATAATATAATGCAAATAAAAGCTGGTAACTATAACTGAGCAGATTAAAAATTATGCGAATATCAGGGTAGAGTGCTATGTGGCAGTGGTACCTGTTTAGCATGGACCGAAGCGGATTGTAGACGTGGGAGTGCGGAGCACGGAACAATCTGTAGGTATCAAAGTTGGAGGCTTTTGCCCCAACATCATATAATGGGTTATAAAAATTTATATATCTAATACTTAAGAAAGGACATCATCTTATATGGAGAACAATATATTAAAAACAGCCCTTATAGGGGTAGGTAATATGGGGAGGAAGTATGCAGAAATGATAACGGCGGGTGAGGTGCCACATATGAAGCTGACGGCGGTTGTTATCAGGAGAGATGAGCTTATGGAGTGGGGTAAGTCGCTTGTGAATACAGATGGAGAAAAAGTAAAGATATTCAGAAGTGCAGAAGAACTGTTTGCTGCTGAGGCAGAAAATATAAATGTAAATATTATTGGTAATTATATTCAGAAATTAAATGATAAGAAGCCAGAAAAAAGTACTGATAATTGCAAAGGAAATGAAGAAAATACAAATGATTATAAAAATAATAAAGAAGATAATTATAAAATACATACAACTTCGTTATTCGATGCGGTTATAATAGCAACACCACATAAAACCCATAAAGAGCTTGCATTAAAAGCATTTGCACTTAAAAAAGATGTACTGTGTGACAAGCCGGCAGCGGCGGATATAGGTGAAGCACTTGAAATGAATGAGGCTGCCAGTAAGAGTAACAGAATATATGGGATGGTATTTCACCAGAGATTATATCCTAAGTACGTAAAGATTAAGGAAATGATTGATAATAATGAACTTGGAGAGTTAGTGAGAGTGAACCTTATCAATTCAAGGTACTTAAGGACAACGCATTACCATAAGTCAGGTTCGTGGAGAAGCAGCTTTGCAGGCGAGGGCGGAGGTGCGCTTATTAATCAGGGACAGCATATTCTTGATATGTTCCAGTATCTGTTTGGGATGCCACAGAGAATATTTGCGGTAATTCCATTTGGAAAGTACAATAATTTCGCGGTTGATGATGAAGACACAATTATTATGAGTTATGATAATGGGATGACGGCATCATTTGTGCTTACAACAGGCGAGGCGTGTTATGAGGAAAGACTGGAGGTTATAGGAACAAAGGCAAAGCTTCTGCTTGAAGATAACACACTTACTATCACAAGGCATCAGGATGTAAGGGAATATATAAAGACCGAAAATGTTAATTCAAGGGAGAATATGCATTTTACACAGGAAATAATAGAATATGAAAAAGAGCCAGAGCCATATACAAAACTGCTTGAAGGCTTTGTAAAGGCATCGCTTGAACAAAATTCGGATTATCTGGTAGCAAGGGGAGAAGAGGGAATTAACTCACTTATGCTGTGCGCAGGAGCGTATTATTCTGCATGCAGGGGCATACAGGTTGAGCTGCCGTTGGATGCGGATGAATATAGGAAGCTTATGGATGAGCTGATATCTAAGGAACAATAGTTGTTTATTAAGGAATTAGCGTTTTCAACAATTTCATCCTGTGCAACCAGAGCAAAAATCAGGTGATGCAGCTTCTTGGGTAACTATAACAAAAAAGCTGGATGTGTATTATAATACATGTCCAGCTTTTTAAATTAAACTATAAATGAACGAATAAAGAAAAAAGTACAAAAGTAAGTTACCTTTATTTGTGTATAGATACATTTCAATAGATTACACAAAAAATATGTCTTTGTAGCGCAGACATAATTGTACAATATTTTAAATTCTCTCATTTATAGTTTATTAATACTTTGAATTGTGCGCATACGTCAACAAGTTAATTAACATAATCAGAAAATTTTTAGTTTATTAATACTCTGAACCATACGCATACGCCAATAAGTTAATTAACATAATCGACAGGTTCTTAATTTATTAATACTCCGAACCGCACCATCTTCCAGAAGCTCCGCAAGGAAGCACAAGTCCGTTGGATGATACAGGAAGTCCGACTTCATTAGAACTGCAATATCCGTCAAAGTCTTTAAGTTCAGTACTTAACATATATGTAAGAACTGCTGGCTGGAGACCTGTTGTGTATGAGTTGATGAGGAAGAATAAAGGCTTGTCACAAAGAAGCTTTGCACAAAGCTTTACAAGTGGATGGATAGCCTCTTCTATCTTCCATATCTCACCCTTAGGCCCTCTGCCGTATGATGGAGGGTCCATGATAATAGCATCATAGTGGTTGCCACGTCTTATTTCTCTCTCAACAAACTTAACACAGTCGTCAACTATCCAGCGGATTGGTTTGTCGATAAGACCGGATGATGTAGCATTTTCCTTGGCCCATGCAATTATACCTTTAGAGGCATCTACATGTGTAACATGGGCACCGGCAGCAGCACATGCAAGAGTTGCGCCGCCTGTGTATGCAAAAAGGTTGAGAACCTTTATCTGTCTTTCATGGTCATTTTCTTTGGCTTTCTTTATAATTCCAGAGAACCAGTCCCAGTTAGCAGCCTGTTCTGGGAATATACCAGTGTGCTTGAAGCTGAATGGCTTTAAGTTAAATGTGAGAGGTACATCAAGGGAAGGACTCTGATAGTTGATAGTCCAGCTCTGTGGAAGGTCAAAGAATTCCCATTCACCGCCGCCTTTAGAACTTCTGTGATAGTGACCGTTCATATGCTTCCATCTTTTATCGTCCTTAGGTGTATCCCATATAACCTGAGGGTCGGGACGGACGAGGATATAATCTCCCCATCGCTCAAGTTTTTCACCGCAGGATGTATCTATAACTTCGTAGTCTTTCCAGTTATCTGCAATAAACATATATTATGTAATTCCTTTCGTTATATAATTGTAGCTGATTATAAAATACTTATATGATGTTGGGGTCAAAAGCCCTCAACTATGATACCTACGGATTGTTCCGTGCTACGCACTTCCACAATCCTACCCAATATTCGCATATCGTGGGACTATCATCCCACTTTTATGCTCATATTGGGGCGGGTCACAAGGTCATTCACCCACCTATGAGCAAGCTCATGTGGGTTTAGACCTTTAGACCCTGATATCCTTATATAAGTATATAACATTCCATATGATAAGGGCAAGGAAATGTTTTTACACATGGCGATGCAGGTATTTTTGTGTAAAGCTGGTTATTGTTCAGAACCAGCCACCAAAATGCCATGCATAGGTTCTGTACAGTAACATATTGTTAAGATAAATTTTATTGAAAAATCCATATTTTTACTGTAACATAAACGGATAAGAAAACATAATAAGGAAGGGGAATATGCATTTGAAGAATATATCTTTTAAGACGGCAAAGAACGATATTATAGCAGGTATTATTGTGGCGCTTGTGTCAATACCTATATCTATGGGATATGCACAGATAGCGGGACTTCCAGCGGCGTATGGTCTGTACGGCTCATTAATTCCTGTGCTTGTGTATGCACTTACAACAAGCTCACCACAGTTTGTATTTGGCGTGGATGCAACTCCGGCAGTGCTTGTCGGCGGAACACTTGCGACACTTGGAATAACGACCGGTTCAGATGAAGCTATGCGACTCGTGCCCGTTATAACGCTTGTGGTTGCGGCGTGGCTTCTTATATTCAGTCTTATAAAGGCTGGAAGGATAGTCAACTACATATCAACTCCGGTTATGGGAGGCTTCATAAGCGGAATTGGAATAACAATTATACTTATGCAGGTTCCTAAGCTGTTTGGTGGGGCGGCAGGCACAGGCGAACTTATAGCACTGCTTCTACATATAGCAGACCAGCTTCAGTACTTTAACGTATTGTCAGCGGTTCTTGGTTTTGGAACAGTTATAATAATTCTTGTATGCAAGAAATATATGCCAAAGTTTCCGATGTCGGTCATGCTTATGGCACTTGGAGCTATGGCAACAGCATTTTTACATATAGACAGATACGGTGTAAGGCTACTTCCGCACGTTGATGCAGGCTTTCCTAAGATTGTTATTCCTGATATTACATTACTTCGTAATAATACATCTGATATAATTGTTCTCGGACTTACATGCGCGCTTGTCATTATGGCGCAGACATTACTTGCTACTAATAACTATGCTAACAGGTACGGATACAAGGTCGACAATAACAGGGAAGTTCTTGCGTATTCACTTGCCAATGTTGCATCAGCAGTTTCAGGAAGCTGTCCGCTTAATGGAAGTGTATCACGAACGGGTATTGCAGACCAGTTTGGATGCAAGTCACAGCTTATGTCTGTTACGGCGGCGGTAACTATGCTTGTTGTTGTTCTTTTTGCAACACCGCTGCTTGAGTATCTTCCCGTTCCTATACTTACAGGAATAGTCGTTGCGGCACTTATCGGCATAGTTGAGTATAAGCTTGCGGGTAAGCTAAGAAAAGTCAACAGGGCAGAGTTCTTCATATTCCTTGCAGCTATGTTCGGAGTGCTTTTATTTGGAACGATATACGGAGTTATTATAGGTGTTATCTTATCATTTATTGCAGTAATCATAAGAGCAGTTGTTCCTCCTAGGTCATTTCTTGGATGCATACCGGGGCACGAGGGCTTTTATAATCTTAACCGTAATAAGAACGCGCTTGAGATAGAGCATACTCTTTTGTATAGGTTTAGCGGTAATCTTTTCTTTGCAAATGTGTCTACATTTTTGCAGGATATTGAAAATGCAATTAAAGACGATACAAAGGTTGTGATAGTTGATGCAAGTGGTATCGGAAGTATAGATATAACGGCAGCAGACAGGCTTGTTTCCTTTAATAAGCTGCTTAAAGACAAAGGGATACATTTCTATATAACAGAGCATGTTGACAATGTTAATGACCAGCTAAGAAAGCTTGGTGCAGGCTGTCTTGTGGAAGAGGGTGTTACGCGAAGAACAATATCGCTTGCCCTAAGAGATGCAGGCGTTGACAGACCTTATCCGCTTGTAGGCACACCTGAGCAGACAGAAGTACATAAGGACTTCATAGAGGACAATGAAAGACTTGCTGAGATAGAGTGGGCATTTGGCGAGGATGCATCTGAGTGGCTTGATAAGTTTGCGGTGCAGATGACTGATGATATTACACATATGGAAGAAAACAGTGAACATCTCACGGATAATGTACTTATAGAAGCTGAAAGTAAAAATGCGTGGGGACGTATCGGTCTGTTTGATGAGGATGAGCTTCTTGAAAGAGTTGAGATGCATTTATCAGAGCTTGCACAGAATAACAGTAACGCTGAAGAGTTAGAAGAAAGAATAGAGGAGCGAAGATTAAGACTTGAGGCAAAGATTGCGAAGCTTAATCCGGATGCCCTTACGCATCTTAGACAGCACAGAAAAGAAGTTATGCTGCATTTCAAGGAGAATAATCCTGAGGCGTATAAGCATATGATGGAGCGCAGAATGGAGCATATAAGCAAGCTTGAGAAGGAAAAGCCGGAGCTTGCTGTAAAGATGAAGAAGCTATATAAGCTGGATGATGTTGGTGAAGATTATATAGGTGATAAAGCAGTTGATATAATTGATGAAGAATAAGAGAGCAGATAGTTTATATAAATGATAAGCACTTAATTATGATGTAAGTGTCAAAAGAGAACATTATAGAAAGGTTATAGTTGTGAATATATTAAATGTAGAAAAAGTAAGCAAGACATTTGGCGAGAAAGTTCTGCTTGATAATGTCACACTTGGAATAAACAAGGGTGACAAGGTTGGAATTATAGGTGTGAACGGAACTGGAAAGTCGACACTGCTTAAGATAATAGCAGGGATTGAGGAACCGGATGAGGGAAATGTCATAAAAGGAAGAAATGTTACTGTTACATATCTTGCACAGTCACCAGACCATATAAAGGATGAGACTGTTATTTCTTATGTATTAAGAGGAAAGGCACATGCAAGTGAAGCAGAGGCAAAGGAGATACTTAATAAGCTTGGTATAGGTACATTTGATGCACCTATGGATATGCTGTCAGGCGGACAGAAGAAAAGAGTTGCACTTGCAAAGGCGCTTGTAGAGCCAACAGAAGTGCTTATACTTGATGAGCCGACTAATCATCTTGATAATGATATGGTTGTGTGGCTTGAGCAGTATATTAAGGCATTTAAGGGCGAGCTTCTTATGGTAACGCATGACAGGTACTTCCTTGACAATGTAACTAACAAGATAGTTGAGATAGACCATGCCGCACTTTATAGTTATGAGTCAAACTATTCCGGTTTCCTTGAGCTTAAGACTGAAAGAGAGCAGATGGAAAGGGCAACCGAAGCTAAGAGGCAGAATACCTTAAGACGTGAGCTTGAGTGGATAAGAAGGGGCTGTCAGGCGCGTTCCACAAAGCAGCAGGCAAGAATAGACCGTTTTGAGGATATGAAGGAGGCCTCCCGTGAGGCAAGGGCTAAGTTTGACAAGAGTCTTATGGATATGAGCTCTGTAAGCAGAAGGCTTGGCAAGAAGACGATAGAGCTTAACAACATAACCAAAGCATATGACGGACATACATACATTAATGATTTTTCGTATATTTTCTTAAGAGATGACCGAATTGGTATAATAGGAAGCAACGGCTGCGGCAAGTCGACACTTATGAAGATAATAACAGGGCAGATACAGCCAGACAGTGGAAATGTTGAGATAGGTGATACAGTACATATAGGTTACTTTATGCAGGAAAATGAGCCACTTGACGAAAATCAGACTGTGCTTGAGTTTGTAAGAAGCATAGGCGAATATGTGCAGACTGTAGATGGCAAGGCAACGGCAAGCCAGATGTGTGAAAAGTTCTTATTCTCACCTAAGCAGCAGTGGACACCGATAAGAAAGCTGTCCGGAGGAGAGAAGAGAAGACTTTATCTGCTGAGCGTGCTTATGAGTGCGCCAAATGTGCTTATCCTTGATGAGCCGACTAATGACCTTGATATAGAAACTCTTGAAATTCTTGAGGATTATCTCGATGGTTTTGCAGGAATTGTCATAACAGTTTCGCACGACAGATATTTCCTTGACAGAACAGTCGACAGAATATTTGCATTTGAGGCGGGAGGCCACCTTACACAGTATGAGGGAGGCTATTCTGACTATAAGGAAAAATGTGTTTCTTCTATATATAATGTGTCAGGAAATGGAATATCGAAAGGTGCAGCATTGTCAGGTAATGGTTTGGTATCAGGCAGCGGTGCGGCAGCAGGCGGTATGACAGGAAGTAACGGCGATATATCTATGGACGGTGTGCAGAAAGCTGCATCGGGCAATAAGACACTTACAAGTAAGGAGTATAACAAGTCAAGAAGTGAAAGACTTAAGTTTACTTATAAGGAACAGAAAGAGTATGAAACTATTGACGATGATATAGCAGCGTTAGAAAGTGCTATAGAAAGAATTGATAACGAGATGGCTAAGTGTGCAACTGACTATGGAAAGCTCAACGACCTGTCCAGGGAAAAAGCTGAAAAAGAAAAACAGCTTGAGGAAAAGATGGACAGATGGGTATATCTTAATGACCTCGCAGAAAGGATTGCTAATCAATAGAATTGCATAAATGAGTGTATGGTGGTAACTGTATATAGTTTCTGTGCTTTGCGTGGTTTATAATGTGACATAAATGTTTATAAATATTCATAAAATAATGCATATTTGTGGATAAATGGCAGCAAATATGGATAAAAATTTAACCAGAAAAATGTTACTGAATTGTATTAAAAAAAATACAATAAAATAATATTTTTCTGGTTGATTTTATATTAAGTGTAGTGTATATTAATACTTGCTGTGACATTGATAGCGTAGAAGCGTGAGGTTGCTGCTCATAAGAGCAGGTTTTCCGTGGAGCGAATGTCAAGGCCGGTAAGAGACCGGCGAAGAATCTGGCGACAAGTCACTGTACCTAATATCATCTGCAAGATGCAGAAATGACACGTTGGTAATCGGGATAATCCAACAGGTGATTCTCGATACACGTGGGAGTGTGTACAGTCACCGCTTGTCGTACTTAAACAATAAAGTGCGAAGGAGGCGACTTTTTTTATGGCAAATCAGGTAATAAGAATTACACTGAAAGCTTATGATCATCAGTTAATCGATCAGTCAGCTAAGAAAATCATCGAAACTGCTAAGAAGACAGGAGCAAATGTGAGTGGTCCAGTACCTCTTCCAACAAAGAAGGAAGTAGTTACAATCCTTAGAGCTGTTCACAAGTATAAGGATTCAAGAGAACAGTTTG
>FR886248.1 GCA_000436535.1 Eubacterium sp. CAG:252 | reverse complement strand
TCATATTGAATTGGCTATCTATTGTTTTTCTTTTGACTCTATTATCTAATACCTTGATTTAGGTCATATTGTATTGGCTATCTATTGTTTTTCCTTTGACTCTATTATCTAATACCTTGATTTAAGTCATATTGTATTGGCAATCTAGTGTTTTTTCTTTGACCCTACTCGCCAATATATCAATCTAAGTCATACATATCCAACCCAATAATTAATCTCAATTAAGCCAAGTTCCTCTCTATCTGACATGCTTAAGATAAGCATCCACGCTATTACTGTCGCTTATAACTTTAATATGCTCGTCATTGGAGAATACATAGTCGGCGTCGGGCATTATCTGCACATCTTCGCCGCGCACAATTCCAATAATATTCATCTTGTATTTCTTTCTGACATCCGCCTCCCTGATACTCTTTCCAACAAGCTGCGGAATAACCGGAACTTCAAATATAGCATATTCATCAGAAAGCTCTATATATTCAAATATGTGGCTTCTACTGCATTTCTTGGCAAGTCTGTAAGCTATATCCCTGTCCGGATATATAACTTCGTCTGCTCCATTTTTTAAAAGAAGCTTTGCATGAATATCCCTGCTTGCAACACTTACAACGTGCTTTGCACCAAGCTCCTTTACAAGACTTGTTGTTTCAATACTGTTCTGGAAGTCCTCGGAAATGCATACTGCAACAGTATCGAAGTTCGATAAGCCAAGGCTGTTAAGCACGTCCTCATCCGTGCAGTCACCTATTCTTGCACTTGTTGCCTTTGACATAAGCTCTCTTACCTTGTCCTCATCCTCATCTATTATCATAACCTCATTGCCAAGCGCTATAAGCTTCTCTGCAAAATGATGTCCAAACTTACCAATACCTATAACTAATATTGAATTCATACTTAATTCCTTTCCATTATATACAGCTATATATTTTTGTTAATTAAATTTTCCATACTAAACATCATTTATATATTTCAATCATTGATAAGTAAATATCAACAAAATATGAAAAATAAATTATTTTAGTTTTGGATTAAGATGCATTTAAACAAATAACACCTTCTTGCTGATTAATATTTTCCTCCGGTTAACCTTCTGCGCCACGTTTCCAAAACATCTCGAACCAGCCAGCATCATCCCACATTAACATGCTCCTCAGGATTAAGCAGCTTAACCTGCTTTCTGTTATAAGCAAATGTTGATGCAAATGTAACTGTTCCTATTCTTCCGCAAAACATCAGTAATATAATAACTATCTGTGAAGCCACATTGAGCTGTCTTGTTATACCCGTTGAAAGTCCGACAGTTCCTACTGCCGAGAACACCTCAAGACATAGGTCCTCAAAATCAAAACTCTGCATACCACTGATAATAAGCAGCGCTGCAACAGCCATAATAAGATTAAGACCTATAACCATACTGGCTTTCTTTATATCCTCATCTGCAAGCCTTCTTCCATATATATTACAACCTGAAGCATTGCGCAGATTAGACCATATATACACCATTATAATCACGATTGATGTAGTCTTTACGCCACCTGCGGTCGAACCCGGACACCCTCCTATAAACATAAGTATAATAGTAAGCAGCTTGCTTGCCTGAGTCATAGCACCAAGGTCAACCGTGTTATATCCTGCTGTTCGTGGCGTTACCGCCGCAAAAAGTGATGTTATAAATCTGTCGGCAAAAGGCATGCCTGCCTCAACACCATCTCTTTCAAAATACATAAACAATATCGTTGGCACAACAACAAGCACTATAGAACTGACAACAACAATCTTAGTATGGAGAGTATACTTCTTAAAATACAGCTTATTATGCTTAAGGTCAGCCCACACTGTAAAGCCTAAACCACCGATAAGTATAAGTGCCATAATTGTTATATTTACAACATAATCATTGTAATAACCTGTGAGCGATGAATAAGGCTCGTATCGTCCCATAAGGTCAAAACCGGCATTGCAGAATGCAGTTATCGAATGAAATATACTGTTATATATACCCCTTGCAACACCCATCCGCGGAATAAACCTTAGCGAAAGAACTGCCGCACCTATCGCTTCAAATATAGCAGTTCCAACGATAACATTTCTCATTAGCCTGACTATGCCCCTAAGCATGTTGGAATTCATACTTTCCTGTATAAGCGTTCTGTTGGCAAGACCTATATTTCTGTTAAAAAACAGCGCAAACACAACACCGATTGATATAAATCCAAGTCCACCTATCTGAATCATAATCAGTATCACTATCTGTCCGAATAATGTCCAGTATGAAAATGTATCAACGACTACAAGTCCTGTAACGCATGTAGAACTTACAGAAGTAAACAATGCCTTGATAAATGGTGTCCACTGACCTGTCCTGCTTGACACCGGAAGCATAAGAAGCACCGTACCTATTATTATGACTGTAAGAAAACCAAGTGCCATAATCTGGGCATGTGAAAGTCTTCTTCTGATTTTGCTAAATAAACTCATAATATTTTTCCTCTTAATATCCACACAAATGTATATGTTCTTTATATCAATTCACAATCATTGAATAAATCGGACATAAAATATAGATATTATATTTCTATATATTTTCACATCATTTTTTTCTTCTTTAAAAACCAGAGCACACCTATACATATAACAAGTATTATTCCAACTATTATATAAAAGCCATAAGGTGTGGTTGAAAGTGGCATCCATCTGCCGTCCACATTCATTCCGTATATACCTGAAATAATCGTTGGTATAGCCATAACTATAGTTATAGAAGTAAGTATCTTCATAACATTGTTCAGTCTGTTATTAATAACAGATGAAAGCAATTCTCTTGTACCATCAATAATATCCCTGTATATAGTCGTCATCTCGATAGCCTGCTGGTATTCGACTGTTACATCCTCAAGAAGCTCCATATCCTCCGGATACTGCTCAAGTCTTTTATATCTCCTTAATCTCTCAAGGACTATACTGTTTGATCTGAGCGAAGTTGCAAAGTATACAAGCGTTGACTCAAGCTCGTGCAGTTCGATAATATCCGTATCGTGTGTATCATCCCCGACACGTTCTTCTATCTCTGTTCTTTTTTTATCTATTCCACGAAGATAAGCCTGATATAACATAGCTGAACGAAACATCATTTCATATATAAAACGCATTTTCTTTTTCGTGCTGAAATCCTTTAACTTATTTCGCACAAAGTATGTAAGAACTGGCGTTTCTTCCCTGCATATCGTGATTATGGCATCATTTTTTAAGATTATACCAAGAGGAATTGTTGTATACATTTTCTTTTCATGTCTGACCTCCGGCGTTGGAATATCAACAAGTATAAGTGTATAACCATCCTCAAGACTTATACGCGAACTTTCTTCCTCATCTAACGCAGTCGCAAGGTCATCCGCATCTATATCAAAATATCCGGACACAAGCGAAAGCTCACTGCTTGTAGGATTAACCATATTTATCCAGCAGCCATCTTCAATATTATCAAGCTTGCTAAGTACTTTATTATCGGTTTTATAGATATCTACCATAATTCACCTCCAGCACCTTAATTGTTTCTGCGGCGCGTCTTTACAAATATATTTCTTTCATCCTTAACCATCCGCCTGCACGATACAGGACACTGTGTAACACACTGCCCGCAGCCTATACAGTTATCAACATCATATATAAGTCTGCCAGTATTTTTATCATAATATGTTGCACCTGTAGGACAGTACTTTTCGCACCTGTTACAGCCTGTACATACAGCACCTTCTATCATCTGAGGTCTGTAATATGCCTTAAGAAGAAGCTGGGATAGTGCGCCTTTTCTGAAACTTCCATATAAAAAACAGCAGTCCATGCAGCAGTTGCAAAGCACTATTTCATCATTAACTGAATATGTTCCATAATGATAAAGTGTGTGTATACAGCCCTTTTGTTCAAGCTCATCCACCAGCCTGACAGCCTCTTCATATGTTATATGCCTTGCCACGCCAGCCTCTGTGAGCTGCTCTGCCATTCTTCCGACTGCCATGCATGACTCTATCGGCATATCAAAGTCACAGCTATTGCCCTTTAACATTTCCATAGTACGGCAGAAACAGTTCATAACAGCAATATTATCCTTATTCCTATCAAGAACATCCATAGCTTCACCCTTTGTATATACAGTCTGCTCTGCACCTACAGGTTTATCAAGAGTTATCTTTTTCTTTCTCTTAGGAAGATTATTACGGCTGTCTGTCACAACTGTGGACATACGTCCCTCTTCCTTTGACATATTATTAGTGTTGACATAATTCATGTATGCCCTTACAGGTGCGATATTGAGTTTCTTTAATAGTTCCTCAAACTCTGCAAACTTTGTGATAAGTGCTTTTCTGTTATCATTAAGTTCGCCTGATGCATATAATTCTATCCAGCCGGGAAATATGGGTGCAAGGTCATATACGCCTTTTTTCTGGCTTTCCCATATGCCACCTTTATCTTTTATACTTTTGTATAAAGCTTCAAATGTATGCACATTTTCATCACCTGTAACCCCATAATTCTTCTCCCACAGGGCTATAAGCTCTTCCTTTGTATAATTTCCAGCTCCCATAAGAAGCATACAATCTATTTCTTCCTCAGTATATACTATCTCAAAACAGTCAAGTATACACTGTACAAGCGGTATTGCAAACTTTGACTTTCCATTCATGAGCTTTCCAAGCCTTACCGCTTTTTCCTTAAACTGACTTGTCATTTTACCTGCTGCCCCTGCACTTATTTAGTTTCATCCTTACAGTGTGCGCGGCATGATGAACAGTCGCCGCTGCACGCATCGCCAAGTCCACTTTCCTTATGTTTGGCTGACACCCATAAAAATAAAACTACTACAGCAAACAGAACAACTGCTCCTAATATTATATTAATTATCTGTGACATAATAATCCTCCATTCTTACATTTTGTTCTACTTTCTTCTTGCTTTTCCTATCTGGTCAGTGAGTGAAAGTAGCATATTTCTTAACAGATTACGGCTGTCTTTATCAAGACTTGCATACTGTTTTATGACTTCTCTTGTACTTCTGAACCTGTCTGCTGTTATATCAGAAAGATTTCTTGCACCACATGCCGATAACAGTCCAAAAAGCGTTTCCACAAACTCAGCCCTTTTTTCATTGTCAACGCTGTTAATCCAGTTGCTGAATGCCCTGTTAAGCCTTCTGCTCTGTGCACTAAGCCTTTTAGCAGTCACCATACTAGCTCCTGACACCTGCCACGACATTGCATCATGCTGCATAATTCCTGTCTGTGAACTTTTAACTATAATATAATCATCATCATGCTCAAGCAACATTCCGACTATAGAATTCTCCGGCACAATACTTTTGATATAAGGAAGCATTGACTGATATTCATCACTTCTTACTACACTTATATCAAAACCCGGTCCGTCATTATTGTATACACACTGTATTTTCTTTCTGACCCTTTTACTACAGTGTATAGCCGAATATATTGCAAGATTGCCACCTTTGGAATGGCCGCCCACATACAGCTTTCCCCTTATATATGAACACGTATCATCAAGATACTTAACCGCATCCTCCTGTGATGGAACAGGCGATATAAAGCTCATATTAAAGTCCTCCTTCCAGCCTACAAGTGTGTCATCCGTTCCCCTGAACGCCACATATGTACACTGTGGACTTAGCTTTATATGAAATGCGCCAAACTGTTTTTCCAGAGTTTCATCCACCATATCAACATAATCAGACAGAATTACATCCCTGAACCGGTTTGTCTGCGCCGCTTTTTTTAGAAGCTTTGGTGCATCTTTTATAAATGACTTATCCTGCATAAGTTCTTCTTCTGTATGAAGGTCAAAGAATAACTGTGCTGCTGCTTTTAGTGTTATTCCCTTATTCATTTGTACAGACGGAATTACGTCCCTGAAGTTTACATACGCTAACTGTGACAGTATAACGTTATCCACATCATTAAATGGTGACTGGTCAAATGTGAGGTCACCACGCCATTCGAGATAATCCATTACATTCCCCATAATAATCTCCGTTTCTGCCATAAGCCATAGATTTTATCTGAAACTTACTTAACACCAGATAAAATGTTGTTAATACAGCATTTTATATTAAGTTGATTTCAAATATTACTTTAAATTCTTAAGTTCATTTACAAGTTCTATATCAGATGCCTGCACCTTCATATTGGCTGTTACAGGAGCCTCACCCGGCTTTGTAACTGTCACCTCTATAATTGTGCCCTCTGTTATGCCACCAGACATACAACGGTTAAAAAATGACACAAACTTTGGATGTGTCGCCGCAAACTTGTTTTTTGCATTCATTATTTTCATAATAGAACCTGGATTCATAATTATACTTCCTCTCTTATATAAGTTTATCTTAATTCCTGTTTACCTTAATTTGTCTTATTGTAACGTACTTTTTCCTTTAATGTAAAATTTTATTATTTATAAATGAACAATTAAAATATTGTAAAATTATTTCACTACATTTTTACCTCACCGCAGCTTTTTTCTTAAGCCTTGCACATATAATAAATCCTATGCACACCGCTGACGTTATTCCCTCTGACACTGGAAAGCTGCTCCACACGCCATTCATTCCAAACAGGCGTGAAAGTGTTATAGATATGCCTATCATAAGCACAAAGCCTCTCAATACTGACACAACAAATGATTCCTTTGCCATCTCAACCGCACTGAAATATCCGGCAGATATTATATTAAAGCCTGCAAACAAAAAGCCTATGAAATATATTCTCATACCAGTATACGCAAAACCCGCCAGTTCCACAACTCCCTCACTGTTAAAAAGGCTTACAAGCTGGCTTGTGAAACCTGCCACCACCACATATATGACAGCAAATAAAGTTACTGATGTTATTATACTATATGTGTATACCCTTGACACGTCTTTTTTATTGCCTTTTCCATATGACTCACTTATAAGAGGCTGTGCTCCCTGCGAAACTCCGTTGAATATAGCAGTTCCTATATAAGCATAGTTCGCAACAACTCCATATGCTGCAACGCCGATATTGCCCGTAAGCGAAAGCATAAGCATATTAAAAACAGTCGTTGTCACTGCCGATGCCATCTCACCTACAAATGCGGCTGTTCCTAACATACATGACTCCCACAGCATTTTAAGCGATGGAACGTGCCACTTAAAGACCACTGTATTCTTCTTTCCCATAAAATGTGTCAGACACACAAGTATGCTGCATATAGGTGAAGCCGCTGTCGCCATAGCCGCACCAAGCAGTCCAAGCTTCATAGGAAACATAAATATATAATCAAATATGATATTAAAAAGACTTCCTGAAAGTGTGGCAAGCATAGCCCTTGAAGGGTCGTTGTCATTTCTTACATAAGCACTGACTATATAGTTGCACATAAAAAACGGCGTGAACATAAGAAATGTCCTTGTATATCCTATTCCTATCGCCGTAATCTTATCATCCGCGCCCATAATGTGCAGAAGCTTATCCGGCGCAAACAGTCCGACAAGTATGAACAGCACGCTGAGAATACATGCACACATTATCGCATTGGAAAAATAATCGTCAGCATGCTTATCTCCCTTTGCCCTTAATATCTTGAATCTTATCGCTGAGCCAACGCCCATCATAGAACCGAAAGCGAATATGACACTGAACATCGGCAGCACCAGATTAAGTACTGTTATTCCGTCTGCTCCCGCAAACTTTGATATAAAAAATGTATCAGCAACAACATAGCACGATATTCCAAGCATACCGAATATATTCTGCGATACATATTTAAAAAACTTTCTGCCTATACTCATTACATTTCTCCGTATATTATTATATGTATATTTTTATATTATTACTATTTTATTTTTGTATGACGTTATACGCAAATCATTAAAAATATCACACATTCTGCATAAACATTTTCTGCCCTCTTAACGCTGGCAGCTTTAGCTTACATGACACAATATGTTAGATATATACTTATATAATTTACATTATTATTGAGAATAAAGCAAATGTTTAGTTTTATAATACGTTTATTTAATTGATGAAGAAATGTAATATATTGAGTCAGAAATATTTTTAATTTTATCATATGCTTATTTAATTGATGAAGAAACGCAATATATTCAGTTAGGAATATTTTTAGTTTTATCATAATTACATTTAACTTGTGTGAAATTTCATTGCTGATTGCATTTTATTTGACTTTCAAAATATTTTAGTATAAAATTATTTTTACTGACGGATTAATTCTATTTTTATCAATCCGCATTATTATTAAGGAGTTTTATATTATGGCTAATATTACAATAATAACTGATTCAGCATCAGACATTTCGCAGAATAACAATAAAGGTGTCACTGTACTTCCTATGACTATAACATTTGGCGAAGAAAACTATGAGGACGGCGTGTCGCTCACACCTGACAACTTTTATATGAAGCTTATCGAAAGTTCCGCTCTTCCTAAGACCAGTCAGGTAAGCCCTTACGCTTTCGGGCAGGCTTATGAAAATTCTCTTAAAAGTGCCGACTATGTAATCGTTATAACTCTTTCCTCAAAGCTGTCCGGTACATATCAGAGTGCCTGTATCGCCGCTGACGACTATGACGGACGTGTATTTGTCATTGACAGTGAAAATGTAACTGTAGGCGAGCAAATTCTTATCGACTATGCACTTTCTCTTATTGATAAAGGTATCGAAGTGAATACTATAGTCAGCCAGCTAAATACAATAAAGAAGCGCATACGCCTTGTGGCTCTGCTTGACACTCTTGAATATCTTAAGAAGGGTGGACGAATATCCAGCGGCGCTGCATTTCTTGGAAATGTACTCAGCATAAAACCAGTTATCGCCATTGTTGACGGTGAGGTATCTTTCTTAGGAAAAGCGCGCGGTTCCAAGCAGGGCAACAACTTTCTTATCCAGCAGGTTGACACTTATGGCGGAATAGACTATTCACTTCCCGTCCTTCTTGGCTACACAGGATGTTCCACTGTTCTTATGGACAAATATATCAAAGACAGTAGTTCACTGTGGGAAGGCAGAATACCAGTTCCCGATATCATACAGGTTGGCGCTACAATAGGAACTCATATCGGTCCCGGTGGAATAGCTGTTGCATTCTTTTCTAAGGAATAATATTATGGAATTATAATTTTGGTTTCATTCTTTATCTGGACAATTCATTTGGTTGAAATGTCAAAAGGCATTTATATCAATATTTAATAGAGTTTTTACTGCTTTTGACCTATGAACTGTCCAGATATGTGAATTTTTTCAATTTTTTTAAAATTATGCTTGACAAATTATTGTTTTATGTGTATTATATCACTTGTGTTCGCGTGAATTTGTTTTCACACTTTCACTTTAATACATATGCGCGAGTGGCTCAGTGGTGGAGCACCTCCTTGCCAAGGAGGGGGTCGCGGGTTCGATCCCCGTCTCGCGCTCTTTTAGATAAAAAAAAGGACTTTCCCGATTGGGAAGTCCTTTTTTTTATCTAAGAAGTGCGATGCACTTCTTGAACTCATACTGCTGAAGCAGTATGGGTTCGGAAAGTACTTTTTATATTTCCAACAAATATTTTAAATCACTCGACTCTATTACTCTTTTCATGTTGTTCCCTGTTGTAAATATTTTTAAAGATTTGTTATTACTTTTATTATATGGCATTATATTACTTTCTTTTGTCGCTTTATTTAATAAATCTGTAAAGTATTTTTCCCAACTAAAGAATTCACTGCTTTCAATATAGTTATAGGGCGCCTTTAATACTTCTGTTATATATGGTTCATTTAAAATGTTTGAATTTAATAATAACCATTCAAACGATTCCGGTGTAAATAGTATGTATCCCGGAATACTATTAATCAATATCATTGTATTATTCATTTCAGAACCATATGCTGCTCCGTCAACTATAATCAATGTTGTTTGTGAATTATTTTTATTTACAATTTTTTTAGATACATTCGTTTTTCCATCTGCATGTTCACATTGTATATTGTGTGTTTTTGCATATTCATTATAGAATTCATATCCTGTTTTTGAATCTTCTGTCACTATTTTGGATATTATAGCATTTTGAGCTATATTATTGCTTTTATATATCTGCTGCTGTTTGCAAAACATCCTATTTCCAATCCTATTTGTATCCAGTTCGTATATTTCATGTATGCTATATGGCAGATTACCTAAATCCTGCCTTGTTATTAAAACATAATAATTGTCAGATTTCTTTATAGCTGTGGCAAATTCCTCTGTATTTATAAATTTTGCTCCTTCATCCACAAATACTATACTCTGCTTTATCTCTTTTAAATCATTCTCCCAATTTTTCCCCTCAAGTATTACGCACGGCCTATCGCATGTCAGCTTAATTCCACTTGCCCTGCCATCATTTTCAAACTGCTTTATCGCTCTGTATAATGTTGATTTACCTGTCGCACTATTTCCACTTAATATAGTTATATTCCTTTCGACTGTAAGCTGATAATCTACTTTTCTGGTCACTACCTCTATATCATATTTACCAATCATATTTAACCTCGCAATATATCACCATTTATCTGTATCAATTCTGGCATTGAACGTACAATCTGATTTGTGTTAATAACATTTATTTCAAATTCTTTTCCAAAATTCATATTATGGAGCAGCCTTATATATATGTCTTTGTTTTCAGCAATTTTTAATAACCATTTTGCACAATTATCACCACAAGCTGATGCATTAATAATTAAATCCGGATTGTTATATATTAATATTAATGTTTTTGCTCCTCCAGATATATCCTTTGGACTTATCAAACCAAGTATTGGACTTGCTATGCAATTTTCTCCAAGCACTTCTGATTTATCTATATCTTTTATTATTTCTTTTGCCATATCCGATATAAGCCATTCTTCATCATATGTATTATCAAAATACATATCTGGGTCATATATAAAATCCTCTCCATATTTATCATATAACTTCTGATATGAACCATATTCTATATTAAGCATCCTATATCTCCTTATTTATTGCTTATTTTTATTGTATATTTTATCAATTTAAATTATTTATATCTTATAGCAGAATTTTTATTATTATTTCTTTAAACAGCCTATTTTTATACATACTATAATATTAAACTATAAAATATTTTTTGTTAATATCATATTATAATATTAATATAAAACATTCAATATTTTTTAATTTTTTTTGAAATTATGCTTGACAGATTATTGTTTTACGTGTATTATATTACTTGTGTTCGCGTGAGTTTGTTCTCACTCATTCACTTCTTTATATTATGCGCGAGTGGCTCAGTGGTGGAGCACCTCCTTGCC
>FR886247.1 GCA_000436535.1 Eubacterium sp. CAG:252 | reverse complement strand
CAGGAAGAACTTGCGCAGAATGTAAAGAACTTGTTTAAGGATGAGCAGGAGGAAACATTCCGACCACCTTTTGAAAGAAATGCAGTTAATGCACAGGCGGCTGATACATACAGACCATCTGGTGCGGATGAGGTTGTGCAGGATGATGGACAGATAGAAGGCCAGTTAAGCATAAGTGACTGGATGCAGACTGTCAGGGAAGAAAAGTATGGAAAGCAGGATACAAGAGAGTTTTCTAAGGTAGAGCTTGAACGTCTGCTTGATGAGAAGGATGAAAAGAGTCAGGCTTATGAGCGTATAATTGCCAAGAAGAAAGAAGAAGCACTAAAGAAGGGTGATAAGTTCGATGAGGCAGAAGCTAAGAGAGCCGCAGAAGCAGAAGTACTGCTTGACTCAGTAAAGAGAGACCTGTCTATGAGAACAGGAAAGGCAGCATTTATACTTGAGCAGAACACTAAAAATGCTATTAAAAAAGCAGAGGAAAATGTTATACAGCAGCCTGAAAATGAGGCTATAGATGCAGCGTTTTCACAGGATATGCAGGAAATAACTGCTCCTTCGGATACAGCACAGGATGTAGAATTCAATAATGTGGAAGCTACTGAGGAGATGACACTTGACACAGCACAGTTTGCTCCTGTGACAGATGAATTACTTAAAGCTTATGTGAATAAGTTAGGTGATGATACTCTTAAGAATATTTCAGATGACAGTGTATCAATACAGCAGCAGGAAACAGCAGCTTACTTAGTATCAGAATCTAATACTTCTGATTATGATAATACTGAGGATGATGAGGAAGTACAGGAGAAGAAGCTTTCAGGTGAGCTTGCAAAGATATTCAGAAAGTACAGAGAAATGCCGGGACTTGAGAGCCAGCTTGTTGAGCTGTTTGAGTCGCTTGACAGTGAAATGAATATGAATACTTCATCAACAGGTAATATTCTTATCTCTGGCAATTCAAGCTCGGATAAGACAGACCTTGCAAGAACAATAGTAAGAGCTATTAATTATGTATATCCACAGAAGCCAAAGAAGATAGCAAAGACATCTGGTGAGAGTATCAACCAGAGAGGTATCACAAAAGCTATGGGTAAGCTTAAGGGAACTGCTCTTATCGTAGAAGGCGCAGGAACTATACAGCCTAAGAGAATTAATGAGATTATTGAATGCATGAATCAGGTTACAGACAGAATGATAGTTATATTCGAAGACTCTGATGCAGAGATGAATGTACTTCTTAACTTCAATCCTGAACTTACGAAGACATTTAATCATAAGATAACTCTTAAGCAGTATAATGTTAATGAGCTTGTTGAGATGGCAAAGAGATTTGCAAGAAAGAGGCAGTACGAGGTTGATGATGATGCACTTCTTGAACTGTACTTAAAGATAGATAAGCTTCACAATATGAATGATAATATCAAGCTTGACGATATCAAGGAGATTATTAACAAGGCTATTGCTAATTCAGAGAAGCGTGCATCAAGAAAGTTCTTCGGTGGTCTTAAGAAGAAGCGCAGTGACAACGGGGATGTAATATTCCTTACAGAAGCGGACTTTAAGGACTGATGACGGATTAAGACAGTAATATTAATGGTAAGTATCATAAAAGGTTTTTTCTGCCTGATATTGATAATATACATATGTACTGTTATTATAGCAATATGTAGGACCTGTGTCTGTGCGCACCTGACACAGGCCTGTTATAAAAAATGTGTGCAGAAATGAGGATTAATATGAATATTGAAGAAATGTCAGTAAATGCAATAAGAGTGTTATCTGCTGATGCTATCCAGAAGGCTAATTCAGGACATCCGGGATTACCACTTGGAACAGCACCTATAGCTTATGAGTTATTTTCAAAGCATATGAATTATAACCCACAAAATCCTGAATGGGTAAACAGGGACAGATTTGTTCTTTCTGGTGGACATGGTTCTATGTTACTGTATTCTTTATTCCATCTTTTTGGAATAGGTAATCTTTCACTTGATGAAGTAAAGAACTTCAGACAGTTTGGTTCTTTAACACCGGGACATCCGGAATATGGACATACTGTAGGTGTTGAGGCGACAACAGGTCCTTTAGGACAGGGTATGGCTATGGCAGTTGGTATGGCTATGGCAGAAGCACATCTTGAAGCAGTATTTAACAAGGAAGGTTATCCGGTAGTTGACCATTATACATATGTTCTTGGTGGTGACGGATGTATGATGGAGGGTATCTCATCTGAGTGCTTTTCACTTGCTGGTACACTTGGACTTTCTAAGCTTATTGTATTTTATGATTCTAACAATATTTCAATAGAGGGAAGCACAGACATAGCATTTACAGAAGATGTTATGACAAGATTTAAGGCATTCGGCTTCCAGACAATAGAAGTTGAGGACGGTAACGACCTCGAAGCTATCGGAAAGGCTATAGAAGAAGCAAAGGCTGATAAGACACGTCCTTCACTTATCAAGGTTAATACACTTATCGGTTACGGCTGCCCAGCCAAGCAGGGTAAGGCAAGTGCACACGGTGAGCCTCTTGGTGTTGATAATGTTGCAGCACTTAAGGAAAATATCGGCTGGCCTTGCAAGGGTGACTTTGAAGTTCCACAGGAAGTATATGACCACTACAAGGAGCTTGCAGCTAATATGGCTAAGGCAGAGGATAAGTGGAATGAACTTTTTGCTTCATATGTAGAGAAGTATCCAGAAATGAAAGAGTTATGGGATAACTACTTTGATGGATATGATATGTCCGATTTATTCAATTCTGAGGAGTACTGGGCTAAGGGTGACAAGCCTGAAGCAACAAGAAGCACAAGTGGAACTATTCTTAATATGATAAAGAAGTCTATGCCTAATCTTATAGGTGGTTCAGCAGACCTTGCACCATCTAATAAGACTAATATGAAGGATGCAGGAGATTTCTCAAAGGATAATTATGCAGGCAGCAATCTTCACTTTGGTGTAAGAGAGCAGGCTATGGCAGCTATTGGCAATGGTCTTATGCTTCACGGAGGTCTCAAGGCATTTGTTGCTACATTCTTTGTATTCAGTGATTATGTTAAGCCAATGGCAAGACTTACATCACTTATGAAGCTTCCATTAACATATGTATTCACACACGACAGTATCGGTGTAGGTGAAGACGGCCCAACACATGAACCTGTTGAGCAGCTTGCAGCGTTCCGTTCACTTCCAGGTTTCACAGTATTCAGACCTTGTGACAGAACAGAAACAGCAGCAGCATGGATGTATGCAGTTGAAAATGAATGTGGTCCTACAGGTCTTGTGCTTACAAGACAAAATCTTCCACAGATGGCAGGTTCATCAAAGGATGCACTTAAGGGTGGTTATGTAATCGCTGAGTCAGAAAAGGCTGTTCCAGATGCTATTATCATCGCAAGCGGTTCCGAGGTAAGCCTTGCAGTTGAAGCAAAGGAAGAACTTAAGAAGGACGGCATAGATGTAAGAGTTGTAAGTATGCCAAGTATGGAACTTTTCGATAAGCAGTCAGCAGAATATAAGGAAAGTGTACTTCCAAATGCTGTAAGAAAGAGAGTTGCAGTTGAAGCACTTTCTGACTTTGGCTGGTACAAGTATGTAGGTCTTGACGGAAAGGTTATTGCTATGGAGGGCTTCGGCGCTTCAGGTCCTGCCGCTACATTATTTGAACATTTCGGATTTACAGTTGATAATGTTGTTAAGACTGTTAAGGAAATTATGTAAAAATCGGACATTTATAATAATGGATATATAAAACCCCCGGGTTAACCATAACAGGTTAATCTGGGGGTTTAACTAATATCTGTATGTTGCAGGATTGTTTTATCCATGTCTTAGTTATCTGGAACTTTAATTAATAATCAGATATATTGTACGCCTCATCAATGATTATGGAACAGCCTGTACGGATATTATTAAGTATGGTAATCATTGCTGACTGCGGAACGGAAACACATCCATATGTAGGGTTTCCGTTAGAACAGTGCAGAAATATGGCACTTCCGGCACCCTTAACGCAGGAGGTATTATAGTCAATAGCGATAGCATAGGCATAAGGAACAGGGTAGTCAATAATGTGTTCTGCACTTGACCAGTCCGGAGTTGTCGTGTTTGTTGTAACAAATCTGTTGTACCAGTCAGATGAAGGGTCATCCACCCAATAATAGGATGAGTCTACCTGTGTGTAGGGAAGTGCTGTACCGGGGTTGCTATTTACACCGAAAGCAATGCTCAGGCTGTATATCCCGCTAGGCGTAATATGTGCATATTCGCTTGCATTACCAACTCCGTCAACGCCGACATAACCATTGGTATCAACAATAGTTTCCCATGTGTCATCATTATTTTTATTATACATGGCTACATTGGCGTAAGAGCCATTGGCAGCCACAATTATAAGCTGGTTATTATATGAGGAAGCTGAAAGGTTATTAATCCATGCATTTGGATTAGTATATTCAGGCTGACTGTCGTTATCGGAAGATGAGCTGCCGTCTGTACCATAGATGTCAGTTTCAGATGGACTATCATCAAAAGAATTATCTGAAGAGCCAGAATTATCAAGATATAAAGCTTCTTCTGTCGGGTCATAATTATCAGAGTTATTACTATCAGAGCCATCATCAGAGCTGTTAATATCAGCGTCATCATCCGGGTTGTTAATATCAGTGTCATCATCAGAGTCATAATCTGTAAAAGCAGTGTCATCAAAGGAAGTATAATCGGACGATATATCCGGAAAATCCCAGTCATCATAAGTGTCCGCGTAAAAACCATCTCCGCGGATAGAAAAAACAGTACAGTTATCATTATTAGCAGATAAGTAACTATCTTTATCAGCCTTGTCAACAGCCGTATTCATGGCATGAGAACTTCCACAGCCCGTTATAAAAAGCCCTGCTGTAAGTACGGCAGCAGTTGTCATATATTTTATATGTTTAAAACAATTAATGTGATTAGACCTGTCAGATGTGTCAGAACGTATAATTTTCATTATATCACCTCCGTGTATATTTATTTATATTATAGTGCGATAAAACAGATAATTAAAGGTGGAAAATGCTTTTTATAAAACAATCTTTTGCTTAGGCATAAAAGTAAGATATGTCCAGTATATTAGAGGAGTAGTGCGAAAATACATTTGCAATTTAATGCAAATGTAAAAAATAAAACTCATTTTCTGAAGGAAAAATAAAATACATATAAAATACAATAAATTATGTCATATTTGCTTGAAATTATGAAGAAAGAGGTATATACTAAGAAACATAGAGATTGTTAGAGTTTTAACAATCTATTCAATTCACTTATTATTTTAATTCATATTATTAGGAGGTATTGGATTATGGTACGTTTTACATTACCAAGAGATTTATATCATGGTAAGGGAGCTCTTGAAGCACTTAAGACTCTTAAAGGAAAGAAGGCTATCATCTGTGTTGGTGGTGGTTCTATGAAGCGTTTCGGATTTCTTCAGAGAGCAGAAGATTATCTTAAGGAAGCTGGAATGGAAGTTAAGTTATTCGAGGGTATCGAATCAGATCCTTCAGTTGATACAGTTATGAAGGGCGCTAAGGTTATGGAAGAATACCAGCCAGACTGGATAGTAGCTATTGGTGGTGGTTCACCTATCGATGCAGCTAAGGCTATGTGGATTAAGTATGAATATCCAGAAACAACATTTGAAGATATGTGCAAGGTATTCGGTTTACCAAAGCTTCGTACTAAAGCTCATTTCTGTGCTGTTTCATCTACATCAGGTACAGCTACAGAAGTTACAGCGTTCTCAGTTATAACAGATTATGAAAAAGGTATTAAGTATCCTTTAGCAGACTTTGAGATTACACCAGATGTAGCTATCGTTGACCCAGAGCTTGCAGAAACTATGCCTAAGAAGCTTGTAGCACATACAGGTATGGATGCGATGACACATGCTATTGAAGCATATGTATCTACAGCTAACTGTGATTACACAGATGCGCTTGCACTTCACGCTATGAAGATGATTAAGGATGACCTTGTTGGTTCATATAATGAAGATATGGAGAAGAGAGATGCAATGCACAACGCACAATGTCTTGCAGGTATGGCATTCTCTAACGCATTACTTGGTATCGTTCATTCAATGGCACATAAGACTGGTGCAGCATTTGAAGGCGGACATATTATCCACGGTGCAGCTAATGCGATGTATCTTCCTAAGGTTATCAAGTTTAACTCTAAGGATGAGACAGCAGCTAAGCGTTATGCATACATAGCTGATTTCTTAGGATTAGGTGGAGACACAACTGAGGCTAAGATTGATAACTTAATCGCTATGCTTCGTAAGATGAATGACGAGCTTAACATACCACAGTGCATTAAGAACTATGGCGAGGGTGGTCTTCCAGCAGAACAGGGAATCGTTCCAGAAGATGAATTCCTTGCTAAGCTTCCAGAAGTAGCTGCTAATGCTATTAAGGATGCATGTACAGGTTCTAATCCACGTCAGCCAAGTCAGGAAGAGATGGAGAAGCTCCTTAAGTGCTGCTACTATGATACAGAAGTAGATTTCTAATAGTGAATTAATATAGATATTATGAGTTAGGTTATTTGCTATTTTTCTATAAGTTTTTTCTCTTGAGGACGGAGTGATACGCGGGTGTCGCTCCGTTTTCTTACGGATATTTATGAGAATATTTATCTGGGAATTATTATATTCACGATAGATATAATATCTGTTATACCTATAAAATAGGGAGGGATGAGTGTGTGTGATGTTAATAAATACTCAGCTATATATAATGACATAAAGAAATTACAACTTTATGTGGAAATTCTATATTAAAAAATATAGATATAGCAAAATCACGGGGTTATGAAGTTGAAGTTCATTATATAGGTGTTGAAACAGTAGAAATAGCAAAATAAAGAATTGCTTACAGAGTGGAACATGGTGGACATGGAATACCAGATACAGAAGCATTTAATCGTTTTGCCATATATAAAAAAGGCGAATTATACACAATAACAAATGAGGTGCCTGATTGGTATAAAAGATATATTGATTAATATATTTTGGCAATAAAGCGGAGTGATGCACAAGAGTCGCTCCGCTTTGATATAAAATTATTATAAACGGGATTGTGTTATGCACACTTAACACAATCCAACTATGCGCAAAAAACGTGTGCGGAAAAGAGGTCTATTATGGAAATTAATAATATTGTAATTGCAGGTGCAGGCATAATGGGTTCGTCCATGGCGCAGATATATGCAAAGTATTTTGATAATGTAACTCTGTATAACCATAGAGAAGAGAGCCTTAAGAAAGCGGAGGACAGAATTAAAGAAAATGTGGAAACTCTCGTAAAGTCCAGTGAGATGGATAAGGAGGCCGCGGATAAGCTGTTAAGCTCTATAACATACACAACTTCAACCGACTGTTTTAAGAGCTGCGACTTTGTGGCTGAAAATCTCACTGAAAAGGTAGAGATTAAGGATGAATTCTATAAAACTATATCAGAAATTATAAATGATGATGCAATTATTACAACCAACACCTCCGGATTATCTATTAACAGATTAGCGCAGTCAGTTAAGAAACCGGAAAGGTTTATAGGTATGCACTGGTTCAATCCACCTCACCTTGTTCCACTTATCGAGATTATTAAAGGTGATAACACAACAGATGAGGTTGCACAGACTATATATCAACTTGCTCTAAAAATTGATAAAAAACCAGTTATTGTAAATAAAGATGTTCTTGGTTTTGCAGCTAACAGACTTCAGCTTGCAGTACTCAGGGAGGCGCTTGACCTTGTAAATAAGGGCGTTGTATCAAGTGAAGGAATTGATGATGTCATGAAGTATGGACTAGGTTTCCGTTATGCATGCTTAGGACCTCTTGAAGTGGTTGACTTAGGTGGTATCGATACATTTTATCATGTAAGTGAGTATCTTTGTGAAGACCTGTGCGACTCCAAGGAACCGCCAGAACTTCTTAAAGAATATTATGATGCAGGTGAATATGGAGTCAAGAGCAGGAAGGGCTTCTATGATTATTCAGATGGCAAAGACAGTAAGACTATTGCAGAAAGAGATGAAAAGTTCTTAAAGCTGTATCATGCGCTTTATTCTTAAAAAACAGAATAAAATTCTTCATAATTCGTATAATTATAAAAAGGGATGCAACAATTTATATTAAAATGTTGCATCCCTTGAATATCTGTTCTACTCAATTACATAATCTATATCGTCACATCATAATAATACTTAACCATAAATATTAATAAAATTAAAAGAATATTAATTGAAATGACAATTAATATCAATTTGGTTGTGACATTACAATTTTCATATCCTTATTTATGTTGGCATATATACTGTCAAATGTATTTTTGCTTAGATAAAATATTATTTTTATCAGTATTTATGCAGTTTGAGAGGATATGAGGCGTAAAATAACCATTTGTAAATCGCTATATTCTGATTATGTTAATTACAGGTTAATGCTTAAAAATACTGAGTCTTTATCGTCCTGTTTAATTCCCAGATATCTCTTAGTAATCTCATATGACGAGTGGTTGTATATATCCATAAGTACTGCTGGCTGTGTGCCGTATTTCCACGCGTAATATCCAAATGTTTTGCGCATAGAGTGGCAGCTTATTCTATCCTCCATATTGAGTGACTGCGCTGCCTGCTTTACTATTCTGAATGCCTGTGAACGGCATAGATGTGAGTGCTCCTTCTGTCCGGCAAATATATATTCGTCAACGTCAAAGTAATGCAGGCTGTTTAAGTATATTTGCAATCCCATCTTAGTATTGGAATTGATGGCAATTCTGTTTTCTTTTCCAGTCTTTTTTTCTGTAATTATTATGTGTTTTCTAAAACACCTTTTCTTAGCATCGTAAACATCACTCCACTTTAATTTAAGAATATCGCTTATTCTCAATGCCGAATTGACACCGAGGCATATCAGTGCATAGTTGCGGTAGTTCTGCTTCTGTTCAAGATAATACTTTCTAAATGCTTCTAATTCTTTTTCGTTTCTTATTGGCTGTGCTGTTCCCATATCAAATCCTCCATTTAATTCAAAAGGATGCAACATTTTAATATAAATTGTTGCGGATAAAGGTTAACAAGGAGGTTATATGTTAAAGCTTACGATTAAGCCCGGCGAGTTTATCGACATCGGGAAGGACATCAGAGTTGTGTATTCAGGCGGTTCGGAGGGCAATATACATTTGCTTATAGATGCACCGCGTGAACTCAACATAGTGAGAAGTAAAGTTCTTGCAAGAAATAAAGAGAAGGAAGGTAAAACAGCATCGCGCTTCATATCTTCTTATTATGCAGAGTCTAATCTTTCGCCAGACACACTTAACAAGATACGCCGTCTGATTAAAGAAGACAAGATGTCAAACAAAGATAATACGCAGAATTAGCATGGAAATTCTGCTTATTATACAGAGCCTTGCAGGTTGAGGATATGTCGTGCGACACATTTAATGTATGTTGGGAATATGCCATAGATATATTTGAGCTGTTGCAGAAACGTATCAAAGATATGTTGATGGCATATTAGAAATGTATTTTATATGTGATTATGAGTAGTTTAAAAATTTCTGATTTTTAAATTCATAAGTCAGATATGACATATCAAAACAATATATACAAGGCTTATATGGGAACGGATTCCCTAAGAAAAATATTATATTTACACGGAGGTACATACTATGGTAGTACAACACAATATGTCAGCTATGAACGCTAACAGAATGCTCAGCGGTGTTTCATCAGCTCAGTCAAAGTCAACAGAGAAGTTATCTTCAGGTTACAGAATCAACCGTGCAGCAGATGATGCAGCAGGACTTTCAATCTCAGAGAAGATGAGAGGACAGATCAGAGGTCTTAATCAGGCTTCAACTAACGCTCAGGATGGTATCTCACTTATCCAGACAGCAGAAGGTGCTTTAAATGAATCACACTCAATCCTTCAGAGAATGAGAGAGCTTTCAGTACAAGCAGCTAACGGAACAGAGACAGATGACGATAGAGAAGCAGTACAGAACGAAATCGAGCAGCTTCAGAGCGAGCTTACAAGAATCTCTGATACAACAGAGTTCAATACAATGAAGTTACTTGATGGCTCACTTGGAAGCAAGTCAGCTACATCAACAGGTGCTAAGCTTGATGGTGCTAGTATTGCAACATTTAGTGCAACAACAATGACATCTAATAGCATTAAAACGGATTTGTCAGGATTAGCAGGTTCAACAATTACAGATACATTTGAGATTGATGGAAACACATTTAATGTAGATTGGTCAAAGGGTGATGCGAAGGATTTTCTTTCTAAATATTCTGTTGATTTATCTGCAATGACAGATGCTCAGACAAAGTCTTTTGCTACTGATTTAGAAACATTACTTAACAATGCAGCTAAGGAAGCAGGTGTTAAGGGGACAGTAACTGTTAAAGCTAACGCAACAGCAGGAAAAGTAGATATAAAGAGCAATAATGATGGAGAAGATTCTTCATTTGGCTTTGTAGGAACAACTGCGACAACAGTAACACAAGGAGCAGCAGATACCGACTCATTTGGAGCTGTTTTATTATCAGGACAATCAGATGCCAATAAGGCTAATACTGTTGATGCTACAATGAAAGTTAATAGCACAATAGCAAATGGTTCTAGCTTTACTATGACAATTAATGGTACAGAGGTTAAAGCTACAACAACAGCAGCAATAAACGAAGGTGACACATTAAAGTCAGCAGCAACACAGTTACAGACAGATATTCAGACAGCAGTAGGAAAATATAATGCTGCAATGGGAACTAATTTAACTGCAACGGATTTTACTGTAACGGCTAACAAGGATGGTTCATTAAGCGTTGAATACTCAGGTGATGAAGAAATAACATTCTCATTTGGAGAATATACAGATTCAACAACAGGAACAACTGGAACAACAGCTTCTAAGTTAGGTCTTACTAATAAGACTTCTGGTTCTTCAACAAGCAATAAGGGTATTACTCTTCAGATTGGTGCTAACGAAGGCCAGACAATGAACTTTACACTTGATGAGATGAGCGCAGATGCACTTGGCGTTGCTGGTAAGAATGTAGACTTAAGTACACAGGACTCTGCTCAGAAGGCTACAACAGCTATTGATGCAGCTATTAAGAAGGTATCTGCAGCAAGAGGTCAGATGGGTGCTGTTCAGAACAGACTTGAGCACACAATCAACAACCTTGAT
>FR886246.1 GCA_000436535.1 Eubacterium sp. CAG:252 | reverse complement strand
CGGGGGCATCATAAGTAGCAGAGAGCAAACCCAAAATATAAAATAATACAGGAGGCAAAAAAATGGAAGTTATATTATTAGAGGATGTAAAAACTCTTGGAAAGAAGGGGCAGATTGTTAAGATAAATGATGGATATGCAAGAAACTTTGTTTTACCTAAGAAGTTAGGTATTGAGGCAACTCCTAAAAATCTTAATGACCTTAAGTTACAGAAGAAGAGAGAAGAAAAAGAAGCAGCAGAGGAGCTTGCAAGAGCTAAGGAACTTGCCGCAAGCATAGAGGATAAGGCAGTTACTCTTTCTATGAAGACAGGAGAGGGTGGCAAGACATTTGGAACAATATCAACTAAGGAAATAGCCACAGCAGCAAAAGAACAGCTTGGCCTTGAAGTGGATAAGAAAAAGATGAAGCTTGATGAGCCTATAAAGACTCTTGGAACACATATTGTAGCACTTAAGCTGCATAAGGATGTAACAGCCAAGCTTACAGTTAAAGTAGTAGAAAAGTAATTATAAGTGAGGAACTATGGAAGATATAAGCGTTACCAGAATTATGCCGAACAGCCTTGAGGCTGAGCAGTCGGTGGTAGGTTCTATGATAATGGACAGACAGGCTATCATAACAGCAGGAGAAATGTTAGTACCGGACGACTTTTATCATAAACAGTATGGTGTGATGTTTCAGGCGATGGTCGAGATGTGCAATGACGGAAAGACAGTCGATATTGTAACATTACAGGAAAAGTTAAAGGAAAAGGATGTTCCTCCAGAAGTATACAGCATAGAATTTGTAAAGGAATTGTTAGCATCAGTTCCTACATCAGCCAATATCAGGCAGTATGCCTCTATCGTTAAGGATAAGTCGATATTGCGCAATATCATAAGAGTCAATGAAAAGATAGCCAGTGACTGTTACGCCGGCAAGGAAAGCACTAAGGATATTCTTGAGGAAACAGAAAAGAGAATATTTGAGCTTGTAAGAAATAAGGGCGAAAGTGACTATAATCCTATCGATAAGATAGTTCTTGAGGCGCTTGATAAAATATCGACAGCGGCTAAGAACAGAGGTGCTGTAACGGGTGTTCCTACGGGCTTTAAGGACCTTGACAGCTATCTGTCAGGACTTCAGCCATCGGACTTCGTGCTTGTTGCCGCAAGACCTTCTATGGGTAAGACAGCTTTCGTGCTTAATGTTGCTGAAAATGTTGCCATAAAACAGGGCATAACTACAGCCGTATTCAGTCTGGAAATGTCGGATGTCCAGTTAGTAAACCGTATGCTTTCACTTGAGTCATCAGTGGATGCAGATAAGTTAAGAAAGGGACGGCTTGACTCTAATGACTGGGGCAAGCTTATTGAGGGTGCTGACAGCATAGCCAAGTCAAAGCTTATCATAGATGCAACACCAGGTATATCTATAGCTGACTTAAGGTCTAAGTGCCGTAAGTATAAGATGGAGAATAATCTTGGACTTATAATCATCGATTACTTACAGCTTATGAGTGGCAGCGGAAGAACTGAGTCAAGACAGCAGGAAATATCGGATATTTCACGTTCATTAAAGGCACTTGCAAGAGAGTTAGATGTTCCCGTTGTCACACTTTCACAGCTTTCAAGAGCAGTTGAACAGCGACCTGACCACAGACCTATGCTTTCTGACCTCAGAGAGTCGGGAGCTATCGAGCAGGATGCCGATGTTGTTATGTTCCTTTACAGGGATGATTATTATAACAAGGATACTGAACTTAATGGTATTGCAGAGATAATAATAGCCAAGCAGAGAAATGGTCCTATCGGAACAGTCAAGATGGCGTGGATACCAGAGCAGACAAGATTTGCTGACCTTGCTAAGAACCCGAATATGGGTTAGGATAAAAGATAATGATATATTTTTGCGATTTGTTTAAAGTTATCTTAAGAATAAACAAAATAATTCATAACAGTAAAAATAAAATCCCCCGGAATATTATGATTCCGGGGGATTAATTCGTTATGTATCTTCAAACTACTGTGGGTTTGGAGCACCTACTGGACATGTACCAGCACAAGCGCCGCAATCTACACAAACGTCTGCGTTGATTTCGTAATGAGCAGCACCTTCGCTGATAGCTTCTACTGGACATCCAGCAGCACAAGCACCACAACTGATACAATCATCATTAATTACATATGCCATAATAATATTCCTCCTTGGATTTTGTAGTATCAACATTATACGATAACATTTTGAAAAAAACAAGAGAATGATGTATTCTTAATAGAATTTATGGAAACATTAATAAAATCTTAATTTTAAATATTAAGATTGACGTATGTTGATTAACGTAATATTATATAAAACATACGTGCCGGATATTTTACTTAATGTGTTATGCGATATCCGGATAAAGAATATATGGAGGATACAGGTATGGCAAGAGTTACCAAGGACACTACTATTGGTGAAGTTATACAGATTGATGCAGGCGTAATTCCTATTCTTATGGGTGCTGGTATGCATTGTGTTGGATGCCCATCATCAGCAGGTGAAACATTAGAGGAAGCTGCTATGGTTCACGGAATTGACAGTGATATGCTTGTAGAAGAAATTCAGAGCTACCTTCAGTCATTAGGTTAATAACTGACTGAAAGAATAATAAAAGGCTGGCACATCAGACATATAAACAATGTCTGATATGCCAGCTTTTTTATTGTAAGAATGAATTATAACGTTGCACCTATTCTAATGGCGTGTCTGCCTATAATCAGTTCACCATGTTCATCAAAGTAAGCGGCAGAATCCTCTGTAAAGGCTTCCTTAGCAGCATATTCAGAAAGTATGTTACATACTTTGTTAAAGTTCACCGATGAACAGCCTTCTTTCTTAAGGAGAAGGTAATATCTGTCAGAGTCCGGCTTCTTATACAGTGAGTTAGTGTCATTGTATATAGGACTGACTGCCCTTGCAGCAGCAGTGAAGTCATCCATGGACTCAAAAGAATATATTCTTGTTTTAACAGTCTTTTTAGAAATGTCCGTATCAGAACTGTCCGCAGTACCTTCCTGTGTCAGACTGTTATCAGCCTTAACGGAATTACCAGTGGCAGAATTCTTAGCTTTAGAAGCTCCTGCGTTACTGTTAAGATAGTCCCGAACCTTGCTGAACAGGCTCATAAGGTCATCACCGATAACACCGCCATCGCTGCCATCCTGTTCACTATCTATGTCAAGCTCATCACCAGCGGTAGGTGGTACAGAAGACTCATCATATGAGGAAGACTCATCGATAGTTTCCATATCAGAATATTCGTCATCATAGTCATATTCTCCATCATCGCCGGGAGAGAACTTAGAGAATCTTGTATCAAGCTCTTCCGGATTCTCAACCTTTGTTACTATAAGCACTATACAGTCGGCTGATATTGGAATAGCTTCAATCATCAAAGGAATATCTTCTGCATCAAACCCAACCTCATAAGAAGCCTGCTGCATCATATCCCTGAAAAGTTCTTTAGCTTTATCGCTGCCATACGCAAGTTCGCTTATCTTTAATTGTCTTGAAGCAAGGTCATCCTTGTTGAGAGTACAGCGTATCTGATTTTCATTAACTCTTTCTATCTTCATAACAATCTCCTTTCCTGCGAAATGCATAGTAAATTCATATCTATGGAAATATAATACTCATTTTTCATAGATATGTAAAGAAGACAAAGACATACTTAAAATAAAAAATATGTAAAATTTATCAATTTTTGACAAAAAATATAAAATTTGATATTGATAATATATTTATTATATGTTATAAAATAAGCAGAGTGAATATAACTAACTGATTAACTGGAGGTGAGAGCAAGAGTTTAACGAAAAGTATGAAGTAGTAAAGGAACTGGGAAGAACCAGTTATTCCAGTGTTTATCTGGTAAGGCACACGAAGTTAGATGTATTACGTGTTGCCAAGGTTATCAGCAGGGCTTTGAAGGATAGCGGCCATATCCTTAAAGAAGCCAGTCTAATTAAGAATCTTAAGCATCCCCACATACCGATTATTTATGACATATATGAAGATGATATAAGTATTTGCATTATAGAAGAATATATATCTGGTAAATCTTTGCGGAATTACATTTATGATGAGAAATCTTTAAAGTTAAACCAGATATGTGATATAGGAGTTAAGTTGTGTAACATATTGGAGTATCTGCATAACTATCAGGATGGAATTATTCATCTGGATATAAAGCCTGATAATATCATAATAGATGAGAATAATAATGTTAAGCTTATTGACTTCGGCAATGCACTGTATGGTGATGAAAGCCAGCAGCTAAGTATGTTAAGTCCCGGATATGCAGCACCGGAGCAGTATGATAACAGACAGCTTACACGCAGTGCGGATATATATAGTGTGGGAATGATTCTTATGTTTATGGTGGAAGCAGCAGTCAGAAAAAATGATAATAGTGGGCATAATGTATGCCAGAATACAGGTGACTTAAGTGCTATCCGTCATAATAAATTATACCCAATTATAAGAAAATGTACCCGGCATAAGCCACAGTCAAGATATAAAAATATAACGGCTGTGCGCAGGGAGTTAGAAAGAGCCGCAGGATGGGCGGCACTAAAAGCAAATAAACAAAAACAATCAGACAGTTACAGGCACTCTTATGTTATTAAAATATCTGGAACTAAAAGAGGCATAGGTGTTACACACACAGCTCTTAGTATGGCATATATGCTGGCAGAATATGGCATAAAATGCATATTATATGAGCAGTCAGGAAACAGCGATATACTTGAAGTTATGCTTAACGGAAAGCTTTATGATAATGGACTGCTTTACTATAAGGGTGTGTGGTTTGCGGCAGATAATGTAAGCTATAAGATGTATGGCAGCGATGATACAGATAATGTAAATTATAAGCAGAATAATGACGGCAATTTTGATAGTATGAATTTTAATGTTATGATAGTGGATGAGGGTGTATACAATGCAGAGCGTGTCAGCTATGATGATATTATATGCAGCTTTATCCAGAATGATTATGATATTATTGATATTATGGTTGCGGGTGGAAAGTATGGGACTGCCAATGAGTGCAGCATCATTGACAGTACTGTACAGCACACACGGCTTATGCTTAATCTGTTAAGTGAACAGCAGTTTTATGGTTATGTTAATTATATAGCAGGAGAAAGAATATGTTACAGGATGCCATGTGTATATGGCTGGAGTGAACACAATAACGAATTAGTTTCAGTAATGAAGGACTTTATAGAGGATAATATGCCGCAGATATGGGAATGTATAATAACGGACACATTAAAGGAAAGGTGCAGTGTATTATATGAAAAAATGTGTGGTATCCGGAAAAAAGTACTTAAAAACTTTCAGAGGTTTATCAGGGGTATCGGAATTGGAAATGAAAAATGGGCTTACAAAGAACAGCAGGGTAAACAGGATTAAAAGCCATATAAGACTTAATATCTGTGATAAAAACAGCAGACGTGCAGGACGTGAGATATATAAAGAATATCATACTTCAGCCAGAGTGACAGCAATAAAGATGATAGGTGTTGCCGGATTGTGCGAAGGTGCCGGTACAACGCAGATGTGTATAATGCTCGCCGCATTTATGGGCAGAGTGTTAAAGAAAAAAACTGCAGTTATCGGCGATGAGAAAACATATAGTTTTATGCTAAGACAGATGTCACAGGCAAGGGCAATACATCATAAGGGAATAGGCAGCAGGCATGCATACAGCGTGAATGGCATTGATTATTACTGTGGGATGTATGATGACTACACAGGCATATTAAGGCAGAGATATGATGTGATTATACAGGATATAAGCCTTAACAGTGCTGAGGATACATTTGCAAGGACTGTATCAAGGCTGTCAGGATGTGATGTTAAGCTGTTGGCTGGCTCAATGCTTCCATGGAAGTCAAAGGAATGTGAGAAGAAGTTAGAAAGGGTAAGACGCTTTCTTGATGTAAGAGGACTGAAAATGGTGACACTGACAATGTGTGAAAGTCCGGCAGCAGAAACTATAGAAAAATATGGTGTAAGCATTGTTGCTATGCCGTTTGAGAGAAATCCATTTACGATAAGTTCCAAAAACTTAAGAAGCCTTATGGAGCTTCTGGATATAATGTAGCATGTAGTAAAGGCTTATTACTATGTCAGGCTTACAGGTTACAGGATTATAATATCACGAAAAGCGGGTTCCTTCGCTTACATTGATGTCGCAGTGGATTGTGATAGTGCAGGGCGCGAAGCAGTCCACGGACATCATACTTTGGGATTTAACGTCCGCATCATATTTTTAATGTCAAATAAAAAGTTTTATGTTAAGATATGAGTTAAGTAAAAACGAATGGAGACTGATGTATGAATAGTAAGGATAAAGGAAAGTCTAAGCTTGGATTACTGGGTGTGGCAGCAGCGGTAATTCTTGTTGTGATTGTGGCAGGAGCAGTGTTTATGAAAAGGTATGCGCCATCTAAGCAGTGGATGAGCGGATATGAGTACTTTGATGCAGATAAGGCATCGGATAGTGCTCTTGTTATAATCAATGGAACAAAGTATCAGGATACAGGTGTCAGTGTGGATGATATCTGGTATCTTCCTGCGGACTTTATAGCAGACAATATCAATATAAGATTTTATGAGGATGGCGAGAGTAATGCCATTCTTTATACAGATGATAAGAAAACATATACATATGAGCCGGGAAAGAACATTTATACAGATAGTGATAATAACGAATATAATACAAACTATCCGGTGACTGTGGCTGTAAACGGCAGCACATACATAGCATGGGATTATGTGGCACAGTATACTAACTGTACTTATGCATATGGTGAGGAGCCGGCAAGAATATGTATAAACAGCATAGATGGTGAGGAAAAGGTTGTTGATGCAAAGAAAGATATATATGTAAGATACCGTGGTGGTATAAAAAGCGATATTCTTGAAAAGATAGAAAAAGGCAGCAGGCTTTATTATGAGGATGACCTTGACGACTGGATAAAGGTTACAACACAGACCGGATATACAGGTTATGTGAAGAGCAGTGAGGTTAATGAGAATTATATGTATGTGCCAGAGGATACCTATGTGGAAGAATATACAAGGGTTATGTCTGATTGTGCTGTAAGGCTTGGCTGGTTTCAGGTAGGAGGAACATCTGGAAACAGCACTGCGGCAGCTATGGTAAGCTCATCTTCCGTAAATGTAATATCGCCAACATGGTACAGCATTGCATCCGCATCTGGAAGTGCTTCAAGCTATGCACAGGCTTCGTGGGTGAGCGATATGCATGCGAGGGGAATAAAGGTATGGCCTCTTATTAATGACTTTGATAAGGATATAGACTATGCGGCACTGTTTTCTTCAAAGAGTGCAAGAAGGACACTTATAGGAACACTTATAAAGGATGCCACAGCTTATGGATATGACGGAATTAATCTGGATTTTGAGAATGTCAAAAAGGATTATGCGAAGGACTTTTTACAGTTTGTAAGAGAGCTTGCGGTTGAATGTCATAAGAACAATATAATATTATCGACAGATAATTATAAACCTGAAAACTATAATAAGTTCTATAATCTTAAGGAACAGTCTTCATATGTGGATTATGTCATAGTGATGGCATATGATGAACATTATGCTGGCTCAGAGGCAGGCTCAGTTGCTTCACTGCCTTTTGTGAGGGAGGCTGTAAGTGATACAGTTGCACTTGTTCCATCTAATCAGGTTATAGTGGGAATCCCTTTCTATACAAGGATATGGAGTGTGTCAGGTTCTACTACAACAAGCCGAGCTGTCGGTATGCAGGATGCCATAAATGAGCTTAATGCGGACGGTCAGACAGCACCATGGAATGAGGAGGCAGGACAGTATGTCAGCTCCTATGAGAAGAATGGTGTGACTAAAAAGACATGGTTTGAGGAAGATAAGTCAGTTGAAGAAAAGCTTAAGGTTATATCAGAATATGATGTTGCCGGTATTGCTGCATGGAAGCTTGGACTTGAGAAGTCATCAGTATGGAGTGTCATAAGCAGCTATATCAGATAGGAATAATTAATGTAGACTGGCATACACTTTAAGTAAAAAAGGTATGTGGTGGATATGCGTTTCAGATTAAAGATACTTGCGGGGTCTTTGCTCATATTTGCATTAGTAGCTGGTGCATATATATTATACAGCAGTAGTGATAATAAAAGCATAATAAAGGGTCAGGAAACTGCCAGCGAAGTTGAAGAGGTTAATATATCAGACAAGACAGTAGCCATAGACAGTGGACACGGGGGAATAGACCCGGGAAAGATAGGTGTTGGCGGGATATATGAGAAGAATGTTAATCTTGCCATAGCAAAGAAACTTAAAATTCTACTTGAACAGTCTGGTATAACTGTTATAATGACAAGGTCAGATGATAATGGCCTGTATGACGAAAGTGACACGAATAAAAAGGCTGTTGATATGAAAAAGCGTGTAAGCATAATTAACGAGGGTAATGTCAATGCGGCTGTAAGCATACATCAGAACAGCTATGTATCAGCAGAGTCTAAGGGTGCGCAGGTATTTTACTATAAGGCATCGGATGAAGGGAAAAAACTGGCGGCAGCTATACAGAAGAATATGTTAAAGGAAGTTGACTCAACGAATAAGCGTGTTGAGAAGGCTGACTCAACATATTATATGCTTCTTCACACAAATGTGCCAACAGTTATAGTTGAGTGTGGTTTTCTGTCTAATCCGGATGAAGCTGGAAGGCTTAACAGTGAGGCATATCAGCAGAAGGTTGCGTATGGAATATACTGCGGCATTATGGAGTATCTGACAGATAGCTGATATTTGTACGGGTATATTAAGTATTATACAGATATAGACAGCATTAAGATAAATATAAAAGAGGTGTAAGTAACAGTGGAAACGATTGTTGCAGATATAACATGTAATCCTAAAGAGGATGAGAAGATATATGAAAAAGCAGGAGAGATATTAAGGGCAGGCGGTCTTGTTGCATTTCCAACAGAAACTGTATATGGTCTTGGTGCGGATGCACTTGATGAAGCGGCATCGGCAAAGATATATGCGGCAAAGGGAAGACCATCCGATAATCCGCTTATAGTCCATATAGCAGATATGGATGCCGTATATAAGCTTGCAAGTGAAGTGCCGGAGGCGGCGGTTAAGCTTGCTGATAAGTTCTGGCCGGGTCCGCTTACTATGATATTGAAAAAATCGGACATAGTTCCGGAGTCGATTACAGGCGGACTTGGAACAGTTGCGATAAGAATGCCAAGCCACAAGGTGGCAGCAGAGCTTATAAGAAGTTCGGGCGTGTATATAGCGGCACCAAGTGCCAATACTTCCGGTAAGCCAAGTCCTACTCTTGCAAGCCACGTTATAAAGGATCTTTCAGGAAAGATAGATATGATAATAGCAGATGATACAGTCGATATAGGCGTTGAGTCAACTATCATAGACCTTAGTGAGGATGTACCAACAATACTCCGTCCGGGCTTTATAACTAAAGAAATGTTTGAAGAGGTTGTAGGCGAGGTAAGAATAGACCCTGCCATAACGGATGGGGTGAAGGCAGGAGTAGTTCCTAAAGCACCAGGTATGAAGTATAAGCATTATGCGCCGGATGCAGACCTTAAGATAATTGAAGGTGATATTGATAAGGTTGTTTCTTATATTAACGATAACACCAGAAAGCTTATAGATGAGGGCTACAAGGTTGCAATTATGACTACAGATGAAACAAAACACCTGTATACAGATGGAATTATTATATCTATGGGACATAAGAGCGATGAGCTGAGTGCTGCAAGACATTTGTATGCAACATTAAGGGAATTCGATAATGAACATATAGATTATGTATTTTCAGAGAGCTTTGAAACAGAGAATGTAGGACGTGCAGTTATGAACAGATTGATTAAAGCCGCAGGTCATACTATAATACACGTATAGACAACAAGATTGCAGCGCTTATTAAGAGGTGTATCGTTATGAACAGATTTAATAAAGTAATATTTGTATGTATGGGAAATACTTGCAGAAGTCCGATGGCGGCTACAATTATGTCCAATCTTATGCCAGATATGAGATGTGAGTCAAGGGGCGTGGTTGTGCTGTTTCCGGAGCCGTATAATCCAAAGGCTGTTGCTGTTGCATCAAGGCACGGCATGATTATGCCAAGTAATGTTTCAGTACAGATAGCAAATGAAGATTTTAGTATAGATACGCTGGTACTTACTATGAACTCATCGATGAAGCAGAAAATGTATGATACATTTGATAAGGCAATTAATGTATTCACACTTGGAGAGATGGCTGGTGAGGGTGATGTGGAAGTGCCTGACCCATATGGCAAGGGGCTTGAAGAGTATAATAAGTGTTTTGAACAGCTATATAGTCTTGTTGCAAAGGTTATAGATGTGATAACATCGCCAAGACAGGAAGAAGAATGATAAGAAAAGGAGACAATTACAAAATGATAGCAATAGGATGTGACCATGGAGCAGTAGAACTTAAGAACCAGATGATAGAACATCTTAAGAAGAGAGGAATAGAGTGTAAGGATGTAGGAACATACACAAGTGAGTCGTGTGATTATCCAGTGTATGCACACAAGGTAACAGACCTTATAACAAGCGGTGAGTGCGAACTTGGTATACTTATGTGTGGTACTGGTATAGGTATGAGTATGGCAGCTAATAAGGTTAAGGGAATAAGAGCTGCACTTTGCAGTGACTGTTTCAGTGCACAGGCTACAAGAGAGCATAACAATGCGAATGTCCTCTGCCTTGGTGCAAGAGTAATAGGACCTGAGCTTGCATTCAGAATAGCGGATACATTCTTAGATGCGAAGTTCAGTAATGATGAAAGACATATAAGAAGAATATCTATGATAGAGGATTAATGAATTCATAATTAAGATAGGAATAAGAATATGAGTGATAAAAGAAAAGACTATATATCATGGGATGAGTATTTCATGGGTGTTGCAAAGCTCTCAGCACTTCGTTCCAAAGACCCTAATACACAGGTAGGAGCCTGCATAGTAAGTAATGACAACAAGATACTGTCTATGGGATATAACGGACTTCCACGCGGCTGTTCGGATGATGAGTTCCCCTGGTGCAGGGATGGGGATCCACTTGACAACAAGTACTTCTATACAACTCACAGTGAGCTCAATGCGATACTTAACTACAGAGGCGGAACACTTGACGGTGCTAAGATGTATGTGACACTGTTTCCTTGTAATGAGTGTGCAAAGGCTATAATACAGGCAGGAATTAAGACTATCGTGTATGATTGTGACAAATATGCTGATACAGCTTCTGTCATAGCATCTAAGAGAATGTTGAACGCCGCAGGTGTAAGATACTATAAGTATGAGACAACTAAAAGAGAGATTACGATTGAATTATAATTAACTATATAATTATGCAGTTGTCGAAAGGTTAAATGTGCAATAATACGTCTGACCTTTTGATATGTTTAACACCAGAATACCCACCACATAAAGATAGTATGTAATGATACATATTTCTGTATGTGGTGGGTATGTTATTATGGGAAGGGGCAAAAATCTGTTATAATCTGCTACGTGGCTGATACTGAAAATATCAGTCATTGGAAATATTATCCTGTTCATAGCGTTCAAGCACATCAATGTACTGGCTGAAGGTTCCACCGTATATTGTGCTTAAAAGGTTATTGAGCTTGTGAAGCGATGACACGAGCATATCGTTGGATATAAGTCCGCCGCTACAGGCATCGGCAAGTTCATCAAGGTCTACTACACGGACAAAGCCAGAGTTCTCAATGATGACATCTGCTAACAGGTCAGTGAATACGTATGTATCAGAAGCCTTATCATATGATGTGTCAATGATATCGCAGTATATATAAGCAAGTGAGTTATCCTGCTTATAGAACTTGCTTATCTTAAATCCCTCCTTAAGCACATAGTAAGATATGCCGTGTGAGAATTCCGGCTTCGGGCGGAAAGTCTTCCAGCTTGTTATAATCTTTTCATCGTCAATATGGATGATAGTATCGTCTTTAAGGTTGACACATTCGCTTGGGATAAGCCGCTTACGGAATAAAGTTGTCATACGTATTCCTCCTGAATTGTATAATATTATGTTGGGATCAAAAGCCCTCAGCTATGATACCTACGGATTGTAAATCACATATTTATTATGAAAATTATAACAAGCAGGTATGTAAAATTCAACCAAAATGTTGCAGTTTATGGTAAAGTCTGGCTGCAAAAAAAGATAGAAAAATGTCATAATATCAGTTATCCCAAGGGTTAAGATTATATCTGTGAGGTATAAAAGATTGTGAAATATTAGTCAAAATAGCCTATAAATGATAGAAATTGTCCCATTATTTGGGATAGAAAATATATAGACAACATTTGTTGAAAAGGTTATAATCGTAATAGTATTTTAAAGTGAGTGGGTTATCTGAAAGTATGGGAACGAGGAAAAGAATTGAAGAATATAGTATTAATATCCCAGCTTAGTATATGTGTTATGGTTCCGACATTCGTGTGTCTGGCACTTGGGCTGTGGCTGGATGGAAAGTTAGGAACAAGTTTTACGATACCACTGCTTATAATTGGTATAGCAGCAGGAGGCAGGAACGCCTATGTGCTTGCTATGAATTCCATAAAGCAGGATGAGATTAAAAAGAAGCGTACTCAGGAAGATGAGATACAGCAGAAGGTAGAAAGATACAATAAGACACATAAGGATAACAACTAATAAAGGGAGGAGTATGACGGATGATTGAAAAAATCAAAGAGATTAATCCCTCTATCCCCGGTATGCTTGTGGTACAGTCAGTGTATCTTATCATTGGGGAGGCTTTGATACTGTTAATTGCTGATACACCTATGAAGCTTGCAATAGGCTTTGCAGCAGGTGTTTTTTATGCGGCATTTGCCACTTTTCATATGAGCTTTCGTATAAGAAAGGTGGTGTATGGAGGTGCTAATACAAGCGCTACATTCGTGTTAGGATATGTTATACGTCTGGCGGTTATGCTTGTATTATTTTCAGTATTGTATTTTCTTGATATAGGTGACTTGTTAGGAGCAATACTGGGAATGTTTTCTATGAAGGTAGCGGCTTATTTACAGCCGTTCACTGATAAATTAATAACAAAAATACAAAAAGGAAGGTGAGAAGGTGGGAAGCTCTTATGTTAACACGCTTGTAGCATGTGATTCGAGTTTTATGATTCAGAGCCTTAAGGAATTCCATATTCCGGGCATTGATTACACATTCAGTATTAACACGACACACGTTGCTATGTTGCTGGTTTCAATCTTCATCCTTATTATGGCCATAGTAGCCAGAGTGAAGATTAATAAGGTCAAGCCTGATGATACACCGGGGATGTTCCAGAACGCTATAGAGATTATAGTGGAGATGCTTGGAACTATGGTTGACGGTATTATGGGAAAGAATGCCAACAAGTTCGTCAACTATATTTCAACATTATTCTTATTTATTATAATTTCCAATATATCTGGTCTTTTCGGACTCAGGCCACCAACAGCGGATTATGGTGTTACGTTATGCCTTGGTCTGATTACATTTATACTTGTTCAGTTCAACGGTATAAAGAAGAATAAGGTAGGACACTTTACTGCATTATTCCAGCCAATCTGGTTTTTATTCCCTATTAATCTTATAGGTGAGTTTGCAGTTCCGTTGTCTCTTTCACTGCGTCTGTTTGGTAATGTTATGTCCGGAACAGTTCTTATGGGTCTTATCTATGACCTGTTAAAGCCATTTACTATCGGCTATCCGGCATTACTGCATGCATACTTTGACTTGTTCTCAGGATGTATTCAGGCGTATGTATTCTGCATGCTGACTATGGTTTATGTCAACGATAAGATAGCAGATTAGGTGGAAAGCTGATTGCTGGAATTAATATTTCAGGAATTAGTAATGTTGTGAAAGTCCCTGTAATGGGTTTTCATATTAAGAATTGTGCCAAGCACAGACTGATAATACAGTAATGTATACAAGTGCATATTGTATTATGTACACATTAATAAGGCGCAGAATAATAATCAGCGCTAAATTTTTATTAACGGAGGATTTTAAGATGAATATTAGTGGACAGGAATTTATTCAGGCTATGTCAGCCATTGGTGCAGGTATTGCGATGATCGCAGGTGTTGGTCCTGGTGTTGGACAGGGTATTGCAGCAGGTCATGGTGCAGCAGCAGTCGGACGTAACCCAGGTGCTAAGTCAGATATCACTTCAACTATGTTACTTGGACAGGCCGTTGCCGAGACTACAGGTCTTTATGGTTTCGCCGTAGCTATTATCTTAATGTTCGTTCAGCCATTCAAGGGCTAATAAAGAACAGAATATTATATTCAGAGGGTAAAGACCCGTTAAGATAATGGAAAGGAGGCCAACAATTGAATTTCGGAAGTACATTTGTGGCTCTTGAAACATCAGGAAGATTATTTGGACTTGATTATCAGCTCTTATTTGATGCTGCGATAACAGCCATTAACGTATTCATATTATTCCTGCTTGTGTCAGTTATTCTTTTCAATCCTGTTCGTAACATGTTAAAGAAAAGACAGGATAAGATAACAAGTGACAGGGAAACTGCTGAAAAGAACAGAGCAGACGCACTTGCCATGAAAGCAGAGTATGAAGAGAAGTTAAAGGCTGCTAACAAGGAAGCAGAGCTTATATTAAGTGATGCAAGAAAGACAGCTATGCATAACGAGCAGAAGATCATAGATGAAGCTAAAGAGGAAGCTGCAAGAATTATCGAAAGAGCAGGTAAGGAAGCAGAACTTGAAAAGCAGAAAGTGGCAGATGAAGTTAAGCAGCAGATTGTTACTGTATCAGCTATGATAGCTTCTAAGCTTATCTCTAAATCTATTGATGAGAGCGAAAGTAATGCAATTATTGAACAGACTTTGAATGAAATGGGTGAGAACACATGGCGAAATTAGTAGAAACAACTTACGGCGAAGCTTTATTTGAGCTTGCTATTCAGGAATCTAAGATCGATGAACTATGTGAAGAAGCACAGGTTGTGATAGAAGTGTTTAAAAGTAACGAGGACCTTGTAAAGATATTAAGGTCACCTAAGGTTGACAAGGGTGATAAGGAGGAACTTATAAAGAATGTATTTGATAAGTTCGTATCTAAGGATATCACAGGTCTTTTAACTGTTATGGTGTCTAAGGACAGACAGGACAAGATAGTAAGCACACTTGAGTATTTCATAAAGAGAGTTTATGAGTACAAGAAGATAGGAGTGGCTTTCGTCACAACAGCCAGACCTCTCACAGATGATCAGAAGCTGTCGGTTGTGAGCAGACTGCTTGCAACAACTGATTATGTGGATTTCAAGATGAACTATGCTATAGATGAATCACTTATAGCAGGTATGGTCATAAGAATTGGAGACAGAGTCGTAGACAGCAGTATAAAACATAAAATTGATGAGCTTGCCAGAGATTTAAAGAATATCCAACTGGCATAGAGCTTGAATCTAATAGAAAGTAGGTGCATAAAGCTAATGAATTTAAGACCGGAAGAAATCAGTTCAGTTATTAAAGAACAGATAAAAAGATATTCTGCCGAACTAGAAGTATCAGAAGTTGGTACTGTAATTCAGGTAGCAGATGGTATCGCTAGAATTCATGGACTTGAGAAGGCCATGCAGGGAGAACTTCTTGAATTCCCTGGTGAAGTATATGGTATGGTTCTTAACCTTGAAGAGGACAACGTAGGTGCCGTTCTTCTTGGTGATTCAAGAAATATAAACGAAGGTGATACTGTTAAGACAACTGGACGAGTTGTTGAGGTTCCAGTTGGTGATGCATTAACAGGAAGAGTTGTTAATGCACTTGGACAGCCTATAGATGGCAAGGGTCCTATCAACACAGACAAGACAAGAAAGATAGAAAGAGTTGCTTCAGGCGTTATCACAAGAAAGTCAGTAAGTGTTCCACTTCAGACAGGTATCAAGGCTATCGATGCCATGGTTCCTATCGGAAGAGGTCAGAGAGAGCTTATCATTGGTGACCGTCAGACAGGTAAGACAGCTATCGCTATTGATACTATTATCAATCAGAAGGGTCAGGGTGTACATTGTATATATGTTGCTATCGGACAGAAGGCATCAACAGTTGCAAGTATCGTAAAGACTCTTGAAGAATATGGCGCTATGAGCTATACAACTGTAGTTGCTTCTACAGCCAGCGAACTTGCTCCACTTCAGTATATCGCTCCTTACTCAGGATGTGCTATCGGTGAAGAGTGGATGGAAAACGGCGAAGACGTACTTGTTGTATACGATGACTTAAGTAAGCATGCAGCAGCATACAGAACTCTTTCACTTCTGTTAAAGAGAGCTCCTGGTCGTGAGGCTTATCCAGGAGATGTATTCTATCTTCACTCAAGACTTCTTGAGAGAGCTGCACGTATGTCAGATGAGTACGGCGGAGGCTCACTTACAGCCCTTCCTATCATTGAGACACAGGCAGGTGACGTTTCAGCATATATCCCTACTAATGTAATATCTATTACAGATGGTCAGATATATCTTGAAACAGAAATGTTCAACTCTGGTTTCAGACCAGCTATCAACGCAGGTCTTTCAGTATCAAGAGTTGGTGGTTCAGCACAGATTAAGGCTATTAAGAAGATTGCTGCTCCTATCCGTACAGAGCTTGCTCAGTACAGAGAGCTTGCTTCATTCTCTCAGTTCGGTTCAGAACTTGATGCCGATACTAAGGAGAAGCTTGCACAGGGCGAGCGTATCATGGAAATGTTAAAGCAGCCTCAGTATAAGCCAATGCCTGTTGAATATCAGGTTATCATTATATATGCTGTAACTAAGAAGTATGTTATTGACATACCAGTAGATAAGATTCTTGATTTCCAGGAAGGTTTGTTTGAATTCATAGATACTAAGTATCCTCAGATTCCAGAGTCTATAAAGGAAACTAAGGAACTTACTGAAGAAAATGAAAAGTTACTTGTAAGTGCTATTGAAGAGTTTAAGAAAACATTTAAGTTCTAAATGTGGGAATGGAGGTAAATTCTATGGCCTCAATGAAAGATATAAAAAGGCGTAGAGACAGTATTCAGAGTACTGGTCAGATTACTAAGGCTATGAAGCTTGTTTCCACTGTTAAACTTCAGAAAGCAAAGGGAAAGGCGGAGAGCACAAAGCCTTATTCAGATCTGATGTACGAAACGATATGCAATATGCTTGCAAGGTCAGGTAACATCAATCACAAGTATCTTCAGGCAGGCGAGTCATCTAAGAAGGCTATTATAACAATAACAGCCAACCGTGGACTTGCCGGAGGATATAATACTAATATTACCAAGCTTATCACAGAGAGCGGTATTCCTAAGGAAGATATAGACATAATAGCTATAGGAACTAAGGGAAAAGACTATCTTGCAAGAAGAGGCTACAACATAACTGAAGATGATTCTGAGGTTATCAATGCACCTCTTTATACAGATGCAAGGGATATTTGTGACAGACTGCTTGAAAGATTTGCTGCTGGTGAGATAGGTGAGATATATCTTGCTTATACTTCATTTAAGAATACAGTTGTTCATGAACCTAAGCTTATCAAGCTTCTTCCGGTATCTATCGATACTGAAGGGGTGAACAGCGAAAGCAAGGATACAACTCCTATGAACTATGAGCCAGCGGAAGATGAAGCTTTGAACCTTATCATACCTAAGTATGTGTGCAGTCTTATATATGGTGCGCTTATAGAAGCGGTAGCCAGTGAGAATGGTGCGCGTATGCAGGCTATGGATAATGCTACAAGCAACGCCGATGAGATGATTTCTGATCTTTCACTTAAGTATAACAGAGCCCGTCAGGCTTCTATTACACAGGAACTTACAGAAATCATAGCAGGTGCAAATGCAATCGGATAATACGATGAAATAATAATAATAGATGGAGGTAACAATGGCAGAGAATAATATCGGTAAGATTACTCAGATTATCAGTGCTGTAATTGATATTAAATTCACAGAAGGTAATCTGCCAGAAATCAATTCAGCCATCAACATAAAGACCAATGACGGCAGCAAGCTTGTTGTGGAAGTTGCACAGCATCTTGGAGACGACACGGTAAGATGTATCGCCCTTGGACCAACAGATGGTCTTGTTAGAGGTATGGAGGCAGAAGCTACAGGAGCTCCTATATCTGTACCAGTTGGCGAACAGACACTTGGAAGAATGTTTAACGTATTAGGTGATCCTATAGATAATAAGCCAGCGCCAGAAGTAGAGCATATGCCTATTCACAGAAAAGCGCCAGCATTCGTTGAACAGGCTACTAATACAGAAATGTTAGAGACAGGTATCAAGGTAGTTGATCTTCTTTGTCCTTATCAGAAGGGTGGAAAGATTGGACTTTTCGGTGGTGCCGGCGTAGGTAAGACAGTTCTTATTCAGGAACTTATCCGTAATATCGCTACTGAGCACGGTGGATATTCAGTATTCACAGGCGTTGGTGAGCGTACAAGAGAGGGTAACGACCTTTATCACGAAATGATGGATTCAGGAGTTATCGAGAAGACTACCATGGTATTCGGTCAGATGAATGAGCCACCTGGAGCAAGAATGAGAGTTGGTCTTACAGGACTTACTATGGCTGAGTACTTCAGAGATAAGGGTGGAAAGGATGTACTTCTTTTCATCGATAATATCTACAGATTTACTCAGGCTGGTTCAGAGGTTTCAGCGCTTCTTGGACGTATGCCTTCAGCCGTAGGTTATCAGCCAACTCTTCAGACAGAGATGGGTGCTCTTCAGGAGCGTATTACATCAACAAAGAATGGTTCTATCACATCAGTTCAGGCTGTATATGTGCCTGCGGATGACCTTACTGACCCAGCGCCAGCAACAACATTCGCACACCTTGATGCAACTACAGTTCTTTCACGTTCTATAGTTGAGCTTGGTATCTATCCAGCTGTAGATCCACTTGAATCTACATCAAGAATTCTTGATCCAAGAATCGTTGGTGAAGAACATTATAAGGTAGCAAGATCAGTTCAGGAGATCTTACAGAAGTATAAGGAACTCCAGGATATCATTGCTATTCTTGGTATGGATGAACTTTCAGAGGAAGATAAGATGGTTGTATCAAGAGCAAGAAAGGTACAGAGATTCCTTTCACAGCCATTCTTCGTAGCTGGACAGTTTACAGGACTTGAAGGACGTTATGTACCTATCAGTGATACTATTCAGGGATTTAAGGAAATCATTGAAGGTAAGTATGATGATATCCCAGAAAGTTATTTCCTTAACTGCGGCAGTATCGATGATGTACTTGCAAAGGTATCAAAGTAATTGTCAGCGTTATTGCCGGCAGCTAGTATGCGGGTAGTAATAATGGTATAACTATAGGTATCTTGATAAGGAGAATTGGTATGGCAGATACAAGTACAATGAAGCTTTTAGTAAACACTCCTGAGAGGGTGTTTTACAATGATGATGTTACATTTGTAGAGCTTAGCACAAGTGAGGGTGAGATAGGTGTATATCCTAACCATATACCACTTACAGCAGTGCTTGTTCCTTGTGTATTAAAAATTCATCAGGACGGCGATGTAAAGAAGGCGGCTGTACACGGTGGAATAGTAGAGATACTTAAGGACCGTATAACAATTCTTGCAGAGATAGCAGAATGGCCGGATGAAATCGACGTTAATCGTGCCAACGAAGCAAAGGTGAGAGCAGAGAGAAGACTTGCTGCTAAGGAGAGTAACCTTGATGTCCACAGGGCAGAGATGGCTCTTAAGAGGTCACTTGCACGACTTGGTGCAGTAGATTAAGCAATAATAGTATAACCTTCCATTAACTGGTAATAATGTCAGAAGATATTAGTTAATATCTTGAGATATTAATATTAGTTGATGGGAGGTTTTTTATGTATAAAAGAATACCGGTTTCGGGGAAATATCGTTTCCAGAGGGGCATAATAGTGTTAGCGGCAGTGTTGTGGCTTATAACAGTGGTGAGAATATTGTCAAAGGATATAGTAAGGGAGGTATCGGCAGGCAGCAGCACTGATATGGTGAGCGTGTTCTGTGATAGTGTATACACGGATGTGACATCTGAGATTACAGCATACGGTGTGCTTACAGAGAGCTACTTATCAGAGGATGCAAAGAAAATGCTGCTTTGTGATATGGCCGAGGATATCGGGCTTAACGCTTACAGGCTTGAAAAGACGGAGGATAACACAGAATATGCGCTTGTGCAGAATTCAGTGTATGGGGATGTTTCACTTAAGATAATATATAGTCAGGAGAAGTATTATCTGATTATAAATATGCAGCTTGACAAAGGTATAGAGAGTACAATGGCTTACAGAGGCATAATACAGGATATATGCGACAGGTACGGTGTTGACTGTAGTGTCAATGCAGCACTTAGTGGGGCGGTCGATGGAAATATCGGAATAGAGGAAAGAAATGCATTGTGTGAAAAGCTGCTGACACAGCTTCGTGCAAAGGAAGTTCAGTCAAGAAAAACTATGGATATGTTTGTGGTGTATGCATATGACAGATATGAAAGCAGCTATGTAATGCTTGGTAAAAATAAGGTGAATGTTAATATATCAATGGAATATGATGAGAATAATGATATGACAGTTGTTCATATGGCAGTTCCAGTATATATAGAAAAATAAGCATATATAGATACAGGAAATGTATGCGGCAAAATTTTAAAAGATTATTAAAACAGTTATTATTACTTGTGCAAATACTTCAAAGATATTAAAATGGTAACTGTGTTGTAAGGTCATAAAGCCATAATAAGACTTTACGCGATGCTTTAAAGCTATGTGTGAGGGCTGATCAGGCATTTGTATGGGTATAATAAGGCTTTGAGGTGAATGACAAATAACACGAATGTATATAAGAAAAGGAAGAAAACAAGTGGATATACGGGAATTACTTGATATATGTATAGATAAAAATCTTATAGATATTACTATAAGCAGCAGAAAGTCAAAGGATGACAGCAGGGTACAGAAGGTTAAGATAAGACCTGTTATTATAAAGGATAGTATAGAATTTCAGGTATCAGAGTTTGTTGGCAAAAAGGTGCTTCATACTAATCTTAGCGCAGATGATGTTAAAGGGCACATAGAGAAGTATATGGAAGAGTTCAAGCAGGCTCAGATAACAAAGACAGATGCATCTGCAACGATTCTTTCAAGCAAGAGCAACACCTGCACCTGCAAGTACAAAAAAGCCAGGGAAGTGAAAGCACAGAGGGAACTTGCCCACAACAGGGCTAAGAAGTATATAATACAGGAGGGAACACCGGTAGGCTTTATGGTTGACCTCGGTGTTATGACAACAGATGGAAAGATTGTAAGGACACGATATGATAAGTTCAGACAGATTAACCGTTTCCTTGAGTTCATAGAAGATATACTTCCAAGGCTTGATAAGAATAAGGAACAGACTATTATTGACTTTGGATGTGGAAAGTCTTATCTTACATTTGCAATGTACTACTATCTTAAGGAGCTTAAGGGCTACAATATAAGAATAATAGGACTTGACCTTAAGGAGGATGTTATAGAGCACTGTAACAGCTTAAGGACAAAGTACGGGTATGACAGACTCGACTTCTATGTTGGTGATATAGCGACATATAAGGATGTGCAAAGCGTTGATATGGTCGTGACACTGCATGCGTGTGACACCGCAACTGATTATGCACTTGCAAAGGCTGTTAAGTGGGGCGCAAAGGTTATATTATCAGTACCTTGCTGCCAGCATGAGGCTAACAGGACTATAAGTAATGATATGCTGTCGCCTGTTATGGATTATGGTATATTAAAGGAGAGGATGGCAGCGATAGTGACAGATGCCACACGCGCCAATATGCTTAAAGCGAGTGGTTATGATACACAGATACTTGAGTTTATTGATATGGAGCATACTCCTAAAAATCTGCTTATAAGAGCTGTAAAGACAGGAAAAGCAGATGAAAAGGCGGAAAAGGATGTCCGTGATATGCAGAAGGCACTGGGCATAGAGCTGACTATCACAAAGCTGTTAACGAACGGATAATAGTCATGTAAAGCAGGACGAAAGAGCACGGATTTTAATGTATATCTCTTAGATTTTACATGGCTTAAAACAGCAACAAATAAATTATTATATACAAAAACAGCACAGAAATGAGGAATAGTATGAGAAGGAATGACAAAAAGGCAGGTTCCAAAGGTATTTTGCTGGGAATATTATTTATAGTGACCATGGTTGTAACATTTCTGTCTATGGGACTTGAAACGGTCATACCATCAGCAACTACCATGACGGAGGCAACTCTTCCAGTTGTGGCTATGCTTACAGGTGATGGAACAGAATTTAATTCACTGCATGGCTATACTGTAGCTATCAATCAGGCGCTTATGAATGATACGCTTACTCCTGTGCCACAGAACAGAAAGCAGGATATAGTTATTCACACATATGGCGCAGAGGTGTCAGAGGTGTCCTATAAGGTGAGAAGCTTATCAGACAGTTCACTTATAGAGAATACTAAAGTAAATGAGCTTGAAAGGGATACAGATAAGATAACAGCCACTCTTGCTATTAAAAATCTTATAGATGACAATGTGCAGTATGCGCTTGAGATAGTGCTTAAAACACCGGCACATGATGAGATACACTATTATACAAGAATAGTTACTGGAGATGATTACGGGCTTGAAAGCAAGTTTGAGTTCGTTAAGTACTTCAACGCCTGCACTATGGACCAGAGCAGATTAAGTGAGATACAGAAGTATATAGAGTCATCTACAAGTGGCAGTAACAGTAATTATGGAAAGGTCAATATCAACAGCTCACTTTCACAGGTAGGCTGGGGCGATATTGCACCATATGCAGAGAGCCAGCTTATACCTAAGGTTAAGGAGATAAGCAGCGATATTGCCATAATAACTCTTAATTACAGGGCAGGTGCTGTTAATGAGTATGACTCATATGACTCTTACAATGTGTATGAATATTATAGAATAAGACAGACCAGCTCGGGCTTTTATCTTCTTAATTATGAAAGAGAAGCTAACCAGATATTTGACGGAAAGAATGACCTTACCTCAAGTGGAAAGATTAATCTTGGAATACAGTCAGCTTCAACAACAGAGTTTAGATCAGATGAGAATTCAAAGTATGCCTACTATGTAAATGAAGGCTCACTGTGGTGCTTTAATACAGAGGACAGCGTGTATACAATGGTATTTTCATTTAATTCGGATGAAACTGACGGAATACGTGAGAACTATGGAGAACACGGCATAAAGATACTGAATGTACAGGATAACGGTGACAGCAACTTCCTTGTGTATGGTTATATGAACCGTGGTGAGCATGAGGGAGAGGCAGGAGTGTCACTTTGCAGATATTCGTATGCTGATAACAAGGTAGAGGAAAGACTGTATATTCCTGTAGATATACCATACGATATACTGTCACAGAATATTGGAAATGTTGCATATCTTTCAGATGAGAATACATTTTATATACTTATGGATGATACACTTTATTCTGTCGACCTTGTAAGTAAGGAGGTCATGACCGTTGTGTCTGACCTCGTTGATGGAACTTACGCAGTATCAGAGGATGGAAGTGCAATCGCCTACAGCCTTAACGGAAAGCCTTACGCGACAGAGAGTATAAGAGTGTTTAATATGGCAGACAGCAGCGAGCACATAATACAGGCGGACAGCGGTGATTATATAAAATGTCTGGGCTATATTAACAGCGATTTCATATATGGAGTGGCAGATAAGGACGATATTCTTATTAATGAAGACGGAAACAGAACATTTGCAATGCATAAGATATGTATAATTGATACTGCATACAACGTCATAAAGGAATATGAAGAACCGGACATATATGTAAGTGATGCAAGTGTGGAGGATATGAGAATTAATCTTACAAGAATAGTAAAGTCCGGCGATGGTTATCAGGGAACAAGCATAGACCAGCTTATCAATAAGGATGAAAATGTGGAAACAGATGGAATTATGCTTGATTCAGTCGTTAGTGATAACAGGAAGCAGGAACTTGCATTAAAGCTTTCAAAAGTGCCAGCATCGTTTAATGTTTCCTTAAGAACCTCATCTGATGTTGTATACATGGAGGATGCACTTCTTGAGCTTGCAAAGAACTTTACAGGTGAGGGCAGATATTATGTGTACGGATATGGAAGGTTCCAGAGCAGTACGACAGATATATCAAAGGCACTTTCGCTGGCTTATGACACTTACGGTTCAGTGGCAGATTATAATGCCAATACGATATGGAAAAGATATAGAAATACCACAGGAGAATTAAAAGGTATATCCTTGGCAGCAGCAGCCGCAGACAGTTCATTAGGAAGGGCGTTACAGCTTGTGGCAGCCTATGCAGGGGCACAGACGGATGCAGCGGCTTATCTTGATACCATGACAGCAGATGAGATATTAAGCGGCATACAGGGCGTATCAGGATTAAGTATCAAGGGCGTTTCCATAGATAAGATACTTAACTTTATAGATAATGGCTGTCCAGTTATAGGAAAGAACGGCAGTGACTCATATGTGATAATAACAGCATACGATTCAAAGAATGTGACTTACATGGATCCGGTATCGGGAGCAGAGCAGACAGTATCATTATCTGATGCAAACAAGATGTTTACACAGTGGGAAAATGTATTTGTGACATATTACAAGAATTAAAGAGGATGTGCATATGGCGAATTCATCAGGAAGCAGGAGTTCTCAAAATGGAGCTTCACAGGTTAAAAATTCAGTACGCAGAAAGTCAAAGAAAAGCAGGAAACGTAATATAATAAAAAGAACAATACTTATAATATTGCTTATTGTGCTGGTAGGAGCCGGTATATATGTAGGACCAAAGCTGGTTAATGTTATGCAGCTTGCAAAAGATGCAAAGAGTATGGCAGATGAGAGTACAGTTGATACATTTAAGGATGGAAAAACAACAGTTATCTATGATAAGAACGGTGACCAGCTCTGTACGATGAAGGCGTCAAAAGATATGTATTACATAGATTTTGACAATATACCATCTGTGCTTGCTGATTCCTTTGTAGTTATGGAGGACAGGGACTTTTATAATCACTCTGGTATAGATATAAAGGCGATAATAAGAGCCATAATAGCAAACCGCAAGAGCGACACGATAGTACAGGGAGCAAGTACGATAACACAGCAGGTTGCCAAAAATGTATTTCTTAGTCAGGAAGTTACATGGGAAAGAAAGATTAAAGAAATATTTCTTGCGTGGGAACTTGAAAAGATGTATTCAAAAGAGCAGATACTTGAATTTTACCTTAACAATATATATTTCAGTAATGGTTATTATGGTGTTGAGGCAGCAGCTAAGGGATACTTTGGAAAGTCGGTGTCAGAATTGTCCGTATCAGAGCAGGCATTTATAGCGGCGATACCGAACAATCCTACAAAGTATAATCCACTTACGAATTATGATGCCACTCTTTCAAGAAGAAATCTGATACTTAAGGAATTAAGAGATGCTGACTATATAGACTCAATGACGTATAACACAGCGGTTGAGGAGGATATAGTTGTAACTGGTTCCGGAGAGAAGGTCTCAACTAAGAATAATTCAGTGGAAACTTATGCAAGACACTGTGCAACTGAGGAACTAATGAAGTACTATGGTTTTGTTATGCGTAACAACTTTGACTCAGAGGATGAGTACAATGAATATGAAGACCTTTACCAGAAGTACTATTCAAGCTGCCAGCAGATGCTTATAAATGGCGGTTATACTGTGTATACAAGTATAGACCCGGATGCACAGGAAGCACTTCAGAATTCAATAGATAAAAATCTTGCTGGATATACGACAGTTGGTGATGCTGGTGTGTATGAGTTTCAAGGGGCAGCAACATGTATAGACAACAGCACGGGAAATGTTGTAGCTATAGTAGGTTCAAGAAGTCAGGAGCTTGACGGATATACGCTTAACAGGGCATATCAGAGCTACAGACAGCCGGGAAGCTCCATAAAGCCGATAGTCGTGTATACACCATATCTCCAGCAGGGAAATACACCGGATACTATTGTTACAGATGAAAAGATAGACGGAGGTCCTAACAATGCAGATGGTTCGTATGCAGGACAGATGACTTTAAGAACAGCTGTTATGAAGTCAAAGAACACTGTTGCGTGGAAGATATACAGAGATGACATAACTCCAAAGATGGGCATAGGCTTCTTACTTAATATGGGCTTCCACAGGGTATGGATGGATAAGAGTACCAATGCAGTTGCACTGGGCGGTTTCACATATGGAGTGTCTACAGAAGAGATGGCAGGTGCATATGCAACCATAATTAATGATGGAATGTACAGACAGCCTACATGTGTTACTAAGATAACTAATACATCAGGCAGAGCTATTGTTGATACATCAGACAGGGAAGTACGTGTGTATGACACTAATTCGTGCCGTATGATGACAGATATGTTAAGGTCAGTAGTTACAGGCGGTACAGGTGTTGGTGCAGAGCCTTCCAATGCCATAGTAGCGGGTAAGACAGGAACTACTAACGGCAATAAAGATGCATATTTCTGTGGATACAGCCAGTATTATACTATGGCAGTGTGGACAGGGTATGATTATCCTAAGACACAGAATTCCGTAAAGACAATAAGCATATTCAGGGATTTTATGGAAGCTGTCCATAAGGGTAAGGAAAAGGTAGAGTTTAAGACGGCATCCGGAGTTACTACAAAGCAGACAAAAACAGAAACACAGAGCCAGACACAGGAAGAAACTACAGCTACAGAAGAAGAAACAACAACAACAACACAGGTACAGGCAACAACACAGAGCCAGACACAGAAGACAACGGCTGCGAATACTGCTTCATCATCAGCAAAGGCTACAGAAAAGCGGACACAGGCAGGTACGGATGCCACAAAGCGTACTGGTGAATGGGATGCACCTACACAGACGGATAAAGCGGCACAGTAATATGATGTAAGTGTCAAAAGTATAAAAAGTCGTTTC
>FR886245.1 GCA_000436535.1 Eubacterium sp. CAG:252 | reverse complement strand
GAAACGTCTTTCTGTCATGCTATTCTCATCGTTACTCGCGCAAAAAACCGTGCGCTCGGCTTCGAATGATCATCCACAGACGTTACCGATACAGTTAGCTCGATTCAGGCTGCCTTCCGGCACACAGAAGGTTTCACTTAATGCTGCTTCATTCCTGACCTGACATGGTTCATGAAGTCCTGTTGCGAAAGACCCAAATGTCATCACCACTTATATCGGGCGGCTCCATAAAATCTCGCCCTCGGCCGAACATCACCCCTGCTATAGCGGATTGCAGGTACAAGGTGCCGCTAACTCCCCGGCTGCACGGTTCTTTTATTATATATGTTATATATTCACTCTGTCAATCATTTTTCTCAAAGTCATATTGTGATATTAGGGTCAAAATGTATTTTGCCACTAACTGGTATATCTGGATTGCTACATTGCTACGCAATTCACGCAATCCTTTAACGCCTCTTCTTATCTTATAAAGTTAGTCTTTATCTTGTCCTCGCCACAAGGAATGTCAATTCCCTGCTTTTTTGCTGCATCTATAGACTTAACAAGCCATGCCATATTTTTTCCTAAAAGTCTCATAGTCTGCATACCTTCTTCATCCTTAACAACCTCTTCAGGTGTATTTCCATGAACAATATTCCAGTAGTTAGAAGATACAACTGGCATCTGGTTAATTTGGAAATACTTGTTAAGGTCGTCTATTGTAGATGTTGTACCACCCCTACGTGCTGAAGCCACTGCTGAACCTGGCTTATAACGCATATCTGCGCCAAATGCGCCGAAAAATCTGTCAAGAAACATCATAATCTCGCCACTTGCTGATGCATAATAAACAGGTGAACCTACAATCACTCCGTCTGCTTCTTTGACCTTTTCTCCAGCTTCCTTAACTGCTTCGTCAACTTCGCCCTTAAGTACTCTGCTTCCAACATTAATAATCTCTGTTTCTACTCCTTCACTTTCAATAGCTTTAGCAGCCTCTGAAAGTGCTGTATATGTACATCCTGCATCTCTTCTGCTTCCATTTATTAATAAAACCTTCATTATTGTCTGTCCTTTCTTTTTCTAATTTCTATATTATACATTAATATATAATGTCATGTTTAAAATATATTTTAATCTCTGACCGATGTCAACGAACTGCCTCATTGCAATGCAATTCCAACAATGCTTTAACCGTGGTTTTCCATAAAAATATATAATGAATCTTAACTAATTACTATTCTGCCGACTCAGCCGCCATCTCTTCATTAATAGCATCTTCCGATGCTGCCATCGCCGCAAGTGTCATAGTAAGAAGCTTCTCAAGCTCCCAGCCAAGCTGCTCTGCTCCTCTTTCTATTACCTCTCTTGAACATCCTGCTGCGAAGCCTTTGCTCTTATACTTCTTTTTCAAAGACTTAAGTTCCATATCCTTAGTGCTCTTGGATGGTCGCATAAGTGCTGCCGCCCATATAAGACCTGTAAGTTCATCTGCCGCAAAAAGCACCTTTTCCATCTCGTGCTCTGGTGCTATATCAACAGTAATTCCATAGCCATGTGACACTACGCCGTGGATAATATCCTCTGATACTCCCCCCTCTCTAAGAAGCTCTGGTGCTTTTATGCAGTGTTCTTCTGGATACAGCTCAAAGTCTATATCGTGAAGCAGTCCCACGATACCCCAGTATTCTGCATCCTCTGAATATCCTAACTCATTGGCATACCACTTCATTACAGCTTCTACTGTCAGCGCATGCTGAATATGAAAAGGGTCTTTATTATATTTCTTTAGTAATGCAAATGCTTCATCTCTGGATATATGTTCCATCTGTTTATTACGCCTCCATTATGTCTGATTTATTCAATAATTCTTATGTAAATGTCCAAAAACATCCTTAACACTTACATACCTACAAGAATACTCTGTTATTATACACCAAAACAAATGAAAGTGTACATACCAATATAACACCAAATATTAATCTAAGAAATGCTGCTTCAAACCGGAATAATGGCACTCCGGCTTCAAACAGCATCAATAGGCTCTTTTGATATTTCCTTATCCGCTAATATTCATCGACATACCAAAACCTCCCTTTAAAAAAATACAAAATCCGTTTAGAATTAACTCATTTTGTATAAAAAAAGAAAAATATTGTTTACATTAATATAAAATGCTACAATTATAGATAAATAGGATAATTTTAAGTGAACAGTTAAACTGGTGATGCATTAAAAGAAAATTTGGTTAGTAAAAAATGGGAGGCATACAATTATGTCATATAAGATTGAAGACTTACAGTTAAAAAATTTCGGAATGATAGAAAACTTTCAGTGCAATCAATTTTCAAATATCAATTTGATTATAGGTGAAAATGGAACAGGAAAAACATTTTTGTTGAAAGCATTATACTCTGCTGTAAAATCATTAGAAGATTATAAAAGAGGAGACGATATATCACCTATAAACGATATTTTATCTGAAAAATTGAGATGGACATTTCAGGTAGATAAGCTGGGGGATATTGTATCCAGAAGTGCAGAAGAAAGTTTGAACTTTCAAATGAAATTAGATAAAATAGCATTAAATTATCAGTTTTCAAAAAGTGCAGACAAATCCTGGATAATTCCAGTGTAATCAAGTTGGAATTTATCATTCTCAAGCACCAGTAAACGGGAGATTCTTTCACAACATTACTATATTTATCCACTATCATGAATTTACCATATCAATATATTTTTGATTTTAAAAACTTACCATAAACACATTTAATAAATCTGCTTTTATTAGATTGCTTTTCCACCCGAATAACAAGACCTTTAAAACTTGTAACCCTGATATCATCTCATTATAGAATTTCTTTTTTAATTATGATAAGATGATGTAAGTGCAAAATTATTGTATAAATGAGGACTAATAGTGTGAAAAATAAATTTTTCACACGCGAGATTTGTGTCTGCGTGCACTTGACACAAACTCGTTATGCGCAAAAAACGTGCG
>FR886244.1 GCA_000436535.1 Eubacterium sp. CAG:252 | reverse complement strand
TATCAGCGGCAGCCTTGCCATACCTTATATCGTCCGTTCGCCAACTAATCTGCTCATTAGTCCATTTCGCAGTAATCCTGCATTATCACCTGAACCCACTAACCAGACATATATCAGCCGCAATTATGCCAACGCACCACCAAGCTCTCTACAGCTTGCCTTCGCATCATCATCCGGTGCTTCATTGCAGATTACAGGGTCAACTGCAAGATTAGCGCCTGCATTTTTACATCTGTCAGCCCAGTCATCCATCCATTCGCCACTTCCCCATCCGTATGAACCAAAAAGTGCAATCTTCTTTCCTGAAAGACTTCCTTCGCAGTCTGTAAACATAGGCTCGAATTCAGACTCCTCAAGATTTTCAGCCCCCATAGCAGGGCATCCGAATGCTACTGCATCATATGTAGCAAGGTCTGCTGAACTGAACTCTGAAGCTGTAAGAGTTGTTACCTCAGCTCCCTTTGCCTTTGCTCCCTCTGCCACTTCATTTGCCATAGCCTCTGTATTACCTGTACCGCTCCAATATACAACTGCAACTTTACTCATTTTATAAATCCTCCATATAATATTATTTAATTGGGATATATGATGTTATATATCAAATATGCCATATATGTTGAGTGAACGCGCCTTTACATCACGCATTCACGGTCAACTGATTTAAAGTTCTTCCGCCTGTAAACACTTTTTGGTATACCATAGAGCATTTCTTAAAGCGTTCAAAAGTACGTACACTTTCCTGCTCATTAGAATACACCTTCCATACGCCACAGCATTTACAGTTCTGTCCTTTGTTGGCGATAAATTCCTTCACATCCTCTGCCGGATATCCTAAGAACAACCCTATTTCGTGTGGAAAACAGACACTCTCTCCAAGTCTTTGCTCAAGCCTTTTTATCGACTCATCTACATTTCTTATAGTGTATCCATATTCTGTGAGTATATTCCACACTTCGTCTTTATTAAGGTCTTTGAATAAGAGGTTCCTTCTATATACATATATAAGTGCGCTTGTGTCACTGCTTCTGAGAGCCTTTATATACAGCCCCTTCTTATTAAGTTCTTCGTTGGCACTGTCAAGTTCAAGTATAAACGCTTCTTTATCACTATACTTATAATTAAACAAATTCGCCGTTTTTATACCTGCCAATGTAGGCGCACACTCGCTTACTATCTGTAATTCAAGACTCTTACTCATTATCATCCTCCATCTGTCTGTTCTGATTAATAAACATGCTGCCATTATTAATACGTTTTCAAATGTCTGAACACCCGCTCTAATTTCGTACAATATCTTCTATATCTAATAGAAGATTTAGCATGCCTTATTCTCAGTCATATATTCCTGAAGAACTGCATTAAGTGATGAGGCGCTGCTTGAGTGTGAACGCACAATGTGTATGTCCTTGCTCTTTGCCTCTGTAACGGCACTATGTACCATTTTGTGTGAAACAGTATTTGTAAAAAGTATCATAAGGTCCGGATTACCTATCTGCTTGCTGAACCCGCTTTTTTCCTTTACAAATACTTTCGCCTTACAACCATGCTTCTTACATATCTTTTCATATTGACATACCATGCATTCATTACCACCGATTATAACTACGCTCATCCTTATCCTCCTTATCCTGCGAACTTGTTTATATCCATTCTGTATATTAAAGAAAATTTTCGTATCACATTCCTTTAACATAACAATTATTATCTATGTTAGTTTATTGCTAACTCGCGTTAGTTGTTGCTAACTCATATTTTTTAAATAAACGGGCGCCAGACCCGTTCATTTAATATATTTATATAGGCATATGTGTTAGTTATTTCTAACTGCTATTATAATATTCTAACTTTTGTCATTTGTCAATATTTTTTTCTCAATATATTCATATTTTATGATATGAGGGTCAAAAGATATTTTGCCCCTCATTTATGATTAATCAGATTACTCCATACTCCGCATTCCCGTAATCTGACTCCACCTCGAAATCCGCTAATTTACTAGCTTCGCATAGTAAATTGCTACTTTCTCGGTGTAGTGCAGGTCACTAAGGTATACATCGAATTGCATGCAAGCATGCATCGATGATACCTTTTGACCCTTTAATCATTTTATACATTCGAACTAAAAAACTGGTCTATGCCATAATATTTCAATGACATAAACCAGTTTCCAGTTATAATCCGGTTATATTTATCAGGAATTAACCTATATCAACATTATTGAACATCTGCAGCCACATAATTAATGTTATTATCTTTTGCATATGTCTGTGCATAACTTCCTTCTTTTACATACATTGTTGGATACTTATCTCCAGAAGTCTGTATATGTGCAAATATATGCTGGTCACCGCCAAGTGTCGCAATTGATGTCACACTTGATGGTACAACAACCTTTTCTAATGCTGCACAGTCTGCAAATGCATATCCTTCTATGCTTGTCACGCCATAAGGGATAGTGATACTTACTAATGCATCACAGCCCTGGAATGCACTGTTCTCTATTGTCTTTAGTGTAGATGGAATGTTGACCTCAGCAAGCTTCTTGCATAATGTAAACTCTGCTGTGCTTATTGTAGTTATTCCTTCTTCTAATGTAATCTTTGCTATGTTACTTCCTTCAAATGCACTCATAGAGTTGTTACCAACTGTCTTAAGTGTCTTAGGAATAAACATTTCTGTTACTCCACTACCATAGAACACCTGTGCACCTAATGTTGTCACATTAGCAGGTATAGTGAATGAAGTAAGACTTTCGCAGCCATAGAATGCATAATTATTAATAGTTGTGACTGATGATGGAATGTTGATAGTTGAAAGATTCTTACAGAATGTAAATAATCCTTCTGCTATGTCAGTTGTTCCATCCTCTAATGTAACTTCACTTAATCCGCTGTACTCGAAAGGTCCTCCGCCTACTACCCAGCCATAGTTAGTAAGTGACTTAGGTAATACAATGCTTCTTAAACTTCCTGTATTAGCGAAAGCTGCCATTCCAAGGCTTGTAAGACCTTCTGGAAGAACTATGTTCTCTAAGCTGCTGCAGTAATCAAATGCATAATCACCTATCTTTTCCACTGTTGAAGGTATGTTAATGTATGTCAGGTTTTCACAGTGAATAAATGCATAACTTGGTATTTCTATTCTTCCTTCGTTAAGGTGTACTGTCTTAAGTCCACTGTATTCAAAGGCATTTCCAAGACCTGACACTGACTCACTTCCCCAGTATGTTACACTATTAGGTATAGTAACCTCTGTAAGATTAGGGCAGTATGCAAATGCGCCGTCACCTATTCTCTCAAGTCCTTCTGGGAATGTTACTGTTTCAAGTGAGTCACAGCCATAAAATGCTGTGTTTCCAATCTCCTTTAAATTCTCTGGGAAAATAACATGCTTTAAGTTGTTACTTTCATAGAATATACTTTGTGGTATAGTTGTTCTGTTTCCTGTGAATTCTACTGTTTCAATACCACAATATTCAAATGGTGAACCTGATATAGCACCGCCTACATCATCTATTGTTGATGGTATAGTTATGCTCTTAAGGTTGCCACAATAAGCAAAGCAGCTTGTTTCAAGTGTTGTAACACCTTCTGGAATATTTACACTTTCAAGGTTTCCACACCAGAAGAAAGCATACTGTCCTATCGTTTTAACTGTGTCGGGTATATTTACAGTCTTTAATGAACCACAGTTAGCAAACAATGCATTATGTATCTTTTCAGTACCTTCTTCAAATGTTACAGTTTCTATGCTTGAAAATTCAAATGCTGGTCCCCAGATAGCCATAGCACCCGGACAACGCTCAAGGCTCTTAGGAATTGTAATAGACTTTAATGAGTCACATCCCTCAAATACCCTGTTTCCAATCTCTGTTAATGTCTCAGGAAGTATTACCTCTTCAACTTCACTGCAATACTTTATCTGTGAGTCAAGCTTTGTAACTCCTTCCTTTAAGATTAATTTCTTACAGCCATTAAGACCTCTTGCAACCTCAATTGAGACAGGAAGTGTGATTGAATTCGGGAATTCACATCCTGCAAATGCTCCAGACCATATGTGTGTAACTCCTTCTGGAATTTCTGATAAAGTAAATGCCTTACATTCGTTAAACACTCCGTCATCGTAAACTGTCACATTAGTTGGAAGCTTATCTATAACAAGTGATGAGCAGCCACTAAATGCATGGTCACCTATCTTAGTTACGCTATCTGGAATATTTACCGATGTTAATGATGTACATGTGTCAAATGCTGATGTTCCAATACTCTGTACATTACCAAAATTAATATCCTTAAGTGATACACAATTCTTAAATGTATTTTTAGGTATCTCTGTCAACTTATCTGACCAGACTACTTTTTCAACATTTTCACAATCAGAAAAAGCACCTTCACCAATATTGGTAACTGTTTCTGGTATAACAACCTCTGTTAAATTGTCACAACCTGCAAAAGCTGTATTTCCTATTGTTTTAACAGACTCTGGTAAAGAAAATTCTTCTATTCCTGTACCAGCAAATGCACTTTCTCCTATTGATGTAATAGACTCTGGTAAAGAAAGTTCTGTTATTCCTGTACCAGCAAATGCATTATTTCCTATTGTCTTCACTCCCGATAATAAAGTTATCTTTTTAAGGCTATCCATTCCTTTACAGAATTCATCTGGTATATTAGGTGTACCATTAAACGCAATCTCAGATGTCTTTTGTTTCTGATTTATTTTACCGCTTGTTACCGTAGATGGAATAACTATCCTTTTAGATGGATTATTTAATTCTTCACTTGTTACTTTTACATTATTGGTTTCAATAACAACATCTGTAATTCCCTCTGCAAATATAAGTTTTTCCAATGAAGTACATGTATCAAAAGTGCTATGTACATTTGTAACTTTTAATCCGGCAACCTGTGCAGGTACTGTTAATGATGTAATCTGTTCTGCATCATCACCAACATAGTTATATATTGTAGCTGTTCCCGGTTCATCCTGATTTTCAAGATAGAAGAAACCACTTTCTTTATCTATATTACCTGCAATAATATTAATTTTTGTACAATCACCTGTAGCATAATAATATAAATTTTTATACTTGTAATCATCAGTTATCTCTATCTCTTTTTCAGGTTCAAATTCTATATCCTTCCAATCATATGCACGACTGTAAATACCACCTTTTATCACTTTTTTAGATGCTTCAAATACAACTCTGTCACCAACTTCTACATATACAGCTCTTTCATCATACTCAGCACCATATACCTTCCTATGTGGGTCATAATCCTCTGTATAATTATCCTTATATGTATCTCCACACACTGTACATGTATGTAATGTGTATCCTTTTTCTTTACTGCTTGGTGGTACAACTTTATCTGTATACTTGTGCTCAGCCTTTGGTGTATATTCATATTCATACTTTCCGCACTTTGAACACTTATATTTAATATATCCTTCTTTTGTACAAGTTGCCTCTCTTACATCTGTTGTCTCGTAAGAATGACCTGTTGGCTCTATATAATCATCAGTATACCCTTTAGTACACCTTGTACATTTATATACGGTATATCCTTTATATTCACAGCTTGGTTCTAATACACTGTCTACAACATAATTATGTTCAAGCTTTGGCAATTTCTCATTATAAGTATATCCACATACACTACATGTATTAGTTTCCCATCCTTCTAGAGTGCATGTAGGTTCTATAAATACTTCAGAAGTTATACTATGAGGCAGGTAATCTTTACTATTATCAGTATATGACTCCCCACATATGCTGCACACATGCTCAGTATATCCTTTACTTGTACATGTTGGTGCCACAACTGTATCTACATACTTATGTCCTGTAGCTGCAATCGTTTCTGTATACGAATTATGGCATCTGCTGCATGTATATATCTTTTCACCGTTTTGTGTACATGTTGGCTCCAGATTTACTTCTGATGTATAACTATGTCCTAATGCAGCCTTTTCATTATCTGTATAACTATCGCCACATATAGGACACACATGCTTAGTGTAACCAGCGCTTGTACATGTTGGCTCTACTACTGTATCCTCATACCTATGTGCTGTCTTTAATACAGGCTCTATATATGAGTCATTACATCTGTTACATGTATATGTTCTTACTCCATTCTCTGTACATGTTGGTGATTTAGTTATCTCTGACTTATAGTCATGTCCCAATTCCTTAGTATAGCTGTCTTTATAACTGTCACCACATCCATCACATATATGCTCTGTATAACCTTTTAAAGTACATGTAGGTGCAACTACTACATCACTGTATACATGCTGATGCGCCTCATCGATATGCAATGTTGCCTTACCACCTGACACATCATACAGTCTGCCATCAAAGCTTATCTGTCCTGTATAGCCCCAGTTAATCTGTCCACCTTCTATGTACCACTGTCCATTGTCATTAGAGGCAATACCTGTATAACTCCAGTCTATTGCTCCATTGCTTACATAGAACCAGCCATTATCATTATATGCCAATCCTGTGTAGCTCCAGTCTATCGCTCCATTGTTTACATAGAACCAGCCGTATTCATTATATGCCAGTC
>FR886243.1 GCA_000436535.1 Eubacterium sp. CAG:252 | reverse complement strand
GTCGCCTTTGTTGTGGCTTCTGTTGTCTTCTCTGTTGCTTTTGTTGTGGCTTCTGTTGTCTTTTCTGTTGCTTTTGTTGTAGCTTCTGTTACAGACTCTGTTTCTTTCTCTGTTGGCTTTACCTCATCTGATGATTTTCCTGTAACGCTTATAATCTGGTTAGCTGCATTAAAGTGTGCACCAAGAGTTGCATAACTGCCCTGTGTTTCATAAAGGTTGTTCATATTGATAGTTCCGTCAACATTTCTTAACTGCTTATCTATATCACCATTAAGATTAATGGAATTATCTGTATTCTTAAACATTCCAGTTACTGTAGCCGGATTATCTACAACTGTACCCTTCTTGTCACCATTTACAACAGGTGTTGGTAATACACCTGACAGTCTGAAATACTTACCTGAATTGTAATATATAGAGTCACTCATATTACCTGTAAACTTATCTGAGTCTATAGCATTTGCTGAAACAAGCCCAACATATACAGCTTCACTTGAAGCTCTGTAGCACAAGAAGTTACCCTTCTTTGCTGACTGTCCATTACCCCATGCTGTAGCATTTATAATTGTAAGACCTGATGGGTTGTTGTTATCAGTAAATCCTGTTGCTCCATTATTAAATGAAAGACAATTAAGTACAACATGAGGTGTACCAACACCAGAACCACCAAGCTTGAAACCATTCATATCACCATTTGCATAATGAACACCATTAGACAGTGTTCCGTTACCAAATGATACACAGTTTCTTATAGTTATTACGCCGATAGGACCTGTAGCAGACTTTGCAAAAAGGTCCCATCCATCATCTGAATTACAGTATGATATACATCCATCAAATACATTACCTTCGCCGCATGTAAGCTTTGCTGCGAAACCATCAGCATTTTCACCTGTACCACCCTGATCTGGATAATCGCAGTTATCAAACGCTGTACAGTTGATTATAAGGTTGTTTGATGGCCATAAATCCTTAGTTGCTGCTGTTGTGTCATATCTTGATATCTGAAGGCCTGAATCCCTGTTTGCCTCAAATACACATTTTTCAAAAATGTTATTGTTACCTGCAAGTAATACTCCGTTATCACCAGCTCCATAGAAGTTAATTCCCTCGAAATACCAGTAATCACCATCTACAACAACACCTCTGTTTGAACCATCAAGTGTCTGTGCTGAAAAGTCAAACTTAACACTGGCACCATCTGCTGCCTTAACAACTATGTAAGCACCATTCTTTCCATTCATAGCATTATTGATAACTATTGTGTCTGTGAACTTATAAGTTCCATCTTTGACAATAATAACATCTCCTGCCTTTGCACTATTTATTGCTGACAGAATTTCTGATGATGATGAAACATACTTTGCATTTTTAAAGTCAGAATCTTTCTTTGTACTTAAGTCAGTATAAGCGCCTGAATAATCAAGGCTTGTCTTATCATAACTGTTGTTAGTATCTGAATCTGAACCTGTAGTTTCCTTTTCTGTTTCCTTTGTTGCTTCTGTTGCCTTAGAAGTTGTAGCCTTTTCTGTAGCCTTTGTAGTACTCTCTGTTGCTTTTGTTGTTTCATCTGTTGAAGGTTCTGGAGTTACTAAGCTGGCATTAGTTCCGCCAACTGCTACAAGCTCTGTATTCTTATAATTAGTAACTGCAGCCTTTAAATCTTTATCTACAGCGTATACTGTGTCATCTTCATCGCTGAACTTCCAGTCGATAACACCACCGCCAAGACTTCCTGCTCCTTTTGAAGATGTAACAAGTGCTGGAACATCCTTTGCTGCTATAAGGCTTCCTGCCTTAACTCCAAGGTCCTTAGTTGTATCAAAGTTATCATATGATGTACCACCTGCTGCTGTCTTGTATGATGATGGTACTTTCTCACTTGCAGAAGAAGCAAGATATGCATCAAATGTTGTAGAATTGGCAGCTTCCCCTGTAACTGATGCTGCATTGGCATATATGATACCTGTTGCACCAACTATCTCATTGCCATAAGCTTTGATAATACCACCATTCTCACCTGAAAATGTACCTTCGCCTAAAGCATCTGTACCCTGATTAGATGAAAGCATAGGATACTTGCAGTTTCTAAAGTAGTTGTTTTCTATATATATAGAAGAACCCATAGTTGAACCTACGCCATACTTTGCATTTCCATCATAATAATTGTTGTACATATGTACTGACATTGTTCTTACTCTGGCATGTCTTGAGTCTGAATGGTCAAACCAGTTATGATGATATGTGATGTAGTTAGGACCACTCTCACTCTTCATACCACATAAAGAACATTTTCCTGAGTCATAGAAATGTACATATGAAACTGTTATATACTGTGAATCACCCTTTATATCGATAGAACCATCACCCTTTGCCTGGTCAGCATCCCCGCCAACCTTGCCGTAGTAAAGGTCTACATTATGTATCCATACATTGCAGTTTGCTGTATCAAGAGAAATTCCATCATCCATAAAGTTAAGAATTGAAAGATTTCTCATCTCAACATTTCCTGCATTTCTTAAAAGGAAACCGAATCCGCTTATACTTGCATCCTCGCCTATTCCTTCCAAAGTCATATTAAGATTAGAATAAGCACTTGCTCCCTTTATCTGCACACCCTCAGATGAGCTTGAGAACTTATCCATACCTGCATCTGTAAGACATCCTATTACCCTTACATCAAGTGCCCTTGTTTCTACACCCTTGCTGGCACTCTTTGTATATGCATCGATAATTGTCTGAAGACCTGTATACTGCTTTTCGCCTTTTGCTTCCATAATGCCGGCTGTTATAGTCTTTGCATTATCATTAGTTACATAAAGAACGATTGCATCACTCTTAAGTGTTCCGTCTCCGTTATATGCTCCCGAACCTGTCTTATATCTTGATTCAGAAGAAAATGCAAAACCAGACCTGTCATATGAGCTTACGCTGAGTACATCTGTCACCTCAGCTTTGGCAGTTACCTCTTTACCATTCTTTACTGGCACTACCTTAATAACATAGTCACCTGCCGCAAGACCAACAGCATCAACTCTGTAGTAATTCTTATACTTTCTTATGAGTTCATTATCAATTCTTGCGTATGCTGAATCTGACTGTGAAGCTTTTTTGATATACGCTGTATATCCGTCTGCCTCTTTATCAACCGCCCATTCTGCATAAGCTGACTCAAGCCAGCCTTCTGCTGTACCGTTAAACTGTACTGTTCCAACCTCTGCCTTTGCGGTAGATATAGTTGTTGGAATAATGACACTTACAACCATCAGTGCTGCAAGTATCCATGCCCATCCTTTGCGGGCACTTCTGCTAATATTAGCTTTCATGTTATGCCTCCCAATACATTTATTTGTACAATATTCCTTGTACATATGATGCCTTACTCGCTTATATTAGCAATATTGTATAATAATGTACACACTTTAACGTGGTAAATTAGTACCATTTATAAAAACAATGTTGTTTATTTATTAAAAGTATATGGATATTTTGTCGCTTTTTATTATTATATCAAACACGCTGTCTTTCGTGAATTCCGCCACTGTCAGACATAATATAAGCGGATGCCTGTACTATAGACATCCGCTTATATTATGTCGTCCGTCCGTTAATAACCTGACAACAACATCCATTATCTAACCTTATTCTTTATCTCTGTTTCAATCTTCTTAACAAACTCATCCAGCGCAAGTGTTGTAGTATCCTGCTCACCGTGAAGTCTGTAAGATACAGTTTCATTTTCCTGCTCATTAAAGCCAATAACAAGAAGATATGGAACCTTCTGAATCTGGCCTTCACGCATACGATAACCAAGCTTCTCTGCTCTGTCATCAAGCTCTACTCTTACATCCTTTTCAGCAAGAGCATCTACTATCTTATGGGCATAATTCATAATATCTTCATTATCAGTCTTAACAGGCATTACTCTTACCTGAACTGGTGCAAGCCATGTTGGAAGATTACCCTTTGTTTCCTCAAGTATATAAGCCATAAATCTATCAAGAGAACCAAGTATAGCTCTGTGAAGCACAACAGGAGTCTTCTTCTCGCCATCCTTGTCAACATATGAAAGATTAAACTTAGCTGGAAGACAGAAATCTAACTGACATGTTGAAAGTGTAATCTCATTACCAACAGCTGGCTTAACATTAACATCAAGCTTAGGACCGTAGAATGCAGCCTCACCAATTTCCTCTGTATATTCAATGCCAAGACTGTTCATAACATCTCTTAAAGCATTTTCAGCCTTATTCCACATTTCATCATCATCATGATACTTAGTCTTGTTCTCTGGGTCACGAAGAGAAAGTACACAACGGTAATTAGTGATGCCAAAGTCCTTATATGTGCTGAATATAAGGTCAACTACGCTTGATATTTCATCCTTAATCTGCTCTGGTGTAACAAAAAGATGTGCATCATTCTGACAGAAATGTCTTCCTCTTTCAATACCCTTTAATGTTCCACTTGACTCATATCTGAAGTCATGTGCAATCTCACCAATTCTTATAGGAAGATCCTTGTAAGAATGAAGTCTGTTAGCATATATCATCATATGATGAGGACAGTTCATTGGACGAAGTACAAAGCTTTCATCATCAACCTGCATAGCTGGGAACATATTTTCCTTATAATGATCCCAGTGTCCTGATGTCTTGTAAAGGTCAACTGTACCTACACAAGGTGTAAGAACATGCTGGTAACCAAGCTTTCTTTCCTTACCCTTTATATAATCTTCAAGCTCCTGCCAGATAATATAACCCTTTGGAAGATACATAGGAAGTCCACGTCCGATAAGGTCATCCACCATAAAGAGCTGCATATCCTTACCTATCTTTCTGTGGTCTCTTTCCTTTGCTTCTTCAAGCTCCTGAAGATGTGCTTCAAGTTCTTCTGGTGTTGGGAAACATACACCGTAAATTCTCTGAAGAACCTTATTGTTGCTGTCACCCTTCCAGTATGCACCTGAATGTCTGAGTAACTTAAAGTTACGGCATAACTTAACATTATCTACGTGAGGTCCACGACAGAGGTCAGTAAAGTCGCCCTGCTCATAACAAGAGATTGTTCCGTCTTCAAGATTAGAGATAAGGTCTAACTTATACTCATCATCCTTGAACATCTCCATAGCTTCTTCCTTTGAGATTTCCCTACGGACAATTCTCTTGCCGCTCTTTGCAACCTTTTTCATTTCCTTTTCAATCTTAGGAATATCTTCATCCCTTATAACATCATCGCCAAGGTCTACATCATAGTAGAAACCTTCTGCTACTACTGGTCCAACCCAGAACTTAGCCTGTGGATAAAGGTGCTTGATAGCCTGTGCCATAAGATGCGCACATGAATGATTTAATGTCTTTAACTGTTCGTCTTCTTTGAAATTAACCATTGTTTTTCTCCTTCTAATAATGTCCGATTTTTTCAATAATGCCAGAATTCACATATGCTCTTGTCTGCATACTTCTGGTGTAAATGCAACGAAAGCACCTTCAGGTAGGTACACTTTCGCCTGCCTAAGGGTGCTTTCGCACGGTTCCACCTTATATTTCACTTTAATGGTCTGTAACGTACACCACACGGTAACGCTTCAAAGTATATACTCACGTATATGCTTCTTCTACGCACAGCTCGGGAATGGTCTTCATATAATAGCTTCATAAGCTGCTTCCACCACACACAGCTCTCTCTGGATGTCGCACATATACTACTTTTTCCGTCAATGCTTTTAATTATTTGCTTTTGCTGGTTGTTATTGTACCACGGGATAATTTAATTAACAACACCTTTTTTAATCATTTTCTTTAAAATGTATCTCTGGAACTGCAACTCCGTCATAAGTAACATGTGTCTTCTTATGCATATGTGCGTGGTGGTCAGCATTATCTGCTGCCATATCTTCATTGCCTGCTGTGCCTGCTCTGACATTCTGTGCATTGACATCACCTGCGCCATCGGCACCTTCTGCCTGCTGCCCGTTTACCTTGTTATCACTCCCACCAGGCTTTGCATCTGCATTGCCCTTTATATGAATTTCCGGAATAGCCAGATTATCATACGAAAGGTCGTAACCCTTTTTAGGAGTGTTATCTTTATTACGCATTTTCTTTAAAAAATTAAACATAGCATTCCTCCTCATATTAATCTTAATTCCAACATTACATTTGCCTCTCACATTTTACAGCAGATTAATAAATAACGTAATAATCAGGCTGTTAAGGAAATCTGCAAACAGACTTCCTATAAGAGGAATTATAAGATACGCCTTGACAGATGGCACATACTTATCACAAAGCGCCTGCATATTAGCCATGGCGTTAGGTGTTGCACCCATACCGAAGCCGCATGTTCCTGCAACAAGCACTGCCGCATCGTAATCTCTTCCCATAACATTGAACACTACAAAATATGTATACAGCATTATTACAAGCGCCTGTGCCAAAAGCAGTATAACAAGTGGAAGTGCAAGTGCTGTAAGCTGCCACAGCTTAAGTGTAATCATCGCCATACCAAGGAACAGCGAAAGTGCTATACCACCAAGGTCATTAATCTCACCCATATGTATAGCGAAATTCTCATTGCTTGAGTACTCCGCAATATTACGCATAAGAGCTGCCGCAATCATCGCACCTATATATATAGGGAAAGTCATACCTGTCTTAGTAAGTGCCCATGAAAATATTGTTCCTATTCCTATTGCTATGATGAGCTGGAATACCGCCGCTGCATACATCTGTGTATGACGTTCGTGTTTCTTCTCATCCTCGACTAAAAGGCTGTCATCCTCAAGAATAGCTGTCTTTAAAAGGTCCTTTTTATCTATAAGTCTTTTACCTAAAGGTCCGCCTATGATACTTCCGAATATAAGTCCAAATGTAGCGGCTGCTGTACATATGGTTGTAGCACCCTGCACATTAAAATCCTCAAGTACAGGACCAAATGCGCCCGCTGTACCATGTCCTCCGACCATAGGTATAGAGCCTGTACACATTCCTATAAGTGAATTAAGTCCAAGAAGCTTTGAAAGTCCTACGGCAACAAGGTTCTGTGTAAATATAAGCACAATTACAAGTCCAAGAAATATTACCATAGACTTTCCGCCCTTCTTAAGCACCTTAAGATTGGCCTGAAACCCTACAGATGTAAAGAAAAAGACCATACATACCTCTTTTAATATATCATCAAACTCGAATTCAAGAATTCCTGTCGCATAGCATATGCATGTGAATATTGCAAATAAAAAACCGCCAACTACAGGTGCTGGTATACAGAACTTCTCAAGTATGCTTATTCTCTTTCGTAAATAACTTCCTAACATCAGAACTACTACAGCAACAGCCATTGTCTGATACATATCTAACTGAATTTTCATATATATCTCCATTTCATAAACGTATTAACTATACCTGCTATATATAACAGGTTTTTTACTGCTCTTTAATAAGTATCATATTTATACCCATAAACAGTCAGGGTGAAAATATCCGTTACGGTTACTGTCATTCTGTCTTAACATTAACACCCTGTTTAGCATAATACGCCGCCGCTCCTGCATGAAATGGAATATCCACGCCATTTGCTCCTTCCTTGACATCGAATAAAGCATCAAGTGAAGTTGCATTTTTAAAGTCTGAACTGTGTGAGAATATCAGACTTGTTATCTGTTCTGTTGTTGAGTCTGAAAGGCTTGAAGATGCTATAAGCACCGCCCTTACTCCTATCGTGCTTACAGGCTCATTCTGTCCCTGATATGTTCCCGCAGGAATTGTATATTTTTCATACAAAGGATAAGCTGTCAGAAGCTTTTCAATACATTTGTCATCAAGACTTATAACATCTATGTCACAGCTTTTTGATATCTGTTCTATTATACCCGTTCTTATTCCGGCTGTACAAATCATCGCATCTATCTTACCGTCAGCAAGCTTTTCTGCCGCCTCTGCATAGTCCATATTGACTGTCTTTACAAGCTCCTCTGTTATGCCGCTTACCTTAAGTATCTCCTCAGCATTTTTCTCTGTTCCTGACTCTGCTGCACCTATGCTCACTGTCTTTCCGACAAGGTCATCTATAGAGCTGATACCTGACTCCTTTCTTACGACTATCTGACATGCTTCTATATACAGTGACGCAAGTGCCTTATACCCCTTCTGGTAATCGCCATTTTCAAAGGTGCCCCTGCTGTTATAGGCATCACTAAGCATATCTGCCTGAACTATTCCAAGGTCGATATAACCACCTGATATAAGCCTTAAGTTCGCTACCGAACCTGCTGTTGTCTTGGTTTCAAAAGTATAACCGCTCATATCTTCGTGTGCTATCTGTGCAAATGTGCTTGAATATGCATAATACACACCACCGATATCAGCCGCACCTACTCTTATGTTTTTGCTTTTACCGCCGCAGCCTGTCATAACAAGCATAACAAGTGCAAGCAGCATCGCCGCTGTTCGTTTCATAAGCTTCTCTCCTGTTCATATTTTCTGGTTTATTCTGTCATCTGTGCACTCCCCGCACTAACCGCGAAGCATTAACTCCTTTTCAACAACCTTTCCATCCTGCATATATATTCTTGGAACTCTCTTACTTACTGCGCATGTCAGCTCATAAGGAATAGTTCCCGCAAGCTCTGCCATCTTTTCAATAGGATTGTTATCTCCAAATATCTCTACTTCACTTCCAACATCAACGCCCATCTTATCTGTCAGGTCTATCATACACATATCCATACATATCTTGCCTCTCTGTGGAACTAAGCCCTCACTTGTCATAAGCTCATATCTGTTAGAAAGGCATCTGAAAAATCCATCGGCATATCCATAAGGAACAACACCCATTCTTGTCTTCTTGTCTGTCTTATATATTCCGCCATAGCTTATAGCAGTTCCAGCAGGGTATGTCTTTATTGTGCTTACCGTTGTCTTAAGTGACATAACCGGCTTTAAGCCAAGTTCCTCTGCAAACTCACCATATCCATACAGAAGAAGTCCCGGTCTTACCATATCAAGCCATGTCTCAGGATACTTTGCAACCGCACCTGTATTGGCACAGTGTCTTATCTGAAACTTCTTTCCAAGCTTCTTTTCTACTGCATCTATCACACTCGTAAACAGCTCAAACTGGTGCTTTGTATAAGCCATGCACTCTTCTCCCGGTTCATCTGACACTGCAAAATGTGTAAATATACCCTCAGGCATAAGTCCCGGAAGCTCACAACCTTCACATATTCCTTCAACACCGCTGTCAAAGTAATCACCATCACAAAGATAACCAAGTCGTGACATACCTGTATCAACCTTGATATGTATCTTTAATGTGCCATTACATTTAACTGCCTCTTCGCTGTATTCAAGCGCCTTTGCCTTACAAGTTACAGCCTGTGTGATATTATTCTTTATAAGCTCTCCTACCTCTTCCTTAGGAGTATGTCCGAGTATAAGTATTGGCATTGTTATGCCATTATGCCTTAATTCTATCGCTTCATCTATACTGCTCACTGCAAGATAATCTGCACCAAGCTTTTCAAGCAGCCTGCTTACCTGTACTGAACCATGTCCATATGCATCCGCCTTAACCACTCCTAAGAACTTTACATTACTGCCTATTCTTTCTCTTAATGTATTATAATTATGAGCAAGAGCATTAAGATTTATTTCTGCCCATGTTCTTTTTAATGTTGAATTCATATTAATCTCCATTTCCGCGCACGTTTTTTCTAAAGTTCTGCCAATATCTGCCAGTAAATAACAGCTTTTAGTCTATCTTTATTATATTCTGATTAATGCTTTCGCGCAACTGTTCTATACATAGAAAGTATACAACGCCCGTCAAGTGTATTAAAAAAGGCAGCTATCAGGATTACCCTGATAACTGCCGTAATTGCTTTGCGTGACTGTTAATTAATAGCGCAAGAAAAGTAAATGTCTGCTTCGCAACCGCTTCTTTTTCTTTTGCGCTCATTGTATCATAATTTATTTTTTCTTAATCTACGCTGCCACCGGTTCCAATTTACCGCTTCGCTTCAGATATATATACGCGCACACACATATAATAACCGACAACAGTGAGCCCGCTGGCGCTGCCAGTCCCATAGGAAAGAGCGTATCACCAGACAGCTTCGAGGCAAGGTATGAACCCGGCACACGCACAAAGGTTATTGATATAATATTATGCATAAATCCGATATATGACTTTCCATATGCTGCAAAGTAGCCGCTGAAACAGAAATGCACTCCTGCAAATATGCTGTCGATAATATATCCCTTCATATACTGTGTTCCAAGAACAACAACTGCCGCATCCTTTGTAAATAATGCAAGAAGTGGTGCCGCAAGCACCTGCATAATAACTGCCATAAATACGCCATACACACTTGTAATCATAGTTGCATACTTAAGTGTCTTCGCCGCCCTGTCATACTTTCCTGCACCTATATTCTGGGCTGAAAGCGCCGACACTGTAGCAAGCATAGATGATGGAATTATGAATATTGCACTTATCATTTTCTCAACTATACCAACAGCCGCAGCATCGTCAAGTCCTCTGTGGTTAGCTATAACTGTGATTATAATAAATGCCACCTGTATACATCCGTCCTGAACTGCAACGGGAATACCGACTTTAAGAATTTCCCCCAGCACTTTCCTGTCTGGTATGAAATCTTCCTTTACAAGCTTTATTCCTGTTTTTCTCTTTCTTATTGAAATAAATGCAGCTATTACACTGAATGTCTGTGAAAGAACTGTTCCAAGTGCCGCACCTGATGGTCCTAAGTCACATAATCCTATAAATACATAATCAAGTGTTATATTGGTTACACATGATATACCTATAAAGTACATTGGACTTTTAGAGTCGCCAAGTCCTCTGAATATGGAACTTATTATATTATAAGCTGTTATAAATGGAATTCCGATGAAACATATTATAAGATACCTTACTGTTCCGGCAACAGCCTCCTGCGGTACTCCTATAAGCAGCACTATCGGCTTTGCTGCTATAAGAAACACTATTGTCATCACTATGGCAATTCCCATAAATAATGTTATTGTATTACCTATAGCCCTGCCTGCATTATCAAGCTTATTGCCGCCTATGGCTTTGCCTATTATAACCGTTGTTCCCATAGCAAGACCAACAATTATAACTGTAAGCATATGCATAACCTGACTTCCATTTGACACCGCCGTTATAGAGTCAACGCCGTTAAACTGCCCCGTTATGTAAAGGTCTGCCATACCATATAAGGTCTGTAAAAAATATGATAAAAGATATGGAAGTGCGAAATATATTATCGTCTTAAGTACACTTCCGGTTGTAAGATTTTTCTCCATGATATCTAATCTCCTGTTTCTCTATGATGCTAAATAGCCAGTCTTCAGGATGTATATCCGGACAGTTTCCTGCAGTACTCCGGTGACTGCTTATGACTTCCACAAAATCTGACAGATACACACATAGTTTCACCTTACATCACACTTCTACAGTTCTATACTCTTACTTGTAATCTCTATTTCAACCCTGTTAGTATTCATCTGCTGATTATTAACCTCCATAGTATATTCTATGGCTGCATCTATCCTGTCTTCTTCCCTTTTAATGTCAAGAACACTTGTAAATATAGCAATATCAATACTTCCATACGGCGTATTATAACAGCTTAGTGTTCTTTTGTTCTTAGCAAACTCCATACATGTTGTTATAGCGCCTTTTTTGCTCACCTCAATACTGTCATCAGTTATCTTTATAATAGTGAGCGACTTCTCACTTGCACCATCGTATACTTCCTCAAACTTAATATACTCCTTACCGTTGCGGCTTGTGTGCCTTCCCACACTTATAACCTCAACATTGTCCGCCTCCTCTGTGATACTTCCATCAACAGACTGTTCCTCCAATGCAAGTCCTTTTATCTTAATATACACTTTATCCTTCATATATTATTACTCCATCTGTATTATAATTAATAATTTTGTCCGTATTACCAGAACTTTTTATTCTTATTCTAAATACTTATTGAGAAACTTCAGATACTTAAACCTGAAACTGACATTATCTCCCGACACTGTCCTATATTCATCTTCTGTGAGAACGCCCTTAAGTTCCTCCTTAGACTCCTCTGGAACCTCTCCATACACTGCATCCACGAAACACAATGGTGGATACAGCACACACCACCAGTTCCTGCCTTTGGCATCGCCTATATCGACCCTGAATGCCTCGTATTCTCCCGGTGGAAATGTCATATCCCCGTAAGTCTTCATCGGAAAATAACAATTCTCAAAATACACGCTCACATCACTTTCATCGCCAAGACTTCTAAGTGTATCAACTGCAACATCCCTTATACCGTCACTTTCATCGGTAAGAATTGCCCTTGACTCATCTACCGACTGCGACTTTGAAAGAATCGGACTTATATAATCAAGCACCGCTTCCTTAACCTGCATTTTAATCCACTGGTCTTCATCTGAGTCACTTTCCGCCCTCACATGAAACCTGATAATGTTTGATGCAATGCCTTTTTGTATATGTACTTCTCTGTTATCAATATACAGCCTATAGCCTGCAATTACAAGCATAATTGTTGCTAAAAATATAAATAGAATTCCTGCTGTGCTCTTTTTTGCATTACCTGTACGTCTGCCTTCTCTTCTTATATTTTCAATGCCCATTATATCCCCTCCGCTATGTCCAACTAATTATTAACTACATTTACATAGTTCCCATATAATGGCAATTTATACATATCTGCAACTAAGTAATAAAAACTCTTTCCACACTTTAACAACCCGTACAAAAAAGTTAATTTTATATTTAATTATAATCCGATTACCCTGTACAAATAACAAAATATAATATCAGAGAGGCATACATTTAATATCAAAAACATCCTGTAACCAACACACACAATATAAAAAGCCAAAAAATAGCGGCACCATATGACTTACACATATGATGCCACTATTCTTAATTTCATCTATCCATCAGTTTTATTAGATATTAAGCAGTCTTATAATCCCCTTTTCCTGATTATTAACGTGCTGTCTTACTATAATCTTTGCCTTTTCAACATCCTTGTCGGCAAGCTGCCTGATGATATCGTTATGCTCACTTATAAGAATAGAATGTGTTCTTGCATCCTTTACATACTCAAGACGATATCTGTACATCTGCTCACTAAGGCTGTTGATAAGCTGGATGAGTCGCTGGTTATCTGTCATTGAATATATGATATTGTGGAATGTAACATCAGCGTTTACTATGGCTACTACATCCTTTGATACGATAGCTGCCTCAAACACTCTGTTGGCTGTCTTTAACTCATCTATATGCTCTGGTGTAACATTCTTGCAGGCAAGTGTTGCAGCAAGTTCCTCAAGCGCTGAGCGCACCTCTAAAACATCTCTCATATCCTTAACTGTGATATGTGCAACCTCTGCTCCCTTTCTTGGAATCATAATAACAAGACCTTCAAGCTCAAGCTTTCTTATTGCCTCTCTTATAGGTGTACGGCTTACTCCAAGCTTATTGGCAAGCTGGATTTCCATAAGTCTCTCGCCCGGTTCCATCTCTCCTGTAAGAATTGCCTGTCTTAATGTATTGAATACAACATCCCTTAATGGAAGGTATTCATTAACGTCCATCTTTAATTCACCCTTCATCTTCTAATCCTCCATATGTATATCTGTTTTATTGTCTGTTATTATCTAAAATGTTTCCGTGATATATACCTGTCTTGCATCTTCCTGCGACTTTAAGTATTCCTTACAGTTAAGCGCAGTCTGCTCATCAGGAAATATTCCAAACACTGTAGGACCGCTTCCGCTCATCATAGCATTGTAAGCGCCATTGGCCAGCATATCGTTCTTAATCTTTGCGATAACCGGATACATCGGTATCGTAACGTCCTCAAGGACATTGCCCATACGCTCTGCAACTTTCTTGACATCACCTTCATTGATAGCTTCTATAATTCCGTCTATGTCCGGATGCTTTGTTATTGCACCTGAGTCAAGACTCTCATACACCATCTTTGTTGAAACATTGATAGGCGGCTTTGCAACTACTATATAACAGTGTGGCATCGGTGTAAGCTTGGTAAGCTTCTCCCCTATTCCCTCTGCAAGTGCTGTTCCTCTCATAATACAGTATGGAACATCAGCTCCTATCTTTACACCCTGCTCCATAAGTTCTGCATTGGATAATCCAAGATTAAAAAGCTTGTTAATTGCAAACATAGTTGATGCTGCATCTGTACTTCCACCTGCCATACCTGCTGCTATCGGTATAAACTTGTTGAGGTCTACATCTATTCCCCCACTAAAGCCATACTCATCCTTCATAAGCTTATACGCCTTATATATCAGGTTATTCTCATTGACAGGAAGAAACTTAAGATTGATATTAATCCTGATATCATCCTCAGGAATTCTTGTTATGATAAGCCTGTCATATATTCCAACAGTCTGCATAACCATCTTTACATCGTGATATCCGTTTTCCCTCTTGCCTAATACATCCAGTCCAAGATTAATCTTGGCTCTCGCCTTAAGTCTAATTGAATCCATATTTTTTATCTCCAGTTTTTTGTATACACAAATATTATATAAAACACATTGTACAAAATCAAGTACAAATCAAAAAATTCCCGAAGCCAGAACGTATAGGCCGGCATCGGGAAATGATATAAAGATATAAAATTGTGTCTTGGCATTATGTGAATTGCAAAACAATGAAGTAATCCATAAACATCATTTATTGGCAAAATACCCTTTTACCTTAACATAATATAATCCTATAAACTTACTATGCGACATTTGTCTTAGAAGCTTGTGCTGCTGCATTTTCCGTCTTCTCAATCTTAATAGTCGACTTCTTCCATATACCCGTCCAGTACAGTATATAGAGTATCAAAGCAGAAGTTGCATTACTTACAACAACGGCATACCACACACTCTCAACGCCCATTCCAAGCACATTGGCACATACCCAGAGTGTAAGAAATCTGAATATCCAGATACGTGTCGCATCAACTGCCATAGTTATCATCGTATGACCACAGCCCTGAAAAAGTCCCTGTGTTACATTATAAAATGCATTGGTCCAGCAGCACATTGCCATAATAGAAAGGAAGTCTGTTGCAAGTGGAACAACCTGTTCATCGGATGTAAAGAACCTTACCATAGGTTCTGCTATAAAACGTCTTGATAAAATCATACCACACACAAAAAGGAAAACAGCACCTATTCTCAATGCTATGTGGTAAGACCTATCAGTTCTTCTGACATTGCCAGCCCCCATATTCTGACCGACAATAGTTGATATGGCAGAGCCAATTCCGCTTGCCGGCATAGTTATGATACTGTTAATCTTGTTTCCAATACCATATGCTGTCATAGCTGTTGCCCCATAGACATTAACATTTCTAGACATAAGAAGAAAACCGAACTGCATTGTACTTCCACCGATTGCTGTAGGCAGACCTATCTTTAATATAGACATAACCTTATTCTTATCAAATCTGAAGCCCTTAAAGCTTATTCTTACAAGCTGGTTCTTTCCTGTAAGTATTACAAAGCCTATGATGGCACTTGGAATTTTCGCTATAAGTGTTGCAAATGCGGCTCCACCGATACCCCAGTTAAATACAACAAGAAACAGCGGGTCAAGTATAAGGTTGATAGTAACACCAAGTATATTCAGAAGCAGCGGTCTTACTGTATCGCCCTGCGCCTGCCTTACAGATGAAAACAGATTAATCATAAAAAGGAATGGAAGGTCCATTACAACTATTCTTATATATGTAAGTCCGTAATTATATATATCGCCTTCTGCACCAAGCCATCTGACAAGTCCTGACGAACACAGCCAGCATATACAGGCACATATGACTGAAAATCCAAGCGAGGTTATACATATATGATTTGCCATTGAGTTGGCCTGCTTATCTTCCCTTGCACCTAAGTACTGTGATATAAGTATAGCTCCGGCTGTTGTTATTCCGGCTCCGAAGTTGATAAGTATATTCTGGAATGGGGAAACAAGTGTTATGGCTGCCTGACTTGTTGTTCCTATCTTTCCAAGCCAGAATGTATCTGTAAGATTGTACATTGACTGTATAAAACTGTTAAGCATAACAGGTATTGCCAGTGTAAGTATCGCCTTTACCAGATTGCCATTTAAAATCATTTCTCTTTTTCCTGCACTTATTGGCTTTGCCATTTTTTCTCACTCACTTTCTGATATTTACTAATTCGCTCTTTATTTTTTACAATATATATGTTAGCATAAAAAGCAGTAATTTCTACTAATTTATATCTATATTAGCGTGAAACTACAGATATTTTTCCTTTTTAATCTTATGTGATGTCAGCATTACAAGGTCAGTTATCCTTATTAACCTGCCTATCAAGTAGATAATTGCGTAATTGCACCCCAATATGGCAGGACACCAACGCCTGTCAGCAGCAGGATACTTACCTACGACCAGACATCTGATATACAATTAAAAGCTGCCTAATATTAAGAGGCACAGAAATGAGGATTACTATGTTACAGGATATGCAGAAAGACTTTGAGATAAAAAAAATCAAGCGTTCAGCCTTCAAGATGAAAGAACCGCACTCACATCCGTTTCATGAGCTGTTTTATCTTGCCCGCGGGGAGTGCACCGCATTTATAAGCCACAATATATATAAGTTCAGCCGCGGCGATATCGTCATCGTTCCTGCCGGAACTATACACAAGACTGACTACACCGGAAAAGGTATCAATGAACGTATTGTTATAAGCTTCAAACCTCCGGTTACAGACTGGTTAAGCGGTATCGTGGGAACCGACATCGTATCAGAGGTTATGCAGGCCGGTGTTATCAATATTCCTGAGAAGAGAAGGGATTACATTGAGAAAATCCTTGATAAGCTTATGTTTGAAAATGAGGGGCAGGACCCGCTCTCTCCGGGCTTTGTAAGCGTGGCACTTGCAGAACTTATTCTTTTTATTGCAAGATGTAAGAAGTATGAAGAAAATGTAATAAAAGAGATTGACGTGGATAACCAGATTATGCAGGAGGTTGCCACTTACATATACACCCACTACAATGAAAAGCTTGTTCTTGAGGATATGGCAAAACAGTTTAACTTAAGCCGTTCATATCTTTCAAAGAAGTTTAAAAGTGTGACTGGCTTTGGTTTTAAGGAGTATATAATTAATGTCCGCATTAAGCACGCCTGCGAACTGCTGCTTAACACCAACAAGTCAATAACCACGATTGCATTTGAATGTGGCTTTAATGACAGCAACTACTTTGGTGATGCCTTCAGGCGGACTAAGGGCGTATCGCCTAATAAGTACAGGCGTAATCAGGAGCGTATCTGATTTATTTTATTAATTTTTGATATTCTGCCTGCTTAGTTATCCTGCAGACAGAATCGTATCTGATTACAGATATCCACTCCAATTTTTAAGTACGGGTTAATTATCCACAAAACTCTCCGATATATGATATATAACAAATGTCCAAGTGTGGTATATCAGATTACACATAACTGTGGGCATTATATTAAGAGCCACGGATGGCTTTTTTCCTGTGTATGTTTCATATATTCAACTTACTACAGTAATGGGGCATACATAGATGTCACTTATTAATTACACAGCCAGCTTATATAATGGTTAGAATGGAGGAATAATATGGAATTAAATGGAGTTAATTCTTATTACACAAGTTACGAAGCGGCTTCTAACAAGAAGACTGCCGTTAAAGACACCGACAACTCAACAGCTTCTAAAAACACAAGCGATGTTGCAGCTACTTATGAGTCATCTTCAGACAAAAGCAGCTCTTCAACATCATCTGTTAAAAGTAATGCTGCCAATCCAGCACTTGTAGCAAAGCTCAAGGCTGACTCTGACAATCGTATGCAGCAGTTACAGTCACTTGTAACTACTATGTTCAAGAAGCAGGGTATTACTATAGGAACTGCTGATGATATGTGGAAAGCACTTGCAAGCGGTAACTTTACTGCCGATGCAGACACTATCGCAAAGGCTAAAGAAGACATATCAGAAGATGGCTACTGGGGCGTTAAGCAGACATCTGAGAGAATTTTCGACTTCGCACAGGCTCTTGCCGGTGATGATGAAGAAAAGATGAAGACTATGAAGGAAGCCGTAGAAAAAGGCTTCAAGGAAGCTACTAAGAGCTGGGGCAGAACTCTTCCTGATATATCACAGGATACATACAGTGCCGTTATGGATAAGTTCGATAAGTACTTCGCTTCAAAGAATACAGATAGCACTAATGCCTAAAGCTTTAATATGACACATACGGGACTGACACAGTATATTTGTGGCAGCCCCGTTTTATTTAACTAATTATAACTACTCTGCCACCATGCACTCCTTTATAAGCAGCAGCTTAGTCCCCCTTGGCACATCATCACTGTCAGAAAGCCTCTGCACAGGCGCATTATCCCTTCTTATTGCATCACAGGTCGTATTATACTTCTTTGCTATATCCCACATATTACATCTGCCATCCGATATGTAACCGACCATAGAAGGAAGTGAAGCATAATATTCCCCATCACCCGGTATATACTCACACTCCTCTATCGTTGAGAGCACTACCGGCTCAAAGCATATTGCATCAAGCGAAACAACTGCCTTGACTTCTATCTGCGCGCTGCTGTTCATTGATGCCTGCAGCTGTTCTATACAAGGTCTTATCATATACTCTATATTATCCTTATCATACTCCTTTATGGCTACTACACCTGTAAATGGAATGACAGCATTGACACTTCCCATAGGTGCATTATCATCTGATGTTATGTAGCATACATTTACCATAACAGCACCCGACACCTCTATGCCCTCAGAAGTATATTCGTAGTCATCTATCTGCACCCCTGCCGTGGCATTTACTATCTGCATAAGATTTATATAATCAGCAACCTTAATGTTATCGGCTACACGGCACTTGGTATTATTTCTTATAAGCAGCTTCTTAAGCTTCACCTCTGACTGCTTTATATTCATAGTACTTCCCGGAACATATACATCCTTAAGCGCAGTCTTTTTACAGTCCCTGTAAGACTTGATATCCATATCAAGCACAAGCTCCACCGCTATCTCCCTGTTGTTTCCGTCATAGTCTGGCCTTACCTCCACATTTTTACCTGTAAGAGTAAAACCTACATAGCATATACTTTCAGGGTCGGCACCACTCACATCTATAACACCCGTAAACGGCACTGAAGTTTCATACCACTGCACTGACTGACCGTCATCATTGCTTATATACATAATAAATACACTAAGCTCACCACCGACACTAAGCCCATCCTCAGTCATACGTGTACTCATATTCTTTACATCCACGTCATCCCACACAAGCTCTGCCACATCTGCCTTGCCGTTAGGAAGTGACAGACTTTCCTTTATCCTTAAGTTGTCACGCATATTTACATCCATCTGTGCATACTCATAATCCTTATAGAGAAGCTGCAGGCTGCACTCCTCATCTGCCGTTATCTGCGATGATATGGCAACATTATTGATTTCCTCACACACTACAGTAAGGCTCACTATCGCCTTTACGCTTATTTTCCTTGAATTAATCGACTTGATGGTGAGGTCTTCTATACGCGCCCTGCAGGTCACCTCCGTATCAGAGGCATCACACGACAGATTAATATTTTCCAGAAAATGCAGGCTTCCATCCATCTTTACAGGAAGAAAACTTCCCTCCTCCTGTCCCTTTCCTATGTAGAGTATCGCATACTTAAGACTGCCCTCAACCTGCGCCTTATCCTGATTGACCCTTATACTGTCAAGCACAACCATACCAAAATCTTTTACTATACTGTCTATATCCGGTTTGCTGTCCGGCACATTATAATCATCATCAAGAGTTATCTGGGAAGTATTTGAACACTTTACAGTGTATTGGTGAATATTGTCATACTTAAGCTCCAACTTATAAACCTCCTTATATTTATCAGGCACTTTTCCCTTATGTAGTATATGAACCAGTAATTCCAGATAGTACTTTATTTTATATTTCAATGTAAGTGTCCCCAGTAAGAAAGTCTTTTTCTGCCGGCATAAACGACTTTTATACTTTTGACACTTACATCTTAAATACTACCGGCTCATCCCTTTTTTCGTACTTGAGCACTATATAAGGTGTTGTAGCCACCTCATTTACAGCCTCATTTTCCGATGGCCCAATAAGGGCAAAATCTGCATATATTGCATCACCACTCTTATACACATCATTTACTTTTATACTGTAACCGGACGTTTCCTTTGTTCCAAAGCCGGCTACAACATATGTATAATCCTTTGTTGTGTATGTAAGCCGCAGTGTATTTTCCTTCTTGTTATCTATGAGCTTCCTAAGTTCTGCCGGGAGGTCTTCATTCTCAACCACTGTGTAATCAATAACTGTGTGCTCCTTTGACTCATTTTTACTGCAGCCCGTCATTGTCATAATACTTAGAAAGATAATGCATAACACGGCTGGCAGTATATAAATATATCTGGCAGGCGTATTGGCACATTTTTTTCTTCTTACTGTATCATGTGTACGGCATACACATTTATCCGCATACACCAAAGCCTCCTCTTTATTGCATACACATTTATCCACATACACTAATGGCTCTTCTGTACTATATCCACATATTCGCGACATAAAAAAATCCCCTTGTTAATAAGACTACTATCATCTTATTAACAAGGAGAATTGTTTATTCATACATATTTATGATACCAGTGTCACAAAGTCATTTACCCATATGATTTTACTCATATGTGGTGGTTGACCTCAACATCATAGTTACCCTGCTACATAGCCCTTACTCTTAATAACCTCGATTACTTCATCGACATAAGCTTCACACTCATCATGTGTACCGGCTTCAACCATAACTCTTATAACTGGCTCTGTTCCGCTCTCTCTTACAAGAATACGGCCATTCTCACCAAGTGCCTCTGCTACCCTTGCTACTGCTGCCTTAACATCCTCATCATTCTGTGCTGTAGGCTTGTCGTATACACGTACATTCTTAAGCACCTGTGGATATATATGAAGAGGCGCTGCAAGCTGTGCAAGTGTCTTCTTCTTTGCAATCATAACCTCCATCATCTTAAGGGCTGTTATGATACCATCACCTGTTGTCGCATACTTGCTGAATATGATGTGTCCTGACTGCTCACCGCCAAGACGGTAACCGTTCTTAGACATACACTCATATACATACTTATCTCCAACCTTAGTCTTCTCATAATCGATACCTGCCGCATCGAACGCCTTGTAAAGACCAAAGTTAGACATAACTGTTGTGACAACTGTGTTATCGATAAGCTTTCCTCTTTCCTTCATATAACATCCATATATATAAAGGATATGGTCGCCTGTTATAACATCACCATTCTCATCTACACAAAGACATCTGTCTGCATCTCCGTCAAATGCAAAACCTGCATCAAGGTGTTCTCTCTTAACAAGGTCACATAAGCCTTCTATATGTGTAGAACCGCAGTCAGCGTTGATATTAGTTCCATTAGGCTCTGCATTGATAACATATGTCTTGGCACCAAGTGCATCAAATACTGCCTTTGCAAGTGTCCACGCACTTCCGTTAGATGCATCAAGACCTATTCTCATTCCCTTGAAGGAATATATTGCAAGGCTCATAAGATAACCCATATATCTGTTACGTCCTGCTGTATGGTCTACTGTACAGCCTATCTTTTCCTTAGTAGCGTATGGAATATCCTTAATCTCGCCATCAAGGTACTTCTCTATCTCATCAATGACATCCTCTCTCATCTTCTCGCCCTTGTTGTTGATGAGCTTGATACCATTATCATAAAAAGGATTGTGGCTTGCAGATATCATAATACCGCAGTCAAAGTCCTCTGTTCTTGTTACATATGCAACACTAGGTGTTGTTGTTACATGAAGAAGATATACATCTGCGCCGGAAGCTGTAAGCCCTGCAACAAGTGAATACTCAAACATATAGCTGCTTCTTCTTGTATCCTTGCCGATTACAATCTTAGCCTTTCCATCTTCCTTTTCCTTACCATAAAACCAGCCAAGAAATCTTCCTACCTTAAATGCATGGTCTACTGTAAGTGTAACGTTAGCTTCTCCACGAAATCCATCTGTACCAAAATACTTTCCCATTATTCTGCCATCATCCTCTCTGTTGACCAGATCTCAACTTGATACTTATTAGCCTTGTTGTATCTCTTTCTAAGGTCCTTAAGCTGCTTAAGGTATTCAAGAGTAACCTTGCCTGAAAGCTTTGATTCACCCTCTGTTCTTTGCTGGAACTTGTAAGGTATCTCAACAACCTTCTTATATGAACCCATGGCAAGAACTTCTACCATAATCTTCCATCCGATAGGCTGAAGGTCTGCATGCTCTATTACTTCACGTCTGAA
>FR886242.1 GCA_000436535.1 Eubacterium sp. CAG:252 | reverse complement strand
GTTTTCAAGACCGCCCCGTTATGACCACTTCGGTACCTCTCCATATTCCATATATTCTGTGTCGTTATTGCTGTGCCGCACTGACGACTTTGTTATAATATCATCATGTCTATAGTTTGTCAACAAGTTTTTTTAACTTTTTTTGATATTTTTTAGAACAACCCTGCAAAGTCGCTTATTTACTGGGTTTGCGGATACAATATTTTTTTGCATTTTTATCATAAAAAACCTGTTTTTTATTCTTTTCTCTATAATAATACTCATTTTTTATTGTATTTTTTCTTATATTTTTTTCAAATTATACTTAAACATATTCAATTCTGTTATTTTCACCCCCATCCTTTATTTATATCTTTACAAAACTTCTCCATCACGCATACACTGTCATATGCTGAGCAAGCCTTCCTAATATCTGTATCTGTACAAAACTCCTCCCTCATATATACACTGTCATATGTTGAGCATACCTTCCTATATCTGTATCTATATAAAACCAACAAGCACATTTTCTCTAATTACTTTCGTCAATTAATAATCAATACTACCCATTCATATGCGTTTTATATATTTTAACTACAAATAAGCAGATACAGAAAAATGCACAAAAACAATTTGTTCTTGTTTGTACTACAGATACATTTCAATAGATTATGAAAAATCCTTTTTTCTAACGCTGACATACTTCTGCAATATTTTAAATTTGCTCATTTATAGTATTTTAATCTTAATATATCTACAAAAAGTAAACTTACAGAATAAAAATGAGCAGTCAAGACTTTTGCATTTAAATCAAAAAGGAGATGTCGCGCAAAGCGCTATTCATACAATATGTAGATACTAAATCTGTTATTAATATCTGCATATTGTATAGATTATGCTTAATGCGACAGCTCCTTGAAATTATATGTATATATCTTTATTTAACGCAATTTACATGCTGACTTTCGTGTTCTGGGACAGGAATATCTGCGTTACAAGTATGTCTTCTGGTGTTGTTGCTTTTATATTGGTATATTCTGACAGCGTCATTTTCACCTTTGTGTGCATATATCGCTCTGAAACCATAGCATCGTCTGTTATTCCTGACTTGTCATTGTCTGCGTAGAGCCTGTCATACGCCTCCATTATAAGCCCATATTCAAATACCTGAGGGGTCTGTATCTGCCACAGGGTACTTCTGTCTGGCGTATTAACAGCAATACCATCTGTGTCAACTACTTTTATCGTATCTTTAACTGGAACTGCCGCAACGCATGCCTTATACTGCATAACATCCCTCATGCATGCATTAATGATATTATCAGTTACGCATGGTCTTGCTCCGTCATGTATGAAAATATTATTTTGCACACCAGATACAGCATTATTTGCGTTATTCACATCACGTGAACTATTCCTTATGCAGTTAAGCCCCGCATATACCGAATCATATCTTTCTGCGCCGCCTTCAGCTATACCTATAATCTTTCTATATGAATAGTCCTGTATGAGTTTTTCCATATATTCTCTATAATCAGAAGATGTTACAAGCACTATTCCATCAATATTGCTGTTATGTTCAAATGTATCTATAGAATGACACACCATCGGCTTGCCGTTCAGCTCCATAAACTGCTTGGGAACTGCACTCTTCATTCTTGAGCCTTTTCCACCTGCCAATATTATCGCATAGTTCATACACATCTCATCTTCCTTTCCTGTGTTCTTTATATTCTCTCACATCCGGCAATAGTTAACACTAATAACCTTCTACTTTCCTAAGTCCGCAAGAATAACCTTTCTTTCAATCGACAGTAGCTAATCTTAATAACTATAAATTAATCCCAATTACTTTAGACCGATTGCCTTAAATCATCCCAAACCTATTCTCTATATTCTCTCACCCAGCTTAAGATTAGGCACTGCATTGAGGTCGTAGCCGTGTCTTGTTCCTGATATATATTCATAATATGCCGCTACACCAATCATAGCCGCATTGTCTGTACAGAATATTGGCGATGGTGAATAGAACTTAATATCGTTCTTCTCACACTCCTCCTTTAAAGCCTTTCTTAAGGCAGAATTGGACGCAACTCCACCTGCTACAGCGAGCTTGTCCATTCCACTCTCCTTTGTAAGACGTATGGCTCTTGATACAAGCGCATCTACAACAGCTTTCTGGAATGATGCTGCAAGGTCTGCCTTGTTGATTGTTTCACCCCTCATCTCTGCTGAATTAATATAGTTCAGTACCGCTGACTTTATTCCACTAAAAGAAAAGTCATATGGTGCATCATCAACATGTGCCCTCGGAAATACTATGGCATCAGGATTACCCTCTTTAGCCACCTTATCTATCTTAGGGCCGCCCGGATAGCCTAATCCTATAGCTCTTGCCACCTTGTCAAATGCCTCTCCAGCTGCATCATCTCTTGTCCGTCCGATTATATCAAAGCTTCCATAATCATTTACCTTTACAAGATGAGTATGTCCTCCGGATACAACAAGTGCCACAAATGGCGGCTCAAGTTCCTTATTTTCTATATAATTGGCTGCAATATGTCCCTCAATGTGATGAACTCCTACAAGCGGCTTTCCTGTTGCAAATGCGATGGCCTTAGCCTCAGCAACACCGACAAGAAGCGCTCCAACAAGTCCCGGACCATAAGTCACTCCTATTGCATCTATGTCATCTAAAGTCACTTTTGCCTCATCAAGTGCCATTCTGATAACCGGATTAATATTTTCTATATGCTTTCTCGAGGCTATCTCTGGAACTACTCCACCATACTCTGTATGAATTGCTATCTGTGAATTAATCACATTGGATAATATTGTTCTTCCATTCTTAACAACTGCTGCCGCTGTTTCATCGCATGAACTCTCAATAGCCAGTATCAGCACATCCTTCTGTTCTTCCATCATAATCTCCATTCTTTATGCTCATTTAGCCCAAATCTACAGAATCAACCAGTTCCCAGTACAATATCTTCCACTTGCCGGAATTATCCTTCCTGAGTGTAAACTTTGTACCGGAAGTATGCAGATTACTGCCTTCACGTATATAATACACAAGCTGTAATGATGCATAATCCCTGTTATTAAAGGTAGTATACTTTGTATCACTGGCACTCTGTATACTAAAGCTGTTTATTCTTGCATCATTACTTCGGTATACATTAATATCATCCTTTAATGCCTGCATAAACTCATCATCTGTCTGGGTTCCCTTAAGTTCATCATCAAACAGTAATCTTGCCTGATGTCCAAGCTTTTCTATATCTTCGTCTGTTATGTCAGGTTCATAGTATTCCTTTGTTATTCTTGCATAAAGCTTCACAACATCCCTGACTGACTCTGGATAATTGTCACTTATATTCCTTGTTGTAAGATAAGCCAGCTCCTCATTCTGTACAGCCTGGTCGGTTGCATCTTTTTCAGCTGGCTTATTAGCCAGATAATAATAATATCCCAGGCACAATGCTGCACATATTATTACAATAATTACCATTTTCCAGTGTTTTCTCATAGGCTGCTCCTTTTTAGATTACTCTTTTTAAGTTATTCTTCATCCTCAAAGTTAAGTGTAACGCTCTGTCTGTCTTTTGCTGCACGCACATTTTTAAATATATGCTTTATATTGCCAACATAGTCCGCCGGACGGATGAGCGAAGGACTATAGTGTGTAAGCCACATTTCCTTGACATTTGCCTTCTTGGCAAGCTCTGCCGCCTCATAGAAGGTCATATGCTTGTATTCCCTTGCCTTGGCATCCTTATCCTTCTCTCCATACATACCTTCGCATATGAAAAGGTCTGACTCTAAGGCATTATCAACTATTGCCTGCACTGGTCTTGTATCCGTGCAGTATGTAAGCTTTATGCCCTTTCTAGGCGCTCCCATAACCATATCAGGTGTATAAGTCACACCCTCATGCTCTACTGCCTGTCCATGCTGCAGCTTATTCCATATACGGCATGGTATTCCAAGTTCCTTTGCCTTGTCAGCATTGAACTTTCCTATTCTAGGTATACTGATAGTATACCCATAACATGTAACCGCGTGATTAACACGGAATGCCTCTATCTCATATCCTTTTATCTGAAAATGCTCCTGCTGCCCGCTAAGCTCTATCATATTAATCTCAAAAGGCAGTTCAGGTGCTATTACTCTCAACGCATTTACAACTCTTGTAAGCCCCTTAGGACCGATAAGAGTGAGTGGTTCCTTTCTGTCGGAGTTACCCATAGTAAGCAGAAGCCCCGGAAGACCGCTTATATGGTCTGCATGATAATGCGTAAAGCATATGATATCTATCGGATTATAACTCCACCCTTTTTCCTTTATGGCTATCTGAGTTCCTTCACCACAATCTATAAGCAGGTTGCTCCCGTTATATCTTGTCATAAGTGAAGTGAGCCATCTGCCGGGAAGTGGAAGCATTCCGCTTGTTCCTAATAAACATACGTCTAACATACCGGCTCCTTTCCTGATTGTATTATTTTACTATAAATAAGCAAACTAAAAATATTGTACAAGTATGTCTACGTTATAAAAACAAATTTTCATAATCCATTGAAATGCATCTGAGGTACAAACAGAAGTAAATCATTTTTGTGCATTTTTCTGTATTTGCTCATTTATAGTTATTTTAATTATTTACACCGTATAGGTTGTTTTTGACATAACTATGGCATCCTCCACAGGTTTCTCATAAAACCTCTTTCTGACACCTATAGGATTGTAGCCAAGCTTATTATAAAGCTGCTTTGCCGCCTCATTGCTCTGGCGTACTTCTAAAAAGAATATAGTAACATCCTTCTCTTTAGCCTTCTTTTCCATTTCTTTAAGAAGTGCCTCGGCGACACCCATTCTTCTGTAGGCAGGATGAACCGCAACATTGGTTACGTTGCCCTCTCCCATAACAGTCCACATTCCGCAGTATCCGGCTATCTCACCTGTACACTCACATACAAGATACACATTGTCAGGATTAGCTGCTGCATCCCTGAAAGACTTTTCTGACCATGGCAGGGAAAATATCTGGTTCTCAATCTGTGATACAAAAGGTATATCCTGCTCCTGCATCGCTCTAATATGGTACTCCATAATCATTCTCCATTCCAATAATACTGTATACTGACCTTTACTGTGCCTTGTTATGTTCTCTTTCTGCCTGTGAAGGTCTTAAGTAATCAGGCTTCATCTCATCTGAGCTTATAGTCTTTCCAGCCTTTGCCATATCCATAGCAGCGAGTGCCACGCTTGATGCCCTCTGTGTCTTTATATGCGCAGGTGCAAAGCTGTATTCGCACTTAAGATTATCTTTGATATAAGCTCCCGCCACATCTATGCCGTCACCAACAAATACAACATTTTCATTCTTCTTATTTAACATATCGACAAGTTCTTCATAAGGTATAAGGCACTGCTTACTTACCACCTCTAACTTACCGCCGTTAAACCTGTATAAGCCTGTGTATAAATGCTTTCTTCTTGCATCCATCACAGGGCATATAAGTCTGTCATCACCGATGAGATTATATGCCATAGCTTCAAGTGTAGGTACTGCAACCATTGGTTTATTCTTCGCAAGTGCTATGCCCTTGCCTGTAGCCGCACCTATCCTTAAGCCTGTAAATGAGCCCGGGCCGTCAGACACTGCAACTATATCTATATCTGACACATCTGTTTCTGTCATACGGCATATCTCATCTATCATTGGAAGTAACGTCTGTGAATGTGTTTTCTTGTAATTAATAGTATATTCAGCGATAAGTGTGTCCTCTGTCATAATAGCGACAGAAGCTGTAACTGCTGAACTCTCAATAGCTAATACTTTCATACTTTTCTCCTAACCTGTGAATACTGGTACACACCTGACATTTATGAATTCTTCACTTCTATTCTTCTGTAGTCAAAGCCTTTGGATAAGTCCTTGCTTATAGTGATATATGTCGCATTTTCAGGCATAATCTCACTTATAAGATTGCCCCATTCAATAAGGCACACGCCCTCAGAATAGAAGTACTCCTCATAGCCTATCTCATCCATCTCTGTTATATCACCTATCCTGTATACATCAAAATGATACAGCGGCAGCCTGCCCTCGTGATATTCCTGAACTATTGTAAATGTAGGACTGTTGATAGGTTCATTGATACCAAGTCCCTTGGCAAAGCCCTGTGTAAATACAGTCTTTCCAACGCCAAGGTCACCATCAAGACAGTATACATCCCCTGCTTTAGCTGACTTTCCCATATTAAAGCCAAGTTCATATGTTTCCTTTGAATTATGTGTTTCTGTAATCATATCCATCTTCCATTCCTGTGTATACACATCATAAATAGCTTTACATCATTACTCTTTATATGCTGCAAGCTTGTCTGTATTAACCTTTACCTGAAATGCCTTAAGGTGATCTTTTGCCATATTGACAAAATCGACTGCCTTACCGTTAAAATCTCTTACAGGTATTATATTGGCATTAACTGTAGTCATATATACATCAATGCTTCTTCCATCGAACTTTATCTTGTATATCTTATCCCAAGAAAGTGTTTCTGTAACATCGCCAAGACTTACTGTTATACCGGAGTCATCAATTCTGTAGTGAACTTTCTCCTTAAATGTAACAACACTTTGCATCTGTCTTTTAGCCCTGAGTATCATATCAGCCGATGGAAATACAAGGAAAAATACGCCAAACACGCCAACCATAAGCGTGTATGACACATTTACCTTTCCTGCTGATATGACTGAAAGAACTATAAGTATCAGGGCAAGCAGTATTTCTGCCATACCCGATACTGTATGATACTTATGATAAAACTTGAACCTTATAAGGTCTTTTTGTGTAACCTTGCTGTCAAACTCAATAACACTATTCATCCCATTAACCTGCCTTTCTGTTTAGTGCATAAACTTCTCTAAGCCTCTTAAGTTAAGTCCCTGCTGCTTATTCTTTCTTCTGTTATGGTTTCTGTCTGAATTATTGTTATCTCTTGTGTTTTTGTTATTACCGCTGTACTTTTTATTGTTCTTATCGCCACCCTCAGCGTTCTTTCGTCCTCTGTTGGCTGCCGCCTTCTCATCAAGTATCATTGATAATGATATTCTGCCCTTATTAGCATCTACATCTATAACTCTGACATCTACGATATCACCTACGCTGACAACATCAAGCGGATGCTCAACTCTTCTTTCTGCACTCATCTGTGATATATGTACAAGTCCATCCTGATGAACTCCGATATCAACAAATGCGCCAAAGTCAATTACATTTCTTACTGTACCCTTAAGTATCATCCCCGGTGTAAGGTCTTTCATATCAAGCACGTCTTTTCTTAATATTGGCTTAGGCATCTCATCTCTTGGGTCTCTTCCCGGCTTTTCAAGCTCTTTTACTATATCTTCAAGTGTTATTGTACCTATGCCAAGTTCATCGGCAAGCCTGCTCATATCTTCTATCTTAGACTTAAGTCCTATAAGCTCTCCTGAACTTATTGACTCTATATCACAGCCCATAACCTCTAAAAGCTTCTTAGCCGCATCATAGCTCTCCGGATGCACGCTTGTAGCATCCAGAGGATTGTCACCGCCAGTTATTCTCATAAAGCCTGCGCACTGCTCAAACGCCTTTGGACCTAACTTTGCAACCTTAAGAAGCTGCTTTCTGTTAGTAAATCTTCCGTTAGTTTCCCTGTAATCAATAATATTCTTTGCAACAGTTTTTGATATGCCTGATATATATTCAAGAAGTGAAGCCGAAGCTGTGTTAAGGTCTACACCTACTTTATTAACACTGTCTTCTACAACTCCGCCAAGTGTTTCGCTTAACTTCTTCTGGTTCATATCGTGCTGGTACTGGCCTACACCGATTGACTTAGGGTCTATCTTAACAAGCTCTGCAAGTGGGTCCTGCACTCTTCTTGCTATAGATACTGCACTTCTCTGATTTACATCAAAGTCAGGGAATTCCTCTGTTGCAAGCTTACTTGCTGAATATACGGATGCCCCTGCCTCATTAGTTATGACATAGTCTACATCAGTAAGGTTATATTCCTTTATCATATCAGATATAATCTGTTCTGACTCTCTTGACGCCGTTCCGTTACCGCAGGATATAAGATTGACATTGTACTTCTTTATGAGGTCTGCAACTATCTTCTTAGTTTCCTCAACCTTGTTAAATGGCTCTGTAGGGTACACAACCTTTGTTGCGAGTACTTTTCCTGTAGCATCGACTATAGCAAGCTTACAGCCGTTTCTAAAGCCCGGGTCCCATCCAAGAACTACTTTTCCAGCTATAGGTGGCTGTAAAAGAAGCTGCTCAAGGTTCTTGCCAAATACCTTTATAGCGCCGTCTTCTGCTGTTTCTGTAAGTGTATTTCTTATTTCTCTTTCTATAGCCGGTGCTATAAGTCTGTTGTAGGCATCCTTTATGCACTCTGTAAGATAAGGTGTTGTATACTCGTTATCGTCCTTGATTATCTGCTTTGCAAGGTATCTTAACACTCTATCCTCTGGTGCTTCCACCTTTACTGTGAGGAACTTTTCATTCTCACCACGGTTAATAGCAAGTATTCTGTGTCCCGGAATAGATGCTATGGCTTCGTTGTAGTCGTAGTAGTTCTCATATACAGACTCTGCCTCTGCATCCTTTGCTGCTACGACTATCTTTCCCTCTTTAAATGTTATATCTCTTATATATGTTCTGTAATCAGCAACATCTGATATCTGTTCAGCTATAATATCAAGCGCACCTGCAGCTGCATCCTCTGCACTCTTTACTTCCTTTCCCTCTTCTTCTAATATGTACTTTGCTGCCTCTGTGAGAATGTCACTCTCTGCATCCTGCTTCATAATGTACTCAGCAAGAGGCTCAAGCCCCTTCTCCTTTGCTATAGTCGCCCTTGTTCTTCTCTTCTGCTTATATGGTCTGTAAAGGTCTTCTACAAGCACCATAGTCTGGGCTGCCATAATCTGCTCCTTAAGCTCATCTGTAAGCTTGCCCTGCTCTTCTATGCTTGCAATAACCTGTGTTTTTCTATCTTCAAGATTACGCAGATACTTAAGTCTGTCATCTAATTCACGGAGCTGTTCATCATTTAAAGCCCCTGTGACTTCCTTTCTGTATCGTGCTATGAACGGTATTGTGCAGCCCTCATCTATGAGCTTTACTGCTGCATCAACCTGCGATGTCTTAACACTTAACTCTTCTGCAATCTTTTTAATAATATCCATTGTAAAACTCCATTTCTATTACTTTTTTATCAATACTTTATTATAACAACTGCGGACTTTATTATCAAGTTACTGTTCACTGCTATGTAATTCTGCCAGATATGGATATTATCATCTACTGTCAAGCATACAATGCGCCTATCCTGACAGAAGCATTTATAAAACAAGGGAGAATTCACACATACAGTTGATGTAAGTGAATTCTCCCTGTTGCCAGCTTATGTAAAACCTGTTATTTAATATTTTTCTTCATCTGCTCAAGTTCATCATCAATGTTTTTTACACTTGAAAATGAGCTGTCAATGTCGTCACCTTTGCCCTTGCGTGATGACTTTTTCTTCTTGTCATCAGATGCGCTGCTTGCAAAAAGCACCTTTGCTACAAGTCCGGCACCACCGAATATAAGTACAAGAAGTAATATCCATTCGTATAAAGTCATTGAACTAAGATGAATATGTGTTGACATTATGACTGATACTATTATAAGAAGTACCGAAAATGCTGTGAACACCTTTGATGCAAAGTTCGCACCAGTTGTAAACATCCATATAATTCCAATAATAAGTGGAACTATAATCAGTCCAGATGAAAATCTTCCTCCGCCAAATGAGAAAAATCCACCATATCCTGAAAATACAATAACCTTCTGTGAAAGTATGTACAGTCCTACTGCAAGCATAACAATACCTGCCACAAACTGCATAAGTTCATTCTTTGCTTCCTTCATAAGCCTTCCCCCGTCTTTCCATCCGGCTGTACTGTGTTTTTCACCTTACAACACCAGATAGCCCTTGTTATATGTACCCAAAAAACCTAACTATGAGCAAGCTCATATGGGTTTAAACCTTTTTGACCCTGTTATCATACACTATGCTTCCGGAACAAATACTCCGTAGATTGTTCTTATAGCATCCTCAAAGTATCTGTTTCTTACGCCGATGATTATGTTGAGCTCACTTGAACCCTGGTCAATCATCTTTATGTTTATCTTAGACTTTGCAAGTGCTGAGAATATGTTGCCTGCAAGTCCTGAGTTATTTCTCATGCTTCTTCCTACAACAGCGATAAGTGCAAGGTCTGACTCAAGCTCTATTGTGTCTGGATTAACTGCTCTGTGAAGCTCTGCTAAAACCTTCTGCTCTTTCTCAACGAATTCATCCTGATGGACAAATACTGTCATAGTATCTATACCAGATGGCATATGCTCGAATGATATTCCATTGTCCTCGAATACCTGAAGCACCTTTCTTCCAAATCCTATCTCGGAATTCATCATATCCTTATCGATTGTAATAGATACAAATCCCTTCTTACCTGCAATACCTGTTATAATGCAGTCAGGCCTGTTACATGTTGTTTCAACAATCATAGTACCCTTATCCTGTGGTGCATTAGTATTACGGATATTGATTGGAATTCCTTCCTTTCTTACAGGGAATATTGCTGATTCATGAAGAACAGTTGCACCCATATATGAAAGCTCTCTTAATTCCTTATATGTGATAATCTCGATTGGTCTTGGATTATCTACTATTCTTGGGTCTGCCGCAAGGAAACCAGATACATCTGTCCAGTTCTCGTATACATCAGCCTTTATAGCTCTTGCTACGATTGAACCTGTCACATCTGAACCGCCTCTTGAAAATGTCTTTACAGCACCGTTTGGCATAGCACCGTAGAAGCCCGGAATAACCGCTGCCTTTACATTGGCTAATCTGTCCTGCATAACCTGATTAGTCTTTTCGCCATCGAATTCACCGTTGGCATCAAAGCATATAACTGTAGCTGCATCTATGAACTCATAACCAAGATAATTAGCCATAATTATACCATTGAGGTACTCACCTCTTGAAGCTGCATAGTCTGTACCAGCCTTTGCTTCAAAATTCTTCTTAATTGTTTCAAACTGCTCCTTTAATGAAAGCTTTAAGCTAAGACCCTTTATAATCTCGTTGTATCTTTCCTCTATAGCCTTTAACTGCTTGTCAAAGTTCTTACCTGCTTCTGCCTCTGCATAGCACTTATAAAGCATATCTGTAACTTTTGTATCCTCTGGAAATCTCTTTCCCGGTGCTGAAGGAACAACGAATCTTCTGCTCTCTTCTGCTCTTATTATGTTTCCAACCTTCTTAAACTGTTCTGCACTTGCAAGTGAACTTCCACCGAACTTAACTACTTTTACCATTACTTTTTACCTTTCCTCATATTTATTGTTATTTTATTAACCAAGCTTAGTATCATCTATTCTTATTCTTGAGATAACATTTACCTTAGCTGCTGCCTCTGCAAACTTTCCTTCTGTCATAATGCCTGTCACAAAGCCATACTCGTTATCAAGACCGTCTGCCTTAACTACATTGACATCGCCGAAAAGCTCTTTAACTGTAGCTTCTGTCACATCAGCAGGAACTCTTACGAAAAATCTTCTCTCTTCCTCGCTTGTATCTGCAAGTGTGAGCTTCTCATCATCCCAGATTACCATAACATTAGTTCCTTTATGCTTAACGCAGTCGATTATATCGCCGACTACCGCACTTGCTGTAGGAAGCTTTCCTGCTCCTGCACCAAAGAACATAACGTCACCAACCATATTACCATTAACATATATTCCGTTAAGAACTCCATTGACATTATACAATGGATGTGTTGTATCAATAAGGAATGGTGAAGTTATTGCATACACCTTTCCGTCTTTTCTGTAGCTTGTAGCTAAAAGCTTGATAACACAGCCCATCTTTTCTGCATACTTGAAGTCTTCGTTTGATATCTTTGTGATACCCTCTGTTGTAATCTCTTCAAAGTTCACAGTCTTGCCGCCTGCAAGTGATGTAAGAATAGCTATCTTTCTGCATGCATCATATCCTTCAACATCTGCCTCAGGATTACGCTCTGCATATCCAAGCTCCTGCGCTTCCTTTAACACTTCCTGATATGAACTTCCCTCATTGCTCATCTTTGTGAGAATGTAGTTAGTTGTTCCGTTCATAATACCTGTAATCTTAGTAATCTCATCTGCTGTAAGAGCCTGATTAAGTGGTCTGATAATAGGAATTCCGCCGCCTACAGATGCCTCAAACATAAAGTTTAAGCTGCGCTTTTTTGCCATGGCAAGAAGCTCTGCTCCGTGTGCTGCAACAAGTGCCTTGTTAGAAGTACATACGCTCTTTCCTGCTTCAAGCGCTCTTTTAACAAATGTAAATGCCGGTTCAACACCGCCCATAACCTCAACGACAACATCTATCTCATCATCATTTATAATAAGGTCTATATCGTGTACTATCTTTTCCTGAACAGGGTCACCCGGAAAATCTCTTAAGTCTAATACACTCTTAACCTCTATAGACTCACCTGCTTTTTTTAATATTGATTCTGCGTTAGTGTTAAGTATCTCAACAACGCCAGAACCGACAGTTCCATAACCTAATACTGCTACTTTTGCCATATTATCCTCCATGTATTTTATTATTAGGATGTATACAGACTTCTGCATTGCGTTGCAATCCATATCATCTACAATTTACATCATATTACAGTGATGCATCACTGCTTAATATCTTTAAGTATCTTACTCCTGAAAGCTGTTCTATCTCTTCTATCATCATTGATGCATCACCAGTAGTTGGAAGTATCTCAACACTTAAAGTAAGTGATGCAATACCATTTACAGGGATAGTCTGATGAATAGTAAGTATATTGGCCTTGAATTCAGCTACTTTATTAAGCACAACCGATAAAAGTCCAGGCTCATCATCCATTGACAGTACAAATGTAATCGTCTTACCCTTGGAATTATCCCTGAACGGAAATATATCATCCTTATACTTGTAATATGAGCTTCTGCTTATACCAACTTTTTCTGTTGCATCGGCTATAGATATATTCTTATTCTCTATAAGCCTGTTTGCTTCTGCTACCTTTAAAAGCACCTCTGGCAGGGCTTTCTGCTTAACAACATAATATTTAATATTATCTTTCATTCTATTATGCCTTTCCGGACACTTAATGTAACCAGGTATATTCAAGTCTTTTGTGTGTTTCACAGGAAGACAGTTGTACTCGGTACAAAGAATGGTAGCACATATCTGATATAAAAGCAAGTTATTTTCTACGCATATAATAGGCAATATTATGTTGGGAAAAGGTACTGAAATATGTAAATATATAAGCAGCAATATAGCACTATATACATATATTGAAGAAACTACACTAAGAGTATCTTGGAAAATTTAACATACACCTGATACTTTCATCATAATAAAAAAGAAAACCCCCGCACAACGGGAGAGGAATGCGGGGGTTCATATATAAAAACAATGCCTCAGTGCACTGTCTTTATCATATTTAATTATCAGAGCCTTTCGCTCTGTATTTAATACTACATCAATCTATGTCACAACGTAAATAGTGCTTTAGTACCATAAAGTCATATCATTTCCTTTCACGGTCGAAAACGCTGGCTAAATATTTCATAGCATTAAGATGGTCCCAGTTCAGCTGTCCCTTCTTCATACGCCACTTCCAGTTGTTTCCAAGGCTGGAAGGGAAGTTCATACGTGCTGCATTGTCAAGCTTTAATATATCCTGCACTGCAAATATAGTAATAACAGCAACACTTGAGTAAGCTGCCCTGAATACCATATCAACCATGCGGTGCTTATCCCTTGTATCAAGATAATCATAGGCAAAACCTAACTCGCCGTCATTTCTTTCGTTAAAGAAACCAAGAAGCGTTTCGTTGTCGTGGGTTCCGCCATAACATATGCAGTTACGTGTGTAGTTATATGGAAGGTGAGGATTTTTCCTATCACCGCCGAAAGCAAACTCGAGTACCTTCATACCCGGATAATTATTGTGTTCAAGCACCTGCTCAACCTCCGGAATACTTACTCCGAGGTCTTCGGCTATAATCTTCTTATCACCAATAGACTCATTGATTGCATCTAAAAGCTTCTGACCCGGTCCCTGTTCATATGAGCCCTGTCTTGCATCCGGCATATCATAAGGAATAGTGTAATACTTTATAATTCCAAGGAAATGGTCTATTCTTATAACATCATATAATCTGGCAGAGTTCTTCATACGCTTTCTCCACCATAAGAAGCCATCAGACTCCATCTTATCCCAGTCATACAGAGGGTTGCCCCACTTCTGACCCTTATCTGAAAATGCATCTGGTGGAACACCTGCAACCTTTACCGGCGTAAGGTTTTCATCAAGCTGGAATTCACCCTGATTAGCCCACACGTCAACGCTGTCATAACCCATATATATAGGAATATCGCCGATTATCTCTATACCATTGGAATTAGCATACTCTTTAAGGCGGTTCCACTGTGTGTAGAACTCATACTGTATAAAGTTCCAGTAACCTATGTCATCTGCAAGTTCCTGTTCGTACTTCTTCATAGCATCCGCACGTCTGAACTT
>FR886241.1 GCA_000436535.1 Eubacterium sp. CAG:252 | reverse complement strand
AGACTTTCAAGTGTGTCCTTTGCATTATTCGCGACAGCCCTCCCTTAGCTTATATCTGTCTTTGTAATAATTATTAAAATGTTTCTAACAACAAAAATCGGTTCCAAACCTTACCCCACAGGTAAAGTTTAGAACCGATTTCATTATATATAATTCTTTATACCAAACATCCCAAGGACACCGGACACCTCATTACAGATGAAGCACCCTCTCCTTTATCTCCTGAGTACGTCCCTGATTCCAGAACTGCGTTCCGATATAACCGCATGTTCTTCTTGCAACATTCATCTTATCCTGATTGCGGTTGCCACAATTAGGGCACTCCCAGATAAGCTTTCCGTCATCATCAGTTATAATCTGAATCTGACCTGTGTATCCACATACCTGACAGTAATCACTCTTTGTATTAAGCTCTGCATACATAATATTGTCATATATAAACTGCATAACAGAAAGAACTGCTGGAATATTATCATTCATATCAGGAACCTCAACATAACTAATAGCTCCTCCCGGAGAAAGCTCCTGGAACTGCGCTTCAAACTTTAACTTATCAAACGCATTTATATTCTCAGTAACATGGACATGATAACTGTTAGTTATATAATTCTTGTCAGTTACACCTTTAATCTTACCAAATCTCTTCTGAAGATTTTTAGCAAACTTATAAGTTGTAGACTCAAGAGGTGTACCATAAAGACTAAAGTCAATATTAGTTTCCTCTGCCCATCTGTTACATGTATCCCTTAAATAAGTCATAAGCTTTAATGCAAACTCAGTTCCCTCTGGTGCCGTGTGTGTAACACCCTTCATATAATAAGTACATTCACAAAGACCTGCATAACCTAAAGAAATAGTTGAATAACCGCCATAGAGAAGCTTGTCTATAGTTTCACCTTTCTTAAGTCTTGCAAGCGCACCATTCTGCCAGAGAATTGGCGCAACATCCGAAGGTGTTCCCTTTAATCTGTAATGTCTGCACATAAGCGCTCTCTTACAAAGTTCAAGTCTTTCATCAAGAATTTTCCAGAACTTGTCCATATCCTTTCCTGATGAACATGCCACATCAACAAGATTAAGAGTAACAACACCCTGATTAAATCTTCCATAATACTTAGGCTTGCCCGTTTCAGGGTCATTGTATGGTGTAAGGAATGAACGGCAGCCCATACATGGGAAGCAGTGTCCGTCACCATTCTTATCGACCTTAAGCTTCTTCATAATCTTCTCAGAGATATAATCAGGAACCATTCTCTTAGCTGTACACTGTGCAGCAAGCTGTGTAAGATTCCAGTACTTAGAGTCTTCTCTTATATTATCTTCCTCAAGAACATATATAAGCTTAGGGAACGCTGGAGTTATCCATACGCCTTTTTCATTCTTAACACCTTGAATTCTCTGCTTTAATACCTCTTCTATAACAAGTGCAAGATCCTCTCTTGTCTGACCTTCAGGTACCTCATCTATATACATAAATACAGTGACAAATGGTGCCTGTCCATTAGTAGTCATAAGTGTTATGACCTGATACTGTATCATCTGTACTCCACGCTTTATCTCATCTCTTACCCTTAGTTCAGCAACTTCCTTTATCTTCTCTTCACTTGCGTCTATTCCTGTTGCCTTAAACTCCTCAGCAACCTGCTTAATAAACTTTTCCCTGCTTATCTGTACAAATGGAGCAAGATGGGCAAGTGATATACTTTGTCCACCATACTGTGAACTCGCTATCTGTGCTATAGCCTGCGTGGCTATGTTGCAAGCTGTAGAAAAGCTGTGTGGCTTCTCTATCATAGTTTCGCTTATGACTGTTCCATTCTGTAACATATCCTCAAGATTAACAAGACAGCAGTTGTGCATATGCTGTGCAAAATAATCTGCATCATGGAAATGTATAAGCCCCTGCTCATGCGCATCGACTATATCTGCTGGAAGCAGGAATCTTTTAGTAATATCCTTACTTACCTCACCTGCCATATAATCTCTCTGTACACTGTTTACTGTTGGATTCTTGTTTGAATTCTCCTGCTTTACTTCTTCGTTATTACATTCCAGAAGACTTAATATCTGCTGGTCTGTTGAATTCGACTTTCTTACAAGAGCTCTCTTATATCTATATGTAATATACTTTCTTGCAACTGCAAATGCCCTGAAATTCATAATCTGATTCTCAACAAGGTCCTGAATTTCCTCCACATTAAGAGATCTGTTCATCTCTTCACATATACTCTCAACATTATCTGATATTGTCTGTATCTGTTCATCCGAAAGCCTCTCACTGTGTACTACCTCCTGATTAGCTTTTGATACTGCTGCCATAATCTTGGTAATGTCAAATGTTACTTCTGAACCACTACGCTTAATTATCTTCATTATAATCATACCCTCCCATTTATATCCTGAATAATGTTAAAAATTCTGAGCTCTGACTTATGGTTACACGGCATAACCATAAATATATAAAATAATGTATACACTATTAATCCTATAGACAATGTAATGCACTATACAAGTGTCCTAACCACCTGCATAGTGCATCAATAATCATTATCTTCAGCGACTTAAATTCTACAACATATTGGTCTTTTAGTCAACCTCACATACTATATATAGTATAGCATGTCAATGTACCTCTATCCCTTGCAGGTACTGGCTTTGCAGAAAATTATCCGTTTTTTATTTACTAAAATACTTTAAACAATTCTTTGAGTAATCGTCTATATAATCATATTAATCAGTGTTGCCGTTATAATAGAACACTCTATCTCATACTCAGCCCACTGAGATGCTGCCTTCATTCTGTTTATTGTAAGAAGGCCTTTTACATCGTCCTTAGTTCCAATAAAACACTGAATAGTTGAATGTATACCCCTTCTTCGCATTTCATCGACAAACTCCGGTGCAACATCCTGATTTTTGTTAATGAAACTTGAAGCTATATATGTCTTGTCACCCATAAGTATCTTAAAACCATCTGTGTCTATGTAAGACATATCTGATTCTGACTTTATCGGTGTTCCAACTGATACAATATTCTTAAGGTCTTTGCCCTTATAAATGCTTATATTATCTATCTTATACATACTTAACATATGCTCAAGCATTGCCATAACCGCTGCCTTCTTATCATGATTATACTGTACCATAATATCAGTAAGATATCTTAGCTCACGCATTTCCCTGCCATCATTAATTATCTTATCCTTCTTATTGAGCGAATTCTGATAGGACTCTCTGTGTATCTCATCCCTGAAGAACACATATCTGTCCCTGCCCTTTTCCTTTGCAACATACAGACAGAAGTCCGCCTTCTTGAAAAGCTCTTCATAATCATGACCATTGTTCGGACTGAAAGCCACACCTATTGAGGTTGTAACCTGAAAGTTCTCATAATCATTCTTAAATTCCCACTTAACCTGTGTTCTTATGGCACGTAGTATACCTCTTAACGCATAGTCATCATTAATACCCTTAAGTACAATCATAAACTCATCGCCACCGATACGTCCTACAACGCCATCTTCACCGACAACCTCTTTAAGCTTTTTGGCGACTCTTGTGAGCACCTTATCACCATACAGATGTCCATATCTGTCATTGACCTGCTTAAAGTAGTCTATATCAAGAATAGCTATGCTTATTCTGTTTACTGTATCCTGCTTAACCAGCCTTGAGGCATACTCTGTTATAGTCTTCTTATTATATACCTTTGTTAGTGAATCCATTGTAAGTTCATCAACAACTTCAACTATATTGCCCATGCTGTTAACACCATCTGCTAACACAATTCTGCCTGTAACAATATTCTCACCTGTATACCTGGTGTATACAGTACCGATAAACTTAACCTTTTCCATAACCTTGCCTAAAGTTCTCATACTTGTCGTAAGCTTTACACAAAAATCTGACATGTAAGTTCTTATACAGTTGATAAGACTGTCAAGTTCTACCATATCCTCCATGGCAACTCTTCCATCTGCCATATACTCACGCCACTCATCAAGAGGCAGCCTTACAATTACTTCTCTTGAACTTGCTTCATAACGTACAATCTTAATATCCCCGGTAAGTTCTGAATATGTAAATACATACTCTCCGGTAAGCCCCATAATTACTCTTTCCCTTGATATATCGTCACATATTCTATAATTAACTTCTACAACACTATCTATATCTACCATCTCGATATCTATATTGCGTAAAACCGGTTCCCCCTCAAATGCTGTAAGCTTAACAAGATTAAGCCTGTATTCGCCATCACTATTTTTTAACAGGAAACATTTTTCTGTTTCTTCACCACTAAACCCATCAATAAATTCTATAAAACTTTCTTTTTCGTCGGGATTAACAAACTCAGTAATACATCCATACGTAGCATTCCCAAAATAATCATTAAATGCTCTATTGGTTACACTCGTAAGATAAAACCTATCTATGACCGCCATTCTTCTGTCAAATCTGTGAGCTGCCATATAGCTGTCATTAAACCCAACATTCTGTTGTGAATGCATAATACCTTCTCCTTAACTCGATTGTAAATTACGATTTACTGTATTTTCTATTATAATTTAAATACATTAAATATGCAATGTTTTTATTTATTCTTTAGTACTTTGGTACTAAAACTAAATCTTGTATTTTAATTAAAATTTCCACATGTTATAATACGTGAGGTTGTTACGACTGCCGTTTGTACCCACAAAGTATAACCGGCATCAAAATAATATGTGGAGGTTTTTTATTATGGAACGTGTAAAGTACAGTAAAGTGGAGGTTAAGCACGGAAACAGTTCCAAGAAGTTTCCAGTATATGAGATTTATCTTGATGGTATGATTGTTACAAAGGTATCCTCAGAAATCGAAGCCGTTGAGATGGTATCACGCTGGCAGGAAATATACAAGTAATAAAAGGGGTATATATACTTAGAATTTACACAGGATTATCATAAGCCATACTCAGACGAATTAATTATACATATGGCTTTATTACATATGAACGATATGATATCAGCTTTCAAATGTATCTTGATAACTGATATCTACTGATTGCTATATTACGTTGGTAATTGTAACTCAAGCAATCTTCAACATTTAAACATAATAAAATAAAGCTGTCATAGCAGATTTATCTATATAATACACTTCCTTAAGCGCATTATATATGATTAACAATTGCCTGCCGTGACAGCTTTTTACTATAAATAACCAAACTTAAAATATCATACAACTATGTCTACATTAGACATACATATTTACTCTACATTTTTAAGAGCCTCATCCATAGGTATCTTCTTAATCTTAGCCATCATAAACAGTGATATGACAGCATACACAAGTATATTCATCATGAACATTACAGGGAAAATAGATGGCTTATAATAGCATGTTATCCATCCTGACATTTTCTCCATAAATACCCTGAACAGATAATTCATAATAATAACCGATAATCCCATACTTACAACCACTGATACAACAACCACAATCGTTGTCGATGTCACATAAAGCCTGCTTATCTCCCTGTTGGAATATCCAAGTATCTTTACCATGGAGATTGATGTTGTATTCTTCTCAACAATAAGCTTTGTTAAAAGGAACATAAGCACTGCAAACAGCACAACTGCAAATACCTTTACAAGTTCAAATGTAGAACCCATAGAATGGTCAAGCTGTCTTGACACCTTTGTAAGGTCAGCAATGGTTATCTCTGTCGCAACATACTTTTCATCTATATCCAGTGTATCATTAGAAAAATATCCGCTATAGTAGTCATCCTCCTTGTCAAAAATATCCTTAAAAGCCTCATCCGACATAAATGCTGCAAATGATGATGGATAATTATACATTCCCTTTACTGTGAATTCGTACTCTTTACCCTCATACTTTTCCTTAAGAGTTATTTTGTCGCCTTTTTTTATCTGAAACTTTTCAGCATATCCATATGTAACATAGACCTCATCACTCTTTAGCGAGGCTGCATCTATATCAACGTAATTACTGTCGTTTTTTATTCCATATATAAGGACATCTTCACTCTTAAGCCTGCCTTCTATGGTAGCCAATGACTTGACACAGTACTTTTCTGCCGCATCATTATCAACATCAACAGGCGCTTTAAGAACATACTGATGCTCTGCTATAAGCGTATCTGTTATCTCATTCTGGTAGTGCTTTAACATTGGTCCTAACATAATTCCAAACAGAAGCAGTACATTTGCAAAAAGTATACCTATAAACAATGTTATATAGTTAGGCATATTCTGGATTATTATTCTTAATCTGAAACGGTTAAAAAACTTAAAGTCAGGAAGTCTCATAGCCTTTTTCTTCTGCTTTCTTGCAAGGTCCCTTCTTAAGAACTTAAGCGGTGAAAGCTTTAATCTGTAACCGATTATAAGCACATTTATAACAAGCATAATAATAATCGGAATTACTGTTGTTAATAAAAATGCATCCGCATTCCATAATGTGTGATAAGTAGGGAATGAATAGCTCTCGTAATAGGTTTCAACGAATATACCCTTAAATACTGTATATCCGAGCACATTTCCAACAACCGCACCAAATACTGTAACTATGATTGGAAGCAGTATATAGTGTCTTAAAAGCTCATTTCTTGTGTAACCTGAAGCTCTTAATGTTCCTATAACATTGGCTTCTTTAACGATTGTATTATTAGTTGTGACTGCGAATACAAATGCCATAATAACGATAAGCACGTACAGAAGAACTATCATCATAGACCTGTCGCTTCCTATATCGTCACCTGTAAAATGTATTGCCTGATTGATATACTGCGGAATATAGTTCATAAGTATGGCATTCTTTGATATGACCTTCATAAAGTCATCAGCCATATTCTTTGCTTCTGTATCATCTGCCGGCTTATTATCATAAAGCCATGAATACACGTAGTGAATGTGTGTGTCGTCAAATGCATCAAAACATTTCTTGGATACAACACCAACACCAAACTTAACAGAGTCAAACATAGTGTCTGAATTATCAGAAAACAGACAACTGTAATCAGAAAGTGCTACAAAACCTGTGACCTTAAGTGTCCTTGAACCTGCCATTATTGTATCACCGACTTTGATGTCGTTGTTGGATGCATACATTCTGTCTATAGCAATCTCATTGATGTCTTCTCCTAGACGGCCTTCCATCACATCAACCTTGTCTATATCTTCCCTGTTGATATAAAATCTTAATGTACTTGCATCATCATCGTCTATCTTAGTATTATTATGTCTTTTTACTTTCTCTTCCTTGTAGAAGTTCTCATATATAGTGACATTTTTCTCTTCAAGCTTATCTATAATGCTGTCATCAGCCTTTGTATACAGTTCAAAGTTACCATCCTCGACATTGTACTTCTCAAAGCTTTCATTATATGTGTTATACATACTTCCGTCAGCAATCAGAAAGCCGCTTATAAGTCCTATAACTGCTGTCATAAACACAAATATAACTAAGTACTTTGCTATCTCACCTGTGAACTCTCTTGGAAGACGTTTATTCAATGGATTTTTCATACTATCCTCCTACCATTCAAGGCTTGCTGCCTGTATCTTATTCTTATTAAAGATATTATCCATAATCTCGCCATCTCTTAACTTTATGACCCTGTCAGCCATATTCTGGATAGCATCATTATGAGTTACCATAATTACTGTATTGCCATACTTTTTATTGACATCCTCTATAAGCTTTAATATCTCCTTGGAGGTGTGATAATCAAGCGCACCTGTAGGCTCATCGCATAAAAGTATATCCGGATTTTTGACAATAGCCCTTCCTATGGCTGTTCTTTGCTGCTGTCCACCTGATAACTGGTTAGGAAGCTTATACTTGTGCTCAGAAAGTCCCAGTGTGTTAAGAAGCTCATCTATATCAAGTGGCGAGTCGCTTAAGTATGCGCCAACCTCTATATTTTCCTTTACATTAAGGTTAGGAATGAGGTTATACATCTGGAATACGTATCCTAAATGCTTTCTTCTATACTTTGTGAGTTCACTCTCCTTCATATCCTTTGTCTTTTCATCATTAATACTTACATAACCTGAATCTGCATCATCTATTCCACCTATTATATTAAGAAGTGTCGACTTACCAGAACCCGAAGGACCAAGTAAAACACATATTTCTCCTTTCTGTACCTCAAAGTTGATTCCTTTAAGCACCTCCACTTTCGTAGAACCGCTGCCGTATGATTTTTTTAAATCTTTTACAGTAAGAAACATCTTGATTCCCCGCTTTCTTAATTTTTTTCAATTGTAATATTAACTTGTAACATTCAATATCAAGTTAGTTCTTTCTAACTCTTATTAATATTATAATATCAATAACTAAAAAAAGAAATACAGTTAATGATAATATGTATCATTAACTGTATTTCTGTATGCTGATTAATTAATTTCCGCTTCAACCGGTATATCCTTCATACTGTTCATACTTATGAGCAGTGTAGAAGTATTATGTAATAATGCAGATGTTGTTGGTGGTATTATACCAAGAACGCCAAGAGCAATAAGTCCGGAATTGAAAGATACTATAGTCCTGTAGTTGCGGTTAATCTTCTTTATAAGATTATTACTGAGGTCTTTAATGAAAGCTATCTGTCCTAAGTCCTCTGCACTTACAGTAATATCTGCTATCTCTCTTGCTATCTGTGCTCCATCACTTATGGCTATACCTACATCGGCTGCCGAAAGGGCTGGTGAATCGTTAATACCGTCACCTATCATAATAACCTTTCTTCCTGCCTTCTTTTCCTTCTCAACAAATGAAGCCTTATCCTCAGGAAGTACCTCTGAATAATACTCATCAACGCCAACCCTGCCGGCTATTGCCTTAGCAGTACGCTCGCTGTCACCTGTCATCATAACCACCTTGGATATGCCAAGTTCCTTTAATCTTGCAATAACCTCCGGTGCTTCTGGTCTTACAGGGTCTTCGATACATATAACTGCTGCAAGCTTATCCTCAATAGCAAGGTAAAGATGTGAATACTGTGTTGGAAGATTATCAAATAACTCTTCCTTTCCTTCCGGAACACTACATCTCTCATCTTCAAATACGAAGTGATAACTTCCTATGATAGTCTTTTTACTGTTAATAGTTGTAGATATACCATGTGCAACTATGTATTCAACCTTTGTATGCATTTCCTCGTGACGAAGACCTTTTCTGGCTGCTGCATCAACAACTGCCTTAGCCATAGAATGTGGAAAATGCTCTTCCATACATGCTGCCATTCTTAACAGCTCATCTTCACTGTCACCGTTAAATGAATAAACGCACTTAACTGTAGGTGTCGCCTTTGTAAGTGTACCTGTCTTGTCAAATACAATAGTATCTGCATCAGCTACAGCCTCTAAGAACTTACCACCCTTTACAGTTATGTCGTTCTGGCCTGCCTGTCTTATAGCAGATAATACTGTTATAGGCATAGCAAGCTTTAATGCACATGAGAAGTCAACCATAAGTATAGAAAGTGCCTTTGTAACATTTCTTGTCAAAAGATAAGTAAGTGCTGTACCACCTAATGTATATGGCACAAGTGAGTCTGCTAAATGTTCAGCCTTGCTTTCAAGACCAGACTTGAGCTTTTCTGACTCCTCTATCATCTTAACTATCTTATCATACTTACTGTTTCCGCCGTTCTGCTTAACCTTTATAGTAAGCTCGCCCTCTTCAATAACAGTTCCTGCAAATACAGACATACCAATACGCTTTGCAACCGGTACTGACTCACCTGTAAGTGATGCCTGATTAACCATAGCCTCTCCAGATGTTACAACACCATCGAAAGGTATTATGTTACTTACATGTACTATTATCTCATCGCCATTCTTAACCTGATTAACTGGTATGAGCACCTCTGTATCAGAAGTCTTTAACCATACTTTACTTACGTTAAGTGACATAGTTCTTGCAAGGTCGCCTACTGACTTCTTATGTGTCCATTCTTCCATAATCTCGCCTATGCCAAGCAGGAACATAACTGAACCGGCAGTATTAAAGTCATTTCTTAATATAGAAACTCCGATTGCCGTTGCATCAAGTACAGGAACTTCCATCTTGCCCTTTGCAAGTGTCTTCACACCGTTTGCTATATACTTGACAGACTTAATCGCTGTTATTGTATTTCTGAATGGTATAGGTAAGAACATCTTGCTTGCCACTCTTAAGAATACTTTATTAACAAGCCTGTCCTGGTAATACGCATTCATTTCCCTGCCTGAGCTGCTTACTACATCATCTGGAACCTGCACACTGTCATAACTGAAGTCAAGTAACTTTCTAACTATGTACTTCTTATCATTAGTATAACTTATTACGACATCACAAGTCTTTTCATATACCTTAACTTCATATACTGACTCCACATTCTTAAGGTAATATTCAAGGATGTCAGCCTGCTTGTAAGTCATACGCTTAACATCCATATGCACTCTCAAACGGCCTTTTATACTATGTTTTATATAGAATTTCATAATAATCCTCTATCTATTTTTCGTACTGTACCTATTATGGCAATATGATTAGTTCTGTGCCTCTGCTGACTCTTCTGTAACATCTTCCTCTTCAAAGTCTAAATCAAGGTCATCATCATCTTCATCTACAACCTCAGCAGCAGCTTCTCTTTCTTCGTTGATTGCCTTAGCTTCTGCATAGATATCACCAGCATTTTCCTGAATAGTTGTAGCTGTCTTCATAACACACTTCTTTGCACGTAATACGGCTGCTGTGCAGTTAGTATATAACTTCTTTGCATCATCGCTTGCTAATATCTTGATACCTGCTGTACCAAAAAGTACACCTGCTGCAAATATTCCTGTCTTAACTCCATCAATCTTCTTAAATACATTTTTCATAATTAACCTCTTTTCTACATAATTATATATAGCTATATCTCATCTAATCATTCATAGCTATTCAACATAAGTCATATCTAACCATAGTTTTGAGCATATAACTATACATTTGGTATGTTTCTTTTTTGTTTTCGTATTATATACCTATTTTTTACTTTTTTCTACACTTTTTCTTGTTTTTGATAAATTTTATCAAGTTGCTGTTCAGATTTTATATAGCTCATACATCTCATCGAAAAATGCTCAATATTTTTGGAATTGACTTTAAGCTGTAACATTACTATTCTTTATTATGACTGTACATTAAAAAACAAAAACCACCACACGTACAGACTACTGCTATACCTGTGGTGGTTTTGCTTTTATATTAAGAACAAAAGGGTATTGTTGTCACGCTTTTTACTGTCTGGTTATCTATGTAACCACATGCCGCAAGACCTTTTTCTATTATCTGGTTCCACTTCTTCGCAGGCAGATTAATAACTGAATTATCATCAAACTCCACTGAAAATGTATCACCATTTTCCTCGCAGCTTTCTGTACAGTGTACCTTATACATATTCTTTCTGCTTATGGCACCTATCTCTTCAAGTGTATTAATCATGCGATAGACAGTTGCTGTTCCTATCTTAGGATCAATCTTGCTTGCCTTATAGTATATTTCTTTGCAACATGAGCAGTCCTCCTCAAGAATAATATCTAATAACATCATTCTCTGTTTGGTTATCCTGCAACCCTTTTTTTTTAACATTTGCAGAATTATATCCTTCTGCATTTTGCTTCTCTCATAGCTAACTGTATTAGAAGCATTCTCATCACCCGAATAGTACCTCTGCATCGATGCCTCCTATAATCAGTGGCAACCTCCACAGTGTCCGCAATCTCCGCCACATGTGTGTTTACCATTCTTCTTGCCTTTAACCATACTGAATACAATCGCTGCTACAATAACAACTAATACTGCTGTAACTATTACTGTACCCATTATTACCGACCTCCGTGACATTTTGCTGCTTTTAATTCTTAGTTACTTTCTTAAGGCTTCATCTGGCATATGGCTTATTACATTTACTTACGTATACAATCATATGCCAGACTTTTATATACCTTAAGAGTTATGATTAATGATTAGGAAAGTATTGGCTTAATTATTAGTCGACACCAGCAGCTTTCTTATATTCCTTAGCTTCCTTTGTTGGTCTGAATAAAAGATATAAGAAACCAACTACTAAGAGAATAGCTACTACTGTCCAGATGCTGAATGCGCCATCAGCGATAAGTCTGCCTATATTGTAGATGCAAAGTGATACTACATAAGCGAAACCACACTGATATCCAATAGCTGTCCAAGTCCACTTAGCACTGTTCATCTCTCTCTTGATAGCACCGATTGCTGCGAAGCAAGGAGCGCAGAGAAGGTTGAATGTAAGGAATGAGAAACCAGCTAACTTAGTGAACTCAAGTGCAAGTGCTGCATATGGAGATAAATCTCCGCCACCATAAAGGATACCCATAGTACCAACGATGTTTTCCTTAGCTACAAGTCCTGTGATTGAAGCTACGGCTGCCTGCCAGTTGCCCCATCCAAGTGGTGTGAATATCCAGCAGATTGCACTACCAATCTTAGCTAAAATACTCATATCAATTTCATCTTCTGCTAACATTCTGAATCCATCATCTGTGAATCCAAAGTATGTTGTAAACCATACAACGATTGTAGAAAGGAGGATAATTGTACCAGCCTTCTTGATGAATGACCAGCCACGCTCCCACATACTTCTAAGTACGTTGCCAACTGTTGGAATATGATATGCAGGAAGTTCCATAACGAATGGTGCTGGATCTCCGCTGAATAACTTTGTCTTCTTTAAAATAATACCTGATACGATGATTGCTGCCATACCGATGAAGTAAGCTGATGTTGCAACCCAAGGTGAACCACCAAATATTGCACCTGCAATCATAGCGATGAATGGTGTCTTAGCACCACAAGGTATAAATGTTGTTGTCATAATTGTCATACGACGGTCTCTTTCGTTCTCGATTGTACGTGAAGCCATAATACCCGGAACACCACAACCTGTACCGATAAGAATTGGAATGAATGACTTTCCTGAAAGACCAAATCTTCTGAAAATTCTATCCATAATAAATGCGATACGTGCCATATATCCGCATGCCTCTAAGATAGCAAGTAATAAGAATAATACTAACATCTGAGGAACGAAACCAAGTACGGCACCAACACCGGCTACAATACCATCAAGGATAAGTCCCTTTAACCAGTCTGCACAACCGATTGCATCAAGACCATCTTCGATAAGTACTGGAATACCAGGAACCCATACACCATAATCTGCTGGGTCTGGAACAGCGCCATCATACTGGATAGCAAGGTCAATAGCTTCCTTGATAGCATCAGCATCTGCTGTATCTTCTGTAGTTTCAAGTGTTTCTTCATCTTCTACTGTGTAGTCAACTGTATCTGTTGACTTAACCATAGCCTTAAGACTTGTAAGAGCCTTTACAGCTTCTTCTGAATCATAGTCATCTGCTTCTGTATCAATGGCATCTGCTATTGCTTCGCCCTTAGAACCAAGGCTTTCTACATATGCAGCAATGATTTCATCTGAGTCGCCATATTCTTCTTCTACTTCTTCATAAGCTGAAGTACCGATACCGAAAAGATGGAAACCATCACCAAATAAACCATCATTAGCCCAGTCTGTAGCTGCTGAACCAACTGTTACCATTGCAATATAATATACTAAAAACATAACTGCTGCGAATATTGGAAGTGCTAATATTCTGTTAGTTACTATCTTATCAATCTTATCAGAAGTTGAGAGCTTATCCTTGCTGTGTGCCTTCTTTACACATTCATCAATAATAGAAGAAATGTATGTATATCTCTCATTTGTGATAATACTTTCTGTATCATCATCGAAGTCCTTCTCAAGCTTAGCTATCTCTTCTGATACATCAGGAACGCTTGTCATAAGCTGTCCTATCTTATCATCTCTCTCTAATAACTTGATAGCAAAAAATCTCTTCTGCTCATCTGCAACATCAAGACCAATCTTACCTTCAACTGCCTCTATAACAGATTCAACTTCATCACTGAACTTATGAACAAGCTTATTAACCTTCTTAGACTGGGCAAGCTTTACAGCCTTATCTGCTGCTTCCTTGATACCTGTTCCCTTAAGTGCTGATATTTCTACAACTTCGCATCCAAGCTTTTCTGATAACTGGGCTGTATTAAGTGTAATACCATTTCTTGATAAAAGGTCTACCATATTTACAGCCATAATTACTGGAATACCAAGTTCCATAATCTGTGTTGAAAGATATAAGTTTCTTTCAATGTTAGTACCATCAACGATATTGATGATAGCATCTGGTCTTTCGTTAATAAGATAGTTTCTTGCAACTACTTCCTCTAAAGTGTATGGAGAAAGTGAATAAATACCTGGTAAGTCCATGATGGCAACATCTTTATGTCCCTTTAACTTACCTTCTTTTTTCTCAACAGTAACGCCTGGCCAGTTACCAACGAACTGGTTAGAGCCTGTGAGTGCATTGAACAATGTTGTTTTACCGCAGTTTGGGTTACCTGCTAATGCAATCTTAATTGACATCTTTCTACCTCTTTCTTTGTTTAGTTATAACTGTCTGTGTTTAGATTGTACTTGCTAGGATTAGTTCTTGCTAACCTCTTGCCGAAAAAAAATCACATAACTAGCCAACTTCAATCATAGCCGCATCTGCCTTACGGATAGATAATTCATATCCTCTGACAGTTACTTCAATTGGATCACCTAAAGGTGCAACTTTTCTTACATATACTTCAACACCTTTTGTAATGCCCATGTCCATAATTCTTCTCTTAACAGGGCCTTCACCATTAAGCTTAGCAACTTTAACGGTCTGACCTACAGAAACTTCCTTTAAAGTCATCTTCATCTCTCCTTCTTAATGATTATTGTCAATCATCATTATCTTTAATACATAGCAGTTATATCTGAAATGCAGCTACGGCTTATATATTCACCATGATAATGATGAAATCTATATAGAGGCTTGCTTTACAAGTCTTTATAACAATATGTACTTATGCAGCAATTAATTCTTAGCAGTTTAATCTGTATCAAACTTTCTTTAAATGCTGAATAAATGCTATACCATAATCTTTGTAGCCATATCCTTACCTATAGCTACTCTTGACTCCTTGATATTAACTATAACATTACCACCTGTCTTTGAAACTACTGTAACAATAGCTCCTACTACAAAGCCAAGATTTTCAAGAAAACGTCTTGTTTCTTCCTTACCACCAACTCTTGTTATTGTTGCTGTCTCACCTTCACCTATCATTGATAATGGCATAATATCACTCCTGTCTGTATGTATATCTATGTATGTTGATAATGTTTTTCATTTATCACGTGTGTTAGTATATACTAACGCTCATTAGATGTCAATTACTTTTTTTAGATATTTTTAATATTTGTTATATTATGGCAACGAGTGTAAGTTGTGGCGGAGATTATTGAGGAACGACTAACCTGTTGGCGCGGCATTGGGCGGTGTTTTGGTGATATTGGGGCAATATAAATGTTTAATATAATATAGTATTGTGCTAAATGTTCGTAACAAAGATACATTCAAGTAAATTCCAACAAACGAAGCTTTGTTGTGCAATATTATACATATGTTGGCAAACGGACGACATAATATACGGGGCGGGTCACACGAATATAGCTGCTGACACCAGAAAACCGGAGGGCTGTTTCTAATACTTTCCATATAGATACTTCTGCCGGACGATACCGCTCAGACGTGCCATCCTTGGCACGGC
>FR886240.1 GCA_000436535.1 Eubacterium sp. CAG:252 | reverse complement strand
GAAAAAGTTTCACACACTCAAAAAAACCACCGCCCTAAACATACTCTATATAATAAGCAGCAGATAGTAGCAACATTTGACTACATATTATATAGACATTGTTTAGGGCGGCGGTTATTTTTTATTAATCATTATAGTAGTCTGCTATGACATTATCCTTCAATAGCAATTCTCTTAGTAGTTTCAACCTGTTTAGCTTCTTTCTTAGGAATAGAAAGTCTTAAGATACCACTTTCATACTTAGCCTTAATATCATCCTCAGTGATGGCATCGCCAACATAGAAGCTTCTGCTCATAGAACCGGCATAACGCTCTTTTCTGATATACTTGCCTTCCTTATCCTTCTCTTCCTTATCAAGTCCCTTAGCGGCACTTATTGAAAGATAGCCATTATCAAGCTGTACATCTATTTCATCCTTCTTAAATCCAGGTAAGTCGATATCAACTTCATAACCTGAGTCAGTCTCCCTGACATCAGTCTTCATTTCGTGTGCGGCATGCTTGCCATATAAAGCTTTGTCAACTTCAGGAAATCCAAAGTTCATCCAATCATCATTAAATAAGTTTTCTCCAAAAATACTAGGCATTAACATAAGTCATCGCTCCTTTTTAATAAACTGTCTGTTCGGCTGAACATTTCGTTCATTGCGGATTACATATTCATCTGAACTATTACCTTGTTTCTTTGTAAACTCAGGTTGGTTTGTTAAGCTATTTCCTTTTCTTAACTCCTCTTCCTTTGTTCTGACTATGTTATAGTCCTAATTGTTAGCACTGTCAACAGGTGAGTGCTAAAGTTTATAATTTGTTAATAATTATTTTTGTAGATGTCTAATTTTCAGCGCTTTCTTTAATATTATGTCTTTCAGTATAACCAGTAAGAATAAGAGTAAGCGCGCCGTCACCGGTTACGTTGCAGGCTGTACCGAAGCTGTCCTGAAGGGCGAATATTGTAAGCATAAGGGCTGTACCAGTATCGCCAAAGCCAAGAACACTTGTTATAAGACCGAGTGAAGCCATAACAGTTCCGCCGGGAACTCCGGGCGCACCTATTGCAAATATTCCAAGAAGAACACAGAATAAAAGCATAGTTCCAACAGTCGGTACAGAGCCGTAAAGAATTTTGGAAACTGTCATACAGAAGAATACCTCAGTCAATACAGAGCCACACAGGTGGATGTTTGAGAAAAGAGGAATTCCGAAGGAAACCATATCTTTACGGAGTGGCTTTGCTTTGCCGGCACACTGGAGTGCAACTGCAAGAGTAGCGGCAGATGACATAGTACCGATAGCTGTAAGATAAGCTGGTCCGTAGCACTTGATAACATCGAGAGGATTTTTCTTTGAGTATATTCCTGCGATAGTATATAAAAGAGCCATCCATATATAATGTCCAAGTAATACAATAATAATAATCTTAAGGAATACAGGTGCCTGCTTTGTGATAGAACCCTCATAAGAGAGTGTGCAGAAAGTAAGTCCTATAAAAAGTGGAAGAATAGGAATCATAATTCTTGTTACAATAGCAAGCACAATCTTCTGGAACTCAATCAGTATATTTGAAATGAGTTCTGCCTTAGTCCATGCAGCAGCAAGTCCAATCATAACTGAGAATACAAGCGCACTCATAACAGGCATAATCTGAGGTATAGATAACTCAAACACTGCATCAGGTATGGACTTAAGACCATCTACAGTAGGTGATATTGATAAATGTGGTATAAGCACATATCCGGCAGCAGTTGAGAAAAAAGCCGCACCTACAGATGATGCATAAGCTATCGAAACTGCGATAAGAAGCAGTTTTGAAGCATTTTTGCCAAGCTGTGTTATAGAAGGCGCAATAAATGCAATAATAATAAGTGGGATGATAAAGTTTATTATCTGGTTGATAACATACTTTAATGTAACAACAATATTTAAAGCAGCGCCAGTGAACCTGTTACTATCAGTGGCAGAAAACAGAAGTCCGAATACGACACCTGCTATAACGCCCACCAGAAGCTTGAAGGGCAGGCTGTGAAAAATAGAACCTTTTTTCATAAAAATGTTTCTCCTTAATGTATAAATGTTTAATATGAATTCCGTATAATAGCCGCATTTATTATTTAATACGCATTACACAGCAATGGTACTATGATAATATATATTACAAAAAATCACAATGGAAAGCTTTTACATATGATAAAAATGTTTATCATAAGAAATAATATGAGCAAAAAAAGTATAAAAACTGACGATTTATGATAAGGTTTGGATAGAATTGGATAATTATGAAAATATTTCATTCTTATACATATAGACAATTATTTAAATGATTTAATATAATACTATAGTAAAGTCTATCAGATAATAATTGTATATTAGTAAGAATTAAAACAGGAGGAACTATGCTAGTAAGTGATTTATCACCTAAAGAGGTGTTCTCTTATTTTAAAGAAATATCAGATATTCCAAGAGGTTCAGGAAATACAGACAGAATAGCGCAGTACTGCGTTGATTTTGCCAACAGCCACAATCTTTTAGTAAGAAGGGATGAGGCTGATAATGTTGTTATATTTAAGGATGGTTCTAAGGGCTATGAAGACAAGGAGCCGCTTATACTTCAGGGACATATAGATATGGTGTGTGAGAAGAGTGCTGACTGCCATAAGAATATGGAGCTTGAGAGTATCGACTTATGTACAGATGGCGAAAGAGTATGGGCAGACGGAACAACACTTGGAGGAGATGATGGAATAGCGGTCGCATATATACTTGCTATACTGGCATCAGATACGATTGAACATCCACCTATTCAGGCAGTGCTTACAAGTGATGAAGAGATAGGCATGCTTGGTGCGCAGGCACTTGATACAAGCGATATTACAGCAAGAAGGCTTATAAATATAGACTCAGAAACAGAGGGTGTACTTTTTGTAAGCTGTGCAGGCGGTGTGAGGGCACAGTGTGAGATAGAGCTTGGAAGCAGGGAGGCATCATCAAAGAATGTGCATACTGTATACGAGATAACAGTAGGCGGACTTCAGGGTGGACATTCAGGTGTGGAGATACACAAGCAGCATGCCAATGCAATCAAGGTATTAGGTTCACTGCTCACAGGTATACAGAGAGAATGTGATATATGCGTATCAGATATAACAGGCGGCGGCAAGGAAAATGCAATACCTAAAGAGGCAACAGCATTTATAGCTATAAACAGTGATGAGTCGCCAGCATTTGTAAAGAAGTTCAGGGAATATAAAGCTATTCTTCAGCAGGAATATAAGGCTGTAGAGCCGGATATTGCCATATGTCTTGAGAAAAAGGATATAGCCGCTGATATTTATTCACTTGAGGCATCTAAGAATATCATATATGTACTTGGACAGGCCATAGACGGCGTGTGCAGGATGAGCACACAGATACAGGGAATGGTTGAAACATCACTTAACCTTGGAACTGTATTTATAAAGGATGATAAGCTTGTATACAGGTATCTTATAAGAAGCAACACAGCAAGCGGCAAGAGACTTGTGCTTGATAAAGTGTCAGCATTTGCAGAGTTTGCAGGTGGAAAGGCTGTGACTACATCGGATTATCCGGCGTGGGAGTACAGCAGTGACTCAAGATTAAGAAATGTTATGATAGAAAGCTTTAAGTCAGTATACGGAAGAGAGCCGGAGGTCACATCTATACACGCAGGTCTTGAATGTGGCATACTTTCAGGCAGGATGCCGGGAGTTGATATGATATCTTTCGGACCTACACTTGTTGACGTCCATACACCAGATGAGTATATGGATATTGCATCGGTTAAGAGAAGCTGGAATTATCTTCTTGAAGTTTTAAGAAATATATAAGGCTTTTTGCTTCTGACATTATATGATGTTGTGGTCTAAAGCCCCCAACTATGATAGACGTGAAATTTACCCGTTATTCGCACATTGTATGAATATTATCATGCATTAAGGCTTATACCGGGCAGGTTCCAAGGTCGTTCATCCATTAATCAACAGGCTATGGATTAAGACTTTTGACCATGATGTTATTATTAAGTTAAGAAAGGGTTAATTTATGATTAAAGATGGATTTCTATATCTGGCTGCACTTATATTTGCTGCGGCTATATTAGTTAATTTACCTAAGATATTCAAAGGTAAAAAGGCTCAGGTCTTTTTTAACTTTGCACCACCTATCGTACTTATATACCTTGGACTTATGCTCCTTTGTACCTTAAAGGTATGGGACTTAAGCGCAACAAGTGCTGTATATAAGTCAGTTAAAAACCCGATATTATATGCGATGTTATTCTTAATGTTATTACGTTGTGACCTTAAGAAGATAGCTAAGTTAGGTCCTAAGATGCTTATAGGTTTCTTTGCCGCTACATTATCAATAGGTCTTGGTTTTGTTGTTTCATATGCGATATTCCACCAGTGGCTTGGTGAGGGGTCATGGAAAGCCCTCGGCGCGCTTTGCGGAAGCTGGATGGGCGGCGGCGGTAATATGCTTGCTATTCAGGCAGCTATCGGCGTAGATGAGGCTACTATGGCATATGCGCTTGTTATGGACTCTATATGTGCAACATTATACGTAATGTTCCTTTTATGGGCTATTGGAGAACACAAGAAGTTCAATGCATGGACAAAGGCAGACACAAGCATTATCGATGGCGTTGGAGCTGCACTCGAAGAGGAAGCAAAGGCTAATACTAAGCCATTAGTATGGCAGAACATCATATTATTACTTGGTGCCGGACTTTTAGTATCAGCTTTATCTATGGAGTTAGGTACACCTCTTAACAAGCTTATGCCAGTATTTGACAGCTCAACATGGACGGTACTTGTAGTCACAGTTCTTGGTATATTATTCGCCCTTACACCATTTGGTAAGATTAAGGGAACAGAGGAAATATCTAATGTTATGTTATATATCGTTATCGCACTTATTGCTTCAAGAGCTGACTTAAGTGCAGTTGGTAATGCACCAATATGGCTGCTTGCAGGTTTTGTAATACTTGTTATCCACGTAGTTATTATGATTATTCTTGCAAAGGTATTAAAGATGGATATATTCACATGCTGCGTTGCATCACTTGCCAACATAGGTGGTACAGCCACAGCACCAGTTCTTGCAGGCGCATACTCAACAGCCCTCGTACCAGTAGGTATTATTATGGCGCTGTTAGGCTATGTCATAGGAACAGGTGGCGGACTTATAGTTGCTAATATTATGAGTCTGTTTGGATAGATGTTTGAATTAATATAAGTATAAATGTTTTTATACAAGTAAATGCATATAAAAAATCTATGCTTATATAAAATGATTTTAGTAAACCTGTCATATATCAGTTGAATGACTGATATATGGCGGGTTTTTGTATTTAAGGGTTCTTTGTCAAGGGGTGGGGTATAAGAGCTATTGTCAGGTTATATCAGATTTACAGAATGACATGTGTCTTTCAGTTTTTTATATTATAGTTTTTTGCCAATAATGAGGGAAAGCTTATATTGGAAAATTTTATTTGTATTGCAAGAATAAATATATGATTTATATAAAATATTTCAAATTTACTTTGACATATGATTAAAATAATTATATTATTAATATAGTTATATTTTTTAGTCATTAGATGTGAGAGATAAAGGCTAAAAAGTTTTGTGGTGCAAGTATAAATAACTTTTTAATATTGTCATAATATAACAGAAATATAATAAAAGTATTGTTACAATAATAGAGAAAATATTATATATATATTAAGTGTATGTGCTGAATATATGTATTAAATGGAAGTAAGCACAAATAAAGATGTGAATTCAGCATAAATGTTTCATAAAATATAAAAAAGGAGGCTGCCTATGGTAAGAGATTTATTCAAGGAATATGCGTCAGGTGAGAATAATCCTGACTGGGAGTATCATATAGAAAGAAGAACACCGCTTTATACAAGGAAGAATGATATACGTTCAGAATATGAGCGTGATTATACACGTATACTTCATTCACTTGCATACAGGAGATTAAAGCATAAGACACAGGTGTTTTTCAACATAGATAATGACCATATATGCACACGTATGGAGCATGTGCAGCATGTTGAGTCGGTAAGCTGTACGATAGCAAAGTATCTTGGACTTAATACCGACCTCACAAGGGCTATTGCGATGGGGCACGACTTAGGTCATGCACCATTTGGACACGAAGGAGAAGTTGAGCTTACAAAGATAAGAAAAGAGCTGGGAATGGATGCTTTCTGGCATGAGAGAAACAGCTTAAGAATAATAGAGGATATAGAGCTTTTAGAGGATAACAATAAGAATTATCAGAACCTCAATCTTACATATGCGGTAAGAGATGGCATAATATCGCACTGCGGCGAGGTCGATGAAAATGGAATAATGCCACGTAAGGAAAAGATAGACCTTGATACATTTGAAACATCAGGACAGTATCAGGCATATACGTGGGAGGGCTGTGTCGTAAAAATAGCTGATAAGATAGCCTATCTTGGAAGAGATATAGAAGATGCCATAAGAATGGAATTCATAGAGGAGTCGGACATAAAAGAGCTTATGGAGATATCCCGCCTGTATAAAGAAAAGACCATTAACACTACAGTCATAATACATAACTTTATAACAAGCATATGCGAAAACAGCAGTCCGGAGGCAGGAATAAGGCTTAGTGATGAGCATAATGCAATGCTTAATGCTATCAAGGACTTTAACTACAGGACTATATATAAAAATCATAAGTTTAATGTGTACCGCAACTATGCAGCTTTAATAATAAGAAGCATATACGATACACTCATGGAGTCATATGATGAGAAAGATGGCTTAAACACGATATATAATCTTATGGCAAGAAAAAAGACATATCCTAATCTTATAAGCAACTTTGTAAAGCATCTGCTCATATATTCAGAAACTCCTTCTGATATATATGCGGATGTATATCTGAGCCTTTATCCATATGCCTTAAGTGATGTGGCATCAAAGGAAGAACTTGCAAATGAGCTTACTGAAAAATATAAGAACAGGAAAATATACGGGCTGCTTGAAACAAAGAAAATATATGCGCAGGCAATTATAGATTACATATCCGGAATGACAGACAGATATGCGATAGAAATATTTAATGAGCTGATAAGGTATTGATATTTGAGTTCTGCTTTTGTGCGGTAACCAATTTATTTAATATGCAGAAATAACACATTATAAAAATGTCAGGGTCAAAAGGTCAAAAATGCCGTTTATGACTGTACAGTAATAAGGAAATTGAACTTATGACCCATATGATATTTAAAAATATACCTTTATCTAAGCAAAGAAAGATTACCAGTCAGCTTGTTAAGAGCCTTCTTTCTGATATCCTGGATAGTGTCGGAGTCAGACTTTAATATAGGAACAGGGAACTGGATAAGACCTGAATGTTCGTTTCCATCCATATCCACAGGAGTTATGCCGACAACATCAGGGTCAGCTTTTCCAAGAGAAGCTCCAATAATAGCGGCAGTGTTGGCTATAACACCTACAGGGAGAGATTCATCAAATATCATAACGCACTTTATATTATTAATTTCCATAACTTTAAAACTCCTTTATATGTATCGTAGAATAATTACAAGTGTATGCAATATATTGCATATATGGGATGATGGCACATTATATAGAGAAATGCAATATACTGCATATTGAAAAATAAATATGATTATATTATGATGTTATGGTCAAAAAGTATTTTGCCCCTAACTGATGCCTACGGATTACTCTATTGCTTAGCAATTCACGTAATCCTATAACACATTAGATTGAAGAAAGAGAGGATGATTATGCCAATACCACAGAATTACTCAGCGCCTGTCAAGCTGTCGGCTAAGGACAGGGCTTATAATCAGATACAGGAATGGATAGTTGATGGGACACTTGTTCCCAATGAAAAGATAAATGATGCACAGCTTGCAAATGCACTTGGAATAAGCAGAACTCCAGTAAGAGAGGCATTACAGCTTCTTGCATTACAGGGGCTTGTGGCTATGAAACCAGGAGTGTCTACATATGTTACAGAGCTTGAAGATGGTGCCATGGGAAAGATACTGCCACCGCTTAGTGTGTTACAGGCACTTGCCGCACAGACAGCGGCTGATATGGCAGATGAAAATGACATAAAAGAATTACAGTCCTATAATAAAGTATTTGAAAAGGCAATAAAGAACAAGGATTACTTTGCAGCGTTAAAGCAGGATGAACATTTTCACGGAAAAATAGTGAAGATATGTGATAATGCATATCTTGAGTCATCTATCAATGTGCTTCAGGCTCACGTCAGGAGATTATTCTTTAAAAACGAGATTATATTGTCGGAAGAGTCGGTGCTTGAACATAAGCAGATAATAGAGGCAATAAAGAATAAGGATGCAAAAAAAGCCGGAGATATAGCCAAAAGCAACTGGGAGCGTTCAGTAGATAACTATTGTTAAGTTAACCGCAAAATAACTGTAAAATTTAGTGCTTTATGGAAATTAAGGTTTGCAAAACATCCTATACCTATGTATAATTATACCAATAGATACGGACTTAATATTTTTACATAGGGGAGAGGACAGTATGAGATTGATGTATAGTCTTTTGATTATAATAGAAATTGTACTTTTGGGAATTTGTGCGGTTAAGTCGATTAATAAAAAGGGAAAGCTTGCAAAGATTGTATTATATTATGAGGCAGTTGCATTTATCGCCGGAGTATTTTTCTGGATATATACGTATGTTCCGGGTATTAATATAACAACCTTCTGTAAAGGTGTTACATTTGCATGTTATGACTGGCTTGTTATACTGCTTATGTACTATACCCAGTATTATACAGGACTTTTTAAAGGTGTCTGGGCTGTAAAGATAACTATGATGCTGTATTCTGCAATAGATTCATTTGTTATGATAGCGAATACATGGACACATAATGTTTTTACTATATCAGAGATAACTAAGGGTGAGATAGTAGTAGATTATGTAAAGACAAGCTTTTTCTATCAGGCGCATTTTATATATAACTACGTTGTTATTATAGTTATACTTATTTCGTTTATATTTATGATTGCAAAGTCATCAAGATTTTACAGCTTCAGGTATCAAGTTATATTTATTGCACTGTTTTCGGGATTTGTGCTTGACCTTGCAACTGTAAGCTCGCAGTCGATATATGACCTGTCGACACCGATATATGGATTTATGTCTATGATTATATATTATCTTACATTAAGTTATGTACCTAATGAGCTTATAGAGAATACGTTATCTCTTATCATAAAGGATATGAACAGTGGTATCGTATGCTTTGATATTCATGGCAGATGTATATACTGCAACGACATTTTAAGGGAACTTTATGGTATCGGTCATGACTATGAAGAGATGGAAAAGGAATATAGGAAGTGGATACAGTCTATAGAAGAGAACAGAAAAGACAGTATGAAGATGGAGACTTCTATATATCAGAATGGCAAAAAGAAGTATTACGAGATTGTGTATAAACGTACTTACGATGATAAACAAAATCAGGTGTGCGACTATTTTATATTCAACGACAGGACAGAGGATGTCGTGTCACTTGAGCATGAGAAGTACAGGGCATCGCACGATATACTTACAGGACTTCTTAATAAGGAACAGTTTTACATAGAAACAGCGAAACTTATTAAGGAAAACAGGGATGTAAAGTATTGTCTTGTGTGCAGTAACATAAAGGACTTTAAGTTTGTCAATGAGCTGTTTGGTATTGAAAAAGGCAATGAGATACTAAAGAAGCAGGCAGAATATATGAAGAACTTTATAGGAGAAGACTCACTTGCGGCAAGACTTCACGCAGATCGTTTCGCTATGTGTATGCCAAGGATAAGGTTTGATGAGGATCTTATTAATGAAGCCATAACTGGAATACAGGAGGCATTTAAGAACAGTTCTTTCCATATGCACATATTTGTAGGTGTTTATGATATACATGATGTTGAAGAACGTGTAAGCATTATGTGCGATAAGGCGAATCTTGCCAGTGAAACTATCAAGAATGAGTATAAGAGCAGTGTTGCTTACTATACAGAGCATCTTCTTGAGAAGTCTATTGAGGAAAGAAAGATAATAGGCGAGTTCGACAGGGCGCTGGATAATGAAGAATTTGTTATGTTCTTACAGCCACAGGTTGATGTGTCAGGAAAGCCTTTCGGTTCAGAAGCGCTTGTAAGATGGCAGCATCCTGATAAGGGACTGTTAGCACCCGGGGTATTTATAGATGTGCTTGAAAAGACAGGTTTTGTATACAGGCTTGACAGATATATGTGGGATAAAGCGGTAAAGCAGCTTGCTGAGTGGAAGAAACGAGGAATTAATGACTATCATATATCAGTCAATATATCAACTAAGGACTTCTATCTTATTGATGTGTATGAAACATTTGTCGGACTTGTTGAAAAGTATGATATTGACCCTAAGCTTTTAAAGCTTGAGATTACAGAAACAGCACTTATGTCAGACTTTAACAAGAATATGGTTATTATAAAAAGATTACAGAAGTATGGTTTTGACATAGAGATAGATGACTTTGGAAGTGGCTACTCATCACTCAATATGTTAAAGGATATAAGTGCAGATGTTCTTAAGATTGATATGGGCTTTCTTCGTGCTTCTGAAAATGAGGTCAAAGGACAGGACATCCTTGAAAGTATCATAGGTCTTGCCAATAAGCTTGGTATGAGGGTAATCACAGAAGGTGTTGAGAAGAAAACACAGGTTGATATGCTTTATGATATGGGCTGTAAGATGTTTCAGGGATATTACTTCTCTAAGCCTATACCGGTAGATGAGTTTGAGAAGAAGTACAATATTGGTTAAGCCTTGGAGAGTTAAGCAGTCAACAGGCATTACGGGCGGGGATGCCCCGTAACAATATCAGATAAGAGTGCAAAGAAGTGCGGAGCATGTGCAAAGCACTTCTTTTGTGTATAAAGCAGGAAAGGAAAATAAAAATATGATATCAAGGTCAGTCAACAAAGTAATAAGTGTAATGGCAGCTTTTGTGGCAGTTGTGCTTGTATGTGCAGGTGTGTTAAGCAGTGGCATATTGCTGTCAGTATTGCCAGCCAGAGAAGTGTATGCGGCACAGGAGCCAGCTTCACCTGATAACAGCAGTGAAAAGGTTGAGATAAAGACGTACAGTGACTTGGCAGCGGCAGCAGCAAATGTAGATGGAAGCTATATTCTTATGGCAGATATAGATATGTCTAAGGCAGGCGAAGAGGGCTGGAAGCCATGGAACTTCAATGGTACATTTGATGGTAATGGACACACTTTATACAATATGGATATAAAGACTACAACAGATATAACTGCAAAGACTTATGACGGAAACCTTAAGGAATATGACACATATTTTGCAGGGTTCTTTGGCATAACAGATGGTGCGGTTATAAGTAATCTTAATATTGCAGGTGCGTATATTGAGTTAGGGCAGCAGGCAGATATGTCATCTAAAAGCATATTTGCAGCTATTCTTGCAGGTTATATGAATAACACAACGATAACAGGGTGCAGTGTAGAAGGCTATGTAAGTCTTACCTCCACTTCTAAAATGTGGGGAACAGCCGGAGTTGCAGGCTTTGGAAACGGTCTTATAGAAAACACGGTATCGGATGTAACGCTTGTATGTACAGATGCAGACCCGGACGATGCCGATAAAGATGAGCAGTTTATGGGTGGTATCTATGCAGACGGATATATTGATGTAAAGGACTGCGAGGTAACGATAGATGGCTACATATCAGAAAGAGGATATGTACATTCTGGTGGAATAGCAGGTCTTTATATACTTTATCCTGTATCAGGAAGTTACGTTGCCGATATAGCAGGCAATACAATAAATGGAAAGATAACATTTTATGAGGATAATGAGGACAGAAGGGCTTACTGCAAGGCACTCGCAGGTGAGCGTATGAACCTGTATACAACCTCAAGAGATAACACAGATAATTTCATGCGAAATGAAGTTTTTGATTACACACAGACACTTAAGCCGGAAAATTACGTAAGAAATACTTATACTGTAGACAATCCATATGAGAGCACTGAGAGCAGCATTTCTGCGGGTACTCGCAGCAGTGATACAGAGTCAGGTGAGCTTATAGAAGGTGTTAATGATAATATAAGAATGGATGAAAGTTCAGGCTTAAAAAACAGAGTTTTTTTTGCAGGTCTGAGCGACACTGCAAGAGTTATTATTATAGTAGTAGTCATAATAGTGGCAGTCGGATTATATTACTTTATAACAAGGCATATAAGACGCAGATCAGATAAGTAGAAAATAGATTATAAATGTCACCAAAATGTGCAGAATTGAGGATATAGGATGAGCAATATAGAAAAAGAAACCACGCATATTATAGAAGAAAATAAAAGAAGTAATAAAGATTTAGATTTTCGCAAAGAGTCAGAAGCGCTTATAGACTTTATAGCCAAAAGCCCAAGTCCATATCACGTCATAGATAATGTGAGGTTACTGCTTTCATATAATAATATGACAGAGTTAAGTGAGGGCGGAAGGTGGAAGCTTGAGGCAGGCCACAGCTATTATGTGGTTCGTGGAATGTCGTCAATAATAGCATTTACGATGCCACAGACATCAGAATATAAGGGCTATAATATTGTGGCAAGTCATAGTGATTCGCCATCCTTTAAGATAAAGGAAAACCCACAGATGCCGGGTGATAGCCACTATGTAAGCCTGAATGTTGAAAAGTATGGCGGAATGATTATGTCGACATGGCTTGACCGTCCGCTTTCCGTGGCAGGAAGGGCTGTTGTGGCAGATGATGAGGGCGTTAAGGAGTATCTTGTCAATGCTGATAAAGACCTCGTTGTAATACCTAATCTTGCCATACATATGAACAGAAATATAAACGATGGCAACACATTTAATGCGCAAAAGGATATGATTCCGGTATTTGGTGATGAAAATGCTAAAGATAAATTTGATGATTATATAAGAAGCCGGATTAGTGCGGTATCAGGTACACAGTCTGCCAATATAGATAATGGTGCGGATGTTACAACAGAGCTTTTTCTTTACAACAGGGAGAGAGGTACTATCTGGGGATATAATGATGAATTCATATCAGCACCAAGGCTTGATGATATACAGTGTGCCTACTCGTCTGTCGAAGCATTTGTAAGAGCAGGTAATAATCAGTGTACTCCATATGTAAATGTATGCTGCATATTTAACAATGAGGAAGTGGGAAGTACAACAAGACAGGGCGCGGACTCTACATTTCTGTCAGACGTGCTTGAGAGAATAAGTATAGCTTCTGGTATGGACAGGGAGGCATATCTTATGTCACTGTCATCATCATTTATGATATCTGCTGACAATGCACACGCAGTACATCCTAATCATCAGGAGAAGGCAGACCCTACCAATAAGCCATATATGAATGGCGGAATAGTTATTAAGTTCAACGGAAACCAGAAGTATACTACAGATGCTGTTTCCTACGCAGTATTTAAAAATATATGCAGAAAGGCGGGCGTGCCATACCAGACATATGCGAACCGCTCAGATATAGCAGGCGGTTCAACGCTTGGCAATATATCAAATTCGCATATATCCATTAATACAGTAGACATAGGACTTGCGCAGCTTGCTATGCATTCTGCATACGAAACAGCAGGTGTAAAGGATACAGGTTATATGATAGCGGCATTGAGTGAATTCTATAAAAGATAATATACAGGCTCAGAATTAGAACTTCTTAGAAAATGTTATGTAAGGTTTTTCTTCAAGCTTACAGTTTGTGAAGAACACATTTACAGCATCTTTATAAGCGTTCATATTCTGGGCTTTTTTGATTGCCTTCACTTCTTTCCTGCAGTCGGCAAATGCATATTCCATATAGCACCACATTTCTTTCATACGGTGGATGGCGTGCTTATCGCCCGACATTATCTTAAGCCTTTCTTCATACACTCTGTTATGAAGCAGCTTCATATTCCTTCTGTCCTCGTCAAGATTTCTCACATAATCCGCAGGATTATCGCTTACAAGCACATTTATAAGACCGGGGTCAGCTACAAGACCTCTTCCAGCCATAATACAATCCGGATTAAAGTCGTCTATGACATTAAGGAAGTCGCGGCGTGTAAATATATCGCCATTGTAGCATACTGGATTATGGCTTTCCTTAAGTGCCAGTGCAAAAGCCTCCTTGTTAATATCACCTATGTAATAATCGGTTCTTACTCTTGGATGAATAATAAGCTCTTCAAGCGTAAACTTATTATATACTGCAAGAATTCTCTCCCATTCGTCTGGTGTTTCAACACCAATTCTTGTCTTAACTGATACTTTGATATGATTATCAATTATATAATTATCGGATAATATCTCATACAATATGCGTTCAAGGGTGTCAGGATTTTTAAGCATACCAGAGCCCTTGTCCTTGGAAACAACAGTTCCGGAAGGGCATCCGGCATTTAAGTTAATCTCATCGTAGCCGAACTGGTCATAAAGCATACGTGCAGTCCATATAAAATCAGAGGAATTATTCGTCATAACCTGTGGGATAGAATTGATATGGTTATTATCGCGGGAAATGTCCCTCATTTCTTTGGCAAGAAACTTCTCGGTCTGGTTAGGCGATATAAATGGCATAAAGTACTTATCAATCTTTCCTCTGCCAAAAAACTCATCATATGCGTTGCGGAACATATAATCAGTCAATCCCTCCATAGGTGCCATATATACTTTCATCAGTGCTTGTTATCCTTTCTTTTTTTCATCTGCTGCTTTGCGGTGATAGCGGCGGCAAGCTCGCGTGGTGCAAGCTTTGAGGCTATTACAGCAGCTTTCATTGTAAATGTAGGTACAATAGTTACTTTTCCCTTAAACATCTGAAGCAGTGCGTATGAAGCGCAGTATTCGGCAGATATTCCCGGAAGTGCAAATGTTACGCCAGCCGTATTGTTAAAGTTGGTATCAACAGGGCCGGGGCAGAGCATACATATGTGTACATTGCTGTGTGCTGCCTTGAGTTCTCCGTTGATAGATGTTGTCAGGCTTGTAACGTAGCTTTTAGTAGCATAGTAGGTTGCCATATATGGACCACCCGGGAGAAGTCCGGCGCTTGAAGCTACATTCATAATATATCCGCGGTTCATTTTCTTAAATGAGCGGAGCATATATTTGGTGAGAATATGGGTAGCGCGCACATTTACATTGAGCATAGATATATCCTTTGAAAGACTTGTTCTCTCAAAGTCACCGATATCGCCAAAACCTGCATTATTTATAAATACAAATATATCATTTCTTTTCGACAGCTTTCTTCCAAGCTTTATGCAGCTCTTGCCGTCCGATAAGTCGCAGGCGTATATTTCACAGTCAGTATCAAGTGTCTGTGCAAGCTCCTTTAAAGCCTTAGTATTTCTTGATACAAGAATAAGATTATAACCAAGAGCACTCAGCTTTTTAGCCATTTCACGACCTATGCCAGAGCTTGCTCCTGTTATACAAGCGGTACGTTTTTTCATAGGAAACCTCCTTATATTAAGTCTTATATATTTCGTTATTTTGTGCATTACAATGTTAAAGATTTATAGTATAATGATAGCATATACGCAGACGGTGGTCAAAGCAAGATTGGAAAGGTATGGTCAGGATATATGGTAATTAAAAATAAGACGTTATTCCAGAAGGAGTATGTTGAGGCAGCTATGCGTGCAGGTAACTTTGATGATAATAAGTATAAGTTTTTTAAGATTGTATACAATATGTTTGGCTTATTATTTGGTATGGGTCTGGTGAGATACCTTGTGTTTCAGGCTATTGGAAGTGACGAGGCTGACTGGTTTATGGTGGTATTTTACGGCTGTGCTGCTGCCATATTTTTATATATAGGTATGGTTGGAATGGACAGAAGCAACAAGCGCAGATACTACAATACATATTCAAGAATGGTCGGAATAACATTTACATATGAAATTGATGCAGACGGAATTATTGTTACAGATGAAGAGGACGACAGCGACAGCTTCAGATGGGATGATGTGATTAAGTGGAATGAGGACAAGGACAATATATATCTTTTCGTGGCAGCACATAACTGCCTTGTCATCAATAAGGACAGCTTCACAGAAGGAACGCAGAAAGACTTAAAAGAGCTTGCGACAGCGGTTATGGCACTTAGGGATGATGCGGATGCAGAGCATGAAGATAAAAATGAAGACTGAAAGGTATACTTTATATATGAATGATGAATATAATATAAGACTTCTGGACACAGAGGAGATTAAAAGCATATACAATGAACATATAGTTACTGACTTTCCGGCATCTGAGGTCAAGCCTTTAAAGCAGATGCTGGAAAAAAGAGAGAATGGGCAATATTTTGTCTATGGCTTGTTTGAGAGCAATACAGATGATGATGGAGCACCTCAGGAGGAGCTTTCGGGTTATGCATACTTTATAAAGTGCAGAAATATGGATGTGTATCTGCTTGATTATCTTGCTATTGTTAAGGACAAGCGTTCAAAGCACCTTGGTACACATTTCTTAGGACAGTTAAAGCAGCTTGCAAAGGATGATGGAAAGCTTCTTATGCTTGAAGTCGAAAATCCCGATTATGCAGATGAGGGAGCAGCTAAGGATTATATGTTAAAAAGAATAGGCTTCTATAAGAAAAACGGGATGAACTTAAGCGATACAAGCTGTTACTTCCTTGAGAATGAATACAGAATATTTTATGCAGGTGATATCATAGAGGACAAGTCAGAGCTTGATAATATAACGGATACGGTATACCGTGATTTCTTTGGAGATACGTTTGTTGATGCAAATGTGGTGTTTCATTGAGATTAATTTGTCCGCTTGTATAATGTCAATAAAAAAAGTGTATAAGGTACAGCCTGTTAGAGAAAAATCAACAGAATTTAAGGGATGAGTATACTTGGGCTGTCATAATAGTAATTAAGTATGAATTGACAAGATATAGTAATAAAGTGCATAATAGCTAATATGCGCATGCATAAATATACAAAGACATCGCATATCCAATATAAAATAATACATGTTGTATCTGTATATATGTTTACCGGGTATAGATAACAATAATTCTGCAATATAGAAATGACGTGCAGAATTGTGATAGTGCAAGTACTAATAATTGGCAGATATTATATATACAAGTTGTAATTACAACTTTGTAATATAAACAGGCAGAAACAAGCTGTCTGCCAAAGAATTGCAGAATTTATGCACACAACATTATGATAAAACATTTACACACAGATACAGGAACGGAGGATTACAATGAATAATCAGGAAATGATGGAACTGACAACAGTTGATAAGAGCGAATTTGAACAGCTTGTTAAAGAATGTAGAAGGTCAGGCTCTATTGACCAGAATTTATACATAGACTACGATGTTAAGAGAGGCTTAAGAGATAGTAACGGTAATGGTGTACTTACAGGTCTTACAGAAATATCAGATGTCTGTGGTAATGAAAATGTCAATGGTAGAAAAATTCCTGTCGATGGTCAGTTGTATTTTCAGGGTTATAATGTAGAGGATATAATAAAGGGCTGTACAAGAGACAGATTTAGATTTGAAGAAACAACATATCTTCTTTTATTTGGTAATCTTCCAACACAGGAGCAGTTGGACAGTTTCCTGCGCATACTTACAGACCTTCAGGAGCTTTCAGGCGCATTTATCCGTGATGTTATTATGAAGGCAACAAGTACTAATCTTATGAATTCACTTATGAAGAGTATATTAAGCCTTTATTCATATGATGAAAATCCAGATGATATATCTATTCCAAATGTGTTAAGACAGTCACTTCAGCTTATTGCAAAGATGCCACTTCTTACAGTGTACGCATATCAGTCATACAGACATTTTAAGCTTGATGGAACTCTTATGATAAAAAATCCAAAGAAGGGATATTCAACAGCAGAAAATATTCTTTATATGTTACGTGATGACGGACAGTTTACAGAGCTTGAGGCAAAAGTACTTGATATCTGTCTTGTGCTTCACGCAGAGCACGGTGGTGGTAATAACTCAACATTTACAAACCACGTTGTAACATCATCAGGTACAGATACATACTCAGCTATGGCAGCTTCTATCGCATCACTTAAAGGACCTAAGCATGGTGGTGCTAACTTAAAGGTTCAGGAAATGTTTGCAGATATCAAGGAACACTGCAGTGACTGGGATAATAAGGAAGAAATATGCGGTTATCTTAACAAAATTCTTGATAAGGAAGCATTTGACCATGCAGGCCTTATATATGGTATGGGACATGCTGTATACACTAATTCTGACCCAAGAGAGGTTATACTTAAGGGATTTGCAAAGAAGCTTTCAGACGAGAAGGGTATGCAGAATGAATATGCACTTTATGAAACAGTAGAAAAAGAGGCAGGACAGCTTATTATGCAGAAGAGAAAAATGTTTAAGCCAGTATGTGCCAATGTCGATTTCTACAGTGGTTTCGTATATTCTATGCTTGGAATACCAGAAGAAATGTTTACACCTATGTTTGCAACCTCACGTATATCAGGCTGGTGCGCACACCGTCTTGAAGAGCTTGTCAATGCCGGTAAGATTATACGTCCAGCTTATAAATATGTTGGATGGCATAGAGATTATCCTAAGATGGAAGAAAGAAAGTAAAACAGGGCTGTATCAGGGAAATATTCAGTGTGGTACAATTTTTGCCATATTAATAATAATAAGCAGATATTTAATTACACTTAAAAATATTAAGTATAATTGAATCGATATTTACAACATAAGAAAATTATATGACAGCAATATTTATTGTTAAGCTGTACAGTAGTGGTGTTATACTATAGCAGAAAGAAGCAGCAGCCAGTATAAGAGTTGCTTTGTACAATACTTGTAGGTATGAATCATTACATATATTGCAACGTTTATAAAGCTGCTAATAAGATAATAACAGAGGTAATAATCAAAATGTCACAGTATAAGGTAAGAAAGTTAAACAAGCCAATCAACTGCGTTGTAGAGGTGCCAGGGTCTAAAAGTATCACTAACAGAGCTCTTCTTATGGCAGCATTATCTGATGGAGAGTGCAGACTTAATGGAGTGTTGTTCAGTGATGATTCAAGACATTTTCTTACAAGTCTTATATCACTTGGATACATAATACAGGTGAATGAAGTTGAAAAGTATGTAATTATTGAGGGTCATGGTGGTAATCTTCCTAAGAAGGAGGGTACTATCAATGTAGGAAGTGCCGGAACTGCAGCAAGATTTCTTACTGCTATGCTTGGATTATCAGATGGAAAGTACACAATAGATGCATCAGAGCAGATGAAGAAAAGACCTATGCTTCCATTGTTTGAAGCACTTACTGATATGGGAGCAAGCTTTGAATTTATTGAAAAAAACGGACATCTTCCAGTAAGGGTTACAGGAGCAGCTTATGGTGGCAGAAAGCCTAAGTCAGAGGTGTCTATAGACATAAGTGAAAGTACACAGTTCTTAAGTGCACTTATGATGACAGCACCTATGCTTGAAAGTGGCTTAAAGATTAATATAACAAGTAAAAAGACAGATGGTTCATATATAAGAATAACTTCCAATATGATGAAGCAGTTCGGTTGTGAGGTAGACCATGAAGGTGCTGAATATGTGATACCTGCAGATGACAGTTATGTTGCAGGAACATATCAGATAGAACCGGATGTATCAGCAGCATGTTATTTTTATGCAGCAGCGGCTCTTACAGGTGGATATTGCCTTGTAAAGAATGTAAGAAGAACATCTATGCAGGGAGATATGAAGTTTCTTGATGTATTAAAGCAGCTTGGCTGTACAGTTACAGAAGAGCGTGAAGGTATAAGTGTTACGGGACCAGCAGAAGGTGAATATGATGGCGTGGATGTTGATATGAACGATTTTTCTGATCAGACCATGACACTGGCAGCTATTGCACCATTTGCAAAGACTCCGACTATCATAAGAAATATCGAACATATCAGATATCAGGAATCTGACAGAATCGAGGCTGTTGCTAATGAGCTTAACAGTCTTTGCATAGATATCAAAAAGGGCAGGGACAGAATCGAGATTTTACCAGGAAAGGTAAAGCCTGGTGTAGTTAAGACATATTCAGATCATAGAATGGCTATGGCATTTGCACTTATTGGACTTAAGGTGGATGGCATCATAATAGATGATTACGAGTGTTGTGCAAAAACATTTGAGAATTATTTTGAGGTACTTGAAGCTGCAACAAGAGAGTAGGGAAAGTTGTTTGATTAAATTCAAATTCATCTTTGACTTCATATTATTTATTGGTTAAGGAACTGGGAATTATTATGAATATTCTTATATACAAGTGGAAGGTGTTTAATCAGGCAGATGTTAAGTCAGCTTTTGAATATTTTGGACATTCAGTAGATATGTATGAAGAAAAGCCGCTGTCAAGTGACAGCATAACAGGCATAAAGGAACATGATTATGTACTGCTTGCGGATGTGTTCAGGGAATATGATGTGATATTTTCACTTAATTACTTTCCTCATGTTTCTGATATATGTGAACAGACAGGAAGAAAATATGTGGCATGGACAGTGGATAGTCCGCTTATATCACTTTATCATCAGTCTGTATTTAACAGCTGCAACAATATATTTATATTTGATAAGTTTTTTTATTATGAATTAAAGCAGCTGGGAGTTAAGAATATATACTATCTTCCGCTGGCTGTGAATACAGACAGGCTCAGCAGCCAGCTTAACAGCCAGACCAGGGAAGAAAAAGACAGATTCAGTGCTGATATATCGTTTGTAGGTAGTATGTATCATAAGAATTCATATGATGATATAAAAGATAAGCTTCCTCCATATTTAAGGGGATATTTTGATGCAGCTATGCTTGCACAGCTTAATATATACGGAGATAATATAATTGATGAGCTGTTGACAGTGGATATATTAAAGCAGTTATCAGAGTTTGTGGATTTCAGGCAGGATAAGAGGGCGTTTTCTGATATAAGGCTGGTTTTTGAGTCTACATTTCTTGGATTTAAGCTTGCCAATATAGAACGTGTAAAAACGCTTAATCTTCTGGCAAAGAAAAACAAAGTTGCCCTATATACAGATGAGCAGGATGCCTCACTTATAAACGTGGATTTTAAAGGGACGGTTGACTACATGGATGATATGCCCAAGGTGTTTAATAATTCATCCATTAACCTTAATATGACGATAAGAAATATCCGTACTGGCATACCACTGCGTGTGTGGGATATACTTGGTGCAGGAGGTTTTCTTCTTACTAATTATCAGATAGAACTTACAGATTATTTTAAAAATGAAGAAAGTATTGTGTATTATGAGGATATGTATGACTGCTGTAAAAAAGCCGAGTATTATCTTTTACACGAAGATAAACGAAGGCAGATTGCTGCTAAAGGACATGAACTTGTAAGTAAGAAGCACAGCTACATAAACAGGGTAGAATATATATTAGATGTAATTGGTAAAATGTCGTAACCACAGAAAAAGCAGTGTGAAAAATATGTAATAAAATTATTATTGAATATAATTTTAAGTAGATACTTTCGTATTGAAGCTGTAGTATAAAGGATATAGTAAATATTATATTATGATGTCGGAGCCAAAAGCCCCCGACTTTGATACCTACGGATTGTTCCGTGCTACGCACTTCCACAATCCTACCCAATATTCGCATATCGTGGGATTATCATCCCACTTTTATGCTCATATTGGGGCGGGTCACAAGGTCATTCACCCACCTATGAGCAAGCTCATGTGGGTTTAGACCTTTTGACCCTGGTATCATATTATGACAGGATAGGAGAGTAATTATGAGCGATTTTTTTAAGCACGTGGCACCATCGGAATGTAACATAGACTATCACAATCTTATGAACTTTGCAAAACGTCTGGAGAATCAGGATATACCTATGCATAGTCTTACAATCATGAGAGGTGACAAGATATGTATGGAAACTTATTATGCACCATATGAAAAAGATACTTTGCATCGTATGTTCTCTATGACAAAGACACTTGTATCACTTGGCATAGGAAAGCTGTATGGAGAGGGAAAATTATCCTTAGATGACCATATAGTTGATTACTTTAAGGACAAGCTTCCAAAAGAAGGGGCATATGAATATACAAGTATGCTTACCATAAGAGATATGCTTACTATGCGCACGTGTCATGACAAGACAACATATAAAGGTGAGGGAGTGACTGACTGGGTTGGTTCATTCTTTACAACAAAACCAGTTCATGCACCGGGTACACAGTTTTCATATGATACATCATCTACACATGTTCTTGGAGCACTTATAGAAAGGCTTTCAGGAATGAATCTGTTAGAGTATCTAAGAAAAAGCTTCCTTGATGAGATTGGATTTTCAAAGGAGGCATTTATAATAGATGATCCATATGGAGTACCTATGGGGGGTTCTGGTTTATGTGCACGTCCATCAGATATGCTTAAAGTAATATATCTTATATCAAAGGATGGTGCATGGAACGGAAAGCAGCTTATACCAGCAGATTATATCAGAAAAGCACATACAAAGCAGAGTGATCCATATGGCAAGAGTGGCACTATTGAGGAAATGCAGGGATATGGATATAAGATATGGATGACAAGAAATGGTGGTTATGCCCTTTACGGAATGGCAGGCCAGCTTGCGTTATATGTGCCGGATAAAGATATATATATGGTGACAACAGCAGATACACAGGGACGCCAGGGTGGTGTACAGTGTATATATGATGCATTCTGGGAAGAAATATATAACAAGCTTGACGATAGCACAACAGTCCAGCCTGAAACACAGGAGGATAAGAAACAGTACGTGGAATATCTTGAAAGCAGGAAGCTTTTTGCGCTTTCTACAGACATTACATCATCATATGAGAATATAATAAATGGTATTACATATAGATGTGATGATAACAAATGTAATATGAAGGATATATGCGTTGAGATTGTTGATGAAGATAGCAGATATGGCATACTTACATATACTAACAATACAGGAAAGCACAGCATAAAATTCGGCTTTGGATACAATATAGAATCAGTATTTCCTGTATACAATTTCAGATGCGTTGCTTCAGGAGCCTGGAAGGCGGATAACAATCTGCTTATAAAAATACAGATAATTGATTCGGCAGTCGGTAATCTTTATGTATCACTTTCATATCGTGATAAATACGCATCAGTATTTTTAAAGAAGCTGGAAGAAACTTATTTCAACGAGTTTGATGGCGTGTTTGGAGCATGCCGCATATAAAACTAAAGCTATGATAAAATAAAGGTATGTATAAAACAAAGTTATATTGTTTTATACATACCTTTATTTTATATCCATCCACCATCATATTGTATAACTTGTCCTGTGAGGTAGTCATCAGACTCAAGCATCAGCTTGACAAGTCTTGCAACCCCTTCTGGTTTTCCCAGTGTCCCGGCAGGAATTTCACAGGCAAGTTCATCTAGTTCTTCTTTACTTAAGTGTCCGTTCATAGACGTGTCAATGGCACCACAGGCGATGGCATTGACCTGTATGTGGCTTGGTGCAAGCTCCTTTGCAAGAGCCTTTGTAAATGAGTTGATAGCACCCTTTGAAGCTGAATATGCAACTTCACAGCTTGCGCCGTACAGTCCCCACACAGAAGATATGTTGATTATCTTTCCGCTGTGGCGGCGCAGCATATCATTAACTGCAAAGTGGCAGCAGTTGTAAACGGAATTAAGATTAACAGACATTATATTATTCCACATATCAGGTGTCATATCCTGAAAAAGTCCTATTGATGCAATTCCGGCATTGTTGATAAGTATATCAGTTTTTCCATAATGGCTTAGAGCCAGGTCAAACATTTCTAAAACATTGGAATAATTCCCCATATCACCGACATAAGCTGTACAGTGCGCGCCCTTTTTAACAACAGCATCGTAAGTTTCCTGCAATTCAGCCTCACTTTTAGAGCAGCTTATTACAAGATTAGTGGAAGGTGAAGCAAGGGCGATGGCAATAGCCCTGCCAATTCCACGGGATGCCCCAGTTATTATTATGGTAGTATTATCCATTACACTGCAATTATCAGCATTAACTGAATTATTTATTACACCGCAATTATCAATATCGGCTGAATTATCTATTACATCGCAATTATCAGTATTCTCTGAATTATCCATTACATTGCAATCATCAGTATTCTCTGAATTATTTATTATATTGTAATTATTAATCATATTAATCCTCATTTCTGTATACATTTTTATATAGCAGGTTTATATCAATTATGAATATAAACAAAATGTATTATACATCATAATTATTCTTAACTGATTTGCATCAAATATGAATAGACACAAACTTAACAGCATATAAACAGTATGATGTCACGCATATTTTTATAATAAAGCCATAAATCAACATTTGACCAGATTATATATCAAAAAAATACATAAAACAACCTTGACTTTTCGCCTGTTGTGCATCATTAACAAATATAAAAATGGATACAGGAACTTTCAAAAGTTATCCGACAGTAATTGACATATAATCAAGAAGTTATCCACATATAAACATGCGTATTCTGGCGGCATTTTGAGTTATGCACTAAGTTATCCACATTATCCACAATGAAAATGTATAAAAGTCGCTGTGGATTTATAAGCTGAAACAGAATATATGTTTTGTTTAAATGTCTGAAAATGCCAAAAATATTAAAAAAATGTATATTCTTACTTGACAGAATGAGATCATCGTGAAATGTAAAATAACTTTATAAAAATTACGTAAATTGTGTGAACATACTTGTCTAAATGTAAAATTGTGGTATAATAACATTATCAAAAATCGTGAGGCACATTTAGTTGGCTATATTCCTTATATAATCCTTAACGGTAGGCAACACGATAATAAAGTGATAGAAGGAGTTGGACATCATGCGTTTTATTATTACAGGAAGAAATATTGATGTAACAGAAGGTTTAAGATCAGCAGTGGAGGAAAAGTTAGGAAAGCTGGATAGATTCTTTGCTCCAGAGACAGAAGTTCACGTAACATTAAGTGTCGAGAAGGAAAGACAGAAGATAGAAGTTACAATCCCAGTCAAGGGTAATATTATCAGAAGCGAACAGGTCAGCAGCGATATGTATGTATCTATTGACCTTGTTGAAGAAGTTATCGAAAGACAGCTTAAGAAGTATAAGAATAAGATAGTTGATAAGCATCAGAATGAGGCAGCATTTGCCAAGGAATTCATAGAGAATGACTATGACCCTGATGATGATGTTAAGATTATAAGAACAAAGAGATTTGGCATTAAGCCTATGGATCCTGAAGAAGCATGTGTTCAGATGGAACTTTTAGGACATAACTTCTATGTATTCTTCAATTCAGAAACAGAAGAAGTTAATGTAGTTTACAAGAGAAAAGGTAATACATACGGACTTATAGAACCAGAACTTGATTAATAACAATAATCTTTCCAAGAAGGTTTGTAATACATAGTTTACATCCTAAAAAGAGCTGCTGCTTTAATGTAAAAGTTAAAGTAGCGGTTCTTTTTTGTTGTACTTTTTTACTTGGGTATTGTTGTTGGTTCAGATATAAGCGTTATATCACAGATAGAAGGTAACTTTGTGGTTGCAGTAAAAGAAACGAGGATAGGACTTGCAAGCGAATACGTTAAAAGAATAATTGTAAGCTGATAACATTTATGATGTTATAGGTATAAAAAAGTAAATCCAGCTGGTTGGAGTACATCAATCTATTATACATTTTCTATAGGAGTGCTTATGTTTGACCTCAATAATCTTAAGTTAGTCAATGGTAACTTGGGGCATGAGATGGGCGATAAGTATATTGAAGCATTTTCAGCACTGCTTGCCAGCTTGCAGAATGACAGGATAAGTGCATACCGTGTGGGTGGCGATGAATTTTCAGTTATTATGGAAAAGACCAATGCAGTGGAAATACATAAAGTGTTAGATAAGCTTGAGGAGGTTGTTGAGAAGTACAATGTAAAGCATAATATCAAGATATCTTACGCCAGAGGCTATGAGATAAGCACGAGAGACCACTATTATCTTATGGAGGAGCTTAGTAAAAGGGCGGACAGCAATATGTACCGCAATAAGCAGACAATGAAGCGCTCAAGAATGAATATGGAAAAGTCTGTTTAGTAAAATTTAACTATTGACGTTATAACTGTAGCTTGCCTAAATATACAAACAGTGTTACAATTTAGATAATTTCAGCTTATTTATAAGGGATAGCTGGTTAATTAAGGAGATATATGATGGGTTTAGTTCAGAAAATATTCGGAACACACAGTCAGCACGAGTTGAAAAGAATCAATCCGATTGCTGATAAGGTAGAAAGCTATAGAGAAGAATATAGTAAGCTTACAGATGAGCAGCTTAAGGCTAAGACTAAAGAATTCAAGGAAAGATTAGCAAAGGGTGAAACTCTTGATGATATACTTCCAGAGGCATATGCTACTGTAAGGGAAGCAGGTAAGCGTGTACTTGGCATGGAACACTACAGAGTGCAGATTATCGGTGGTATTATTCTTCATCAGGGACGTATCGCAGAGATGCGTACAGGTGAAGGTAAGACTCTTGTATGTACACTTCCAGCTTATCTTAATGCACTTGAAGAAAAGGGAGTACTTGTTGTAACTGTCAATGATTATCTTGCAAAGCGTGATGCTGAGTGGATGGGACAGATTCATAACTTCTTAGGTCTTTCAGTAGGTATAGTTCTTCACGATATGAAGGATGATGAGAGAAGAGCAGCTTATGCTTGTGATATTACATATGTTACAAACAATGAGCTTGGTTTCGATTATCTTCGTGATAATATGGCTATATATAAGGAGCAGCTTGTTTTAAGAGACCTTCATTACTGTATCATCGATGAGGTCGATTCAGTACTTATCGATGAGGCAAGAACACCTCTTATCATATCAGGTCAGAGTGGTAAGTCTACTAAGTTATATGAATTGTGTGATGTACTTGCAAGACAGCTTGTAAAGGGTACTTACCATGGTGAACGTACAAAGATGCAGGTTATGATGCAGGAAGAGATAGAAGAAGATGGCGACTTTATAGTTAATGAAAAGGATAAGGTTGTCAATCTTACAGAACAGGGTATCCATAAGGTTGAGCAGTTCTTCCACATTGATAACTATGCTGATATAGAGAACCTTGAAATACAGCATAATGTTACTCTTGCTTTAAGGGCGCATTATCTTATGTTCAGGGACAAGGATTATGTTATTAAGGATGATGAAGTACTTATTGTAGATGAGTTCACAGGACGTATTATGCCGGGACGCCGTTATTCAGATGGTCTTCATCAGGCTATAGAAGCTAAGGAACATGTAAAGGTTAAAAGAGAAAGCAAGACTTTGGCTACTATTACATTCCAGAACTTCTTTAACAAGTTTGATAAGAAAGCAGGTATGACTGGTACAGCTCTTACAGAAGAGAAGGAGTTCAGAGGAA
>FR886239.1 GCA_000436535.1 Eubacterium sp. CAG:252 | reverse complement strand
CATTCCCCATCATGGTCGTGGTGATGTTCGTGCTCATGCTCGTGGTCGTGTCCACAGCCACATTCTTCATCATGGTCGTGATGATGTTCGTGCTCGTGGTCATGTCCGCAGCCACACTCCTCATCATGGTCATGGTGATGTTCGTGCTCATGCTCGTGGTCGTGTCCACAGCCGCACTCTTCATCATGGTCATGATGATGATGGTGTTCATGTTCATGCTCCTCTGCTACCTTTGCTGCTGCCTCTGCAAGCATTTCAAGCTCAAGATTAGTAACATTTTCCATAGCATCAAGAATCTGCTTACCATTAATATCATCCCAAGGAGTTGTTATGATATGTGCATCCTTGTTAAGTGACCTGATAAGTTCAATATCTGTCTTTAACTTAGCTTCTGAAACATTCTGTGTTCTGCTGAGTATAATAGTTCCTGCATGTTCAATCTGGTTATTAAAGAACTCACCAAAGTTCTTCATATATACCTTAACCTTTGAAGCATCCGCAACTGTAGATGCACTGTTTAATCTTATCTCATTTTCTATATGAAGGTCCTTAACAGCCTTGATTACATCTGAAAGCTTGCCAACACCTGATGGCTCAATAATAATTCTGTCTGGATGATACTTCTCAACTACCTCTTTAAGTGATGTACCAAAGTCACCAACTAAAGAGCAGCATATACAGCCTGAGTTCATCTCTCTTATCTCAACGCCTGACTCCTTTAAAAATCCGCCATCTATACCGATTTCGCCGAACTCATTCTCTATAAGAACTACCTGCTCGCCCGGAAATGCTTCCTTTAAAAGCTTAGCTATAAGAGTTGTCTTACCAGCTCCTAAGAATCCTGAAATAATATCTACTTTTGTCATCTCATTATCCTCCATTACATTCTTTCTGTATACAATACATTTTCTGTACAACGTATATCCTGTCTAACTTTTATTATACGCTTGTTGTCAATACCCCTTGCTGGCTGCTACACTAAATTAATAATTTTTACTTATTTTTAATATATTATAATTTACGCTTTATCTACAATACACTCACGACAACATAGCCTATTACCTATGCATCTCCTCTTGACACTCTTATCTCGTCAGCAAGCTCGCTTATCTTTCGTAATCTGTGATTAACTCCCGACTTACCCACCGGCGGGTCAAGAAGTTCGCCTATATCCTTAAGGTTCATATCCTGATGTTCAAGACGTATCTTTGCAACCTGATACAGCCCCTCCTTAAGGCTTGAAAGTCCTACGGTATCCCTTATATACTCTATATCTCTCGTCTGCTTGACTGCCGCTGATATTGTCTTATTAAGATTAGCTGTTTCACAGTTTACCTTTCTGTTCACATCATTTCTCATTTCTTTCAAAATCATAACATTATACAAATCCATCTGCGAAACGTAAGCACCCATAAGATTAAGGGCATCCGTTATATTGCTGCCCTCCTTCATATATACTATATAACTGTTCTTTCTCTGGGTAATCTTGGCATCTAGATTAAAAAAACACAGCATATCCTTAAGACACTCTGCATCCTCCTCATAGTCACACACTATCTCATAGTGATAGAACTTATTCGGGTCGCTTATCGAACCTGCCGCTATGAATGCTCCTCTTATAAATGACTTCTTACAACAGTCCTTCTGCACTATTCTCGGGTCTACAAATACAGGCTCTATATGTTCAAATGTATCATCTGTCCACTTAAGTGTCTGTAATATCTTTGCAACCTGCTTCTGGTCGCATATCCTTATGCTTGTATCCCTGCTGCTCTCCGATATATATAATATATCCGATGAGTCTATATCAAATATAGTTTCTAACAAAACAATAAACTTATACCTTGCAACTTCATTTTCGGTAAGCATTTCCACCTGCATCTCACCGCCTGAGGAACGCCTTATGCGTCCTGACATTCCCATAAGTGCCGCGAATTCAGCTATCTGGCAGTGCCTCGCCGAATCAAGCCTTGCACTTAACTCCTCCTTAACATCTGAAGAAAACGACATTAATTATCTCCATTTCTATATAAATGTATACTTATCCCTTACGCTTGGAATCCTTTTCTATGTCCCTGTGTTCCACCTTACAGCCATAAGGTGTCTTTGAAAGCCTCTTTGCAATAGCATTGGCAAGTGTAACTGAACGGTGCTTTCCGCCTGTACAGCCTACCGCTATGACAAGACTTGACTTTCCCTCCTTGACATAGTTAGGAAGAAGAAACTGTATCAGTCCGTCAACACGCTCAAGAAATTCTTCCGCCTCCGGCGCTTTCATAACATAATCCTGTATATTCTTATCGTTACCTGTAAGCGGTCTTAACTCCTCAACATAATATGGATTAGGCAGAAATCTTACATCAAATACAATGTCTGCATCGGAAGGTATTCCATACTTAAAGCCAAATGATAACACTGTAACCATAAGATTATTGAATTCTTTTCTGCCTAGGACTATCTTTTCAAGCTCCTCCTTGAACTCTCTTGTAAGAAGCTGGCTTGTATCTATAATTACATCTGCTCTTTGTTTAAGGAACTTAAGCTGCTCTCTTTCAAGCATTATCGCTTTATCAACACGTCCATCCTTTGCAAGCGGATGTGCTCTTCTTGTTTCCTTGTATCTTTTTATAAGTACTTCATCGCTGGACTCAAGAAACACAATCGTATATTCATACTTCTTTTCCTTCATATAATCAAGTACTGAATCAAGCTCCGCAAGTGAATGTCCGCTTCTTATATCTATTCCAAGTGCTATGTTGTTGTATCCTTTGTCCTGATTATGTCCGTCCGCAAGTTCTGCAAACTTGGGCATAAGTGATATTGGCATATTATCCACGCAATAATATCCCTCATCCTCTAACACATTTAACGCTGTTGACTTTCCTGCTCCCGACATTCCTGTTACTATAATTATCTTCATATGCTGCCTCTAAGTATTATTCCCTTTAGAATTCTCCTATTTTTATGACCTCAAGTTCAAGCTCTACGCCGAACTTATCTTTTACTTCTTCCTTTATCTTATCTGTAAGCTCACATACGTCCTTTGCTGTTGCGCTTCCTTTATTGACAACGAAACCTGCATGTTTTTCTGATACCTGCGCATCACCCACTGACAGCCCCTTAAGTCCTGTATCTTCTATAAGCTTTGCCGCAAAGTATCCTTCCGGTCTTTTAAATGTGCTTCCTGCGCTTGGATATTCAAGTGGCTGCTTTGTTCTTCTCTTAACTGAAAGCTCCCTGATATTCTCCTTTATCGTGGCAGTGTCACCCTTTTGTAACTTAAGTGTGGCACTTAATACTATATAACCATTTTTCATTATACAGCTTGTTCTGTATCCAAGTTCAAGCTCATCTTTATCCAGTGTTTTAACATTACCATCCAAGTCAAGAACATCGGCACTTACAATGATATCCTTTATCTCACCACCATATGCGCCGGCATTCATTCTTACCGCACCGCCTATAGTTCCCGGTATTCCTGTCGCGAACTCAAAGCCCGCAAGTCCCTTGTCTGCAAGCTGGTTTCCAAGCCTTGACAGCTTCATTCCTGACATAACCTTTACAGTCACATCATCAATATATTCCACATCGTCAAATGTATCTGAAAGCTGTATGATAACTCCCCTGAAGCCGCCATCTCCGACAAGCAGATTGCTTCCATTTCCTATGACATAATATTCTATGTCCGATTTTTTCAATAAATGTAATACTGATTGTAATTCAGAGATAGAAGAAGGCATTACGAAATAATCCGCAGTGCCTCCTATCCTGAATGTAGTATGAATACTCATAGGCTCATCAACCTTTACCTGTGACTCACCTGTTATATCTCTAAGACCTTTTAACAAATCATTCTGACCCATGTATTATCATACTCCCTGTCTATATATCTTATTTTACTATATGTCTGTATCCGCCAATACTATTTAATCGTTCATAACAAGTCTGGCTGCGCCATACATTCCTGCATCATTGCCAAGAGTTGCCTGTATAATCTGTGTATTTCTTGATGCATGGAAAACATATTCTTTATAATACTTACTTATCCTGCTTAAAAGAAATTCACCCGCTGCCGATACACCTCCGCCGATACTTATAACTTCAGGGTCTACCATACCTGCCGCACACGCAATTCCTTTTCCAAGATAACGGCATACATAATCAACAACATTAAGTGCTATTAAATCTCCTGCCTTCGCCTCATCAAAAACGACCTTTGCTGATATGTATGGTATATCTCTTAATGATGATGGCTCCCCGGACTCATTAAGCATCCTTGTGGCTGTGCGCACTATACCCGTTGCAGAGGCAACCTGTTCAAGACAGCCCTTCTTTCCACAGTTACAGTACTCCTGCTCATCCTCAACTACTGGAAGATGTCCTAATTCAGCGGCTGCACCATTATATCCGCACAGTGGCTTTCCATCAACTATAACTCCTGCACCTACACCTGTTCCTATTGTGACAAAAAGACTGCTTGAATACTCTTTAGCACTTCCCATCCAATACTCACCAAGTGCCGCCATATTAGCATCATTGCCGGCCTTTACCTTATATCCTGTCATCTCATTAAATGTCTGTGCCACATTGAACACACCCCATCCAAGATTAACACATTTATTAACTGTTCCATCATCCTTAACAGCTCCCGGAACACCTATTCCAACACCGGCTACATCATCGCTTTTCATTCCTGCTGCACTTAACATATCCGGTATGTGGTTCTTAATATCTGATAATATAAGACTTCCACCATCATCTTTTCTTGTCGGGATTTCATCCTTATAAAGAAGTTCACCATCTGTTGTAACCACACCACATTTGCAGGTTGTTCCACCTATATCTATACCAAGCACTATGCTTTTATCATTATTCTTAATCATATTGTCTGCATCCCCTTTATTATTCATAAATCTTCCTCGTCATCACCTTTCATAAGGTTTTCCTGAACTCTTCTGTATAATTCCTTGGCTGCATTATAACCCATCTTCTTCTGTCTGTGGTTTACGGCTGCCGCCTCTACGATGACTGCAAGATTACGTCCCGGTCTTATTGGAAGTGAGTGACATACGACCTTATTGCCAAGGTACTCTGTATACTCCTCCTCAAGACCTAATCTGTCATATTCCTTGTCCTTATTCCAGTCCTCAAGCTTGATAACCATATCAATCTCCTGAGTTTCCTTAACACTTTCAACACCGAAAAGTGTCTTTACATCGATAATTCCTATACCTCTTAACTCTATGAAATACTTGGTAACTCCCGGTGCTGAACCGACAAGAGTTTCATTACTTACTTTTCTTATCTCAACGGCATCATCTGTTACAAGACGATGGCCTCTCTTTATAAGCTCAAGTGCTGCTTCACTTTTACCGATACCACTCTCACCTGTTATAAGAACACCTTCACCATATACATCAACAAGTACCCCGTGGATAACTATACAAGGTGCAAGCTGTACCTTAAGCCATCTTATTACTTCCGCTGAAAATGAAGATGTAGACTCCTCTGACTTAAGAATAGGTATCTGATACTTCTTTGCAAGCTCTATAATCTCTGCCTCCGGCTCGAGATTTCTACAGAATATAAGACATGGTATGTTGCTTGATAAAAGCTGCATATATCGCTCATAGCGCTCTGTTTCTGAAAGGCTCTTAAGATACGAATACTCAACATTGCCTATTATCTGTATACGATCATTATCAAACTGGTCATAGAAACCTGTAAGCTGAAGTGCCGGTCTGTTAAACTCAGGTACATGAATCCATATTCCCTTGACATCTATATCTGGTGTAAGATTAACAAGATTCATTTTCTCAATTACTTTGGATAAATTAACTCTTTCTTTACCATTCATACACAACTCCTATCCTGCACATTAAAATATTTATTAAATAAATGCAATTATCTCTGTCTGTTATTTATTAGTGTAACACAGTAGTTATAATATTTAAAGATTTTATTGTTCTTAATTAATGACATTTCCCGCCATAAAATGATATAAGTATGAATTGCAAAGCAATGTAGCAGCTCTTATATCAGCGCATGGCGAAATCTATTTTTGAAACTTATATCATAAAATAACAATTATCCAGATTAAATAAAATGTTTTATATATGACATTTTATCTAATCTGGATAATTTAAAATTAATGGAAATACTTATATATATTCTGCGCCACATTTTCAGTTATGCCATCAACCTCCATAAGTTCACTTACATTGGCTGACCTTATCTTGTCAATATCAAGAAAATGCTTCATAAGTGCCTTTCTTCTAACAGGTCCGATTCCTTCAATATCATCAAGGACTGAATTAACCTGCAGCTTGCTTCTAAGCGACCTGTGATACTCTATCGCAAACCTGTGCGCCTCATCCTGCACACGCGTTATAAGCTTAAAGCCTTCGCTGTGACGGTCTATCGGTATCTCTATATTATTGTAGTAAAGACCTCTTGTATTATGATTATCATCCTTGACCATGCCGCATACAGGTATGTGGATATCAAGCTCCGACAATACTTCAAGTGCTATATTGACCTGTCCACGTCCACCATCCATCATAATAAGGTCAGGATACACAGCAAAGCCTCTTGCCTCTTCTTCTCCGGCACGTTCTCTCATTCCTCTCTGGAAACGTCTTGTAAGAACTTCTCTCATGCTCTTATAATCATCCGGCCCTTTTACTGTCTTTATCTTAAACTTACGATAATCATTCTTCTTAGGTCTTCCATCCTCGAAAACAACCATTGAACCTACCGATTCCACACCGCTTGTATTCGATATATCATATGCCTCTGCCCTTTTTAACACAGGAAGTCCAAGCCAGTCAGCTATCTCCTTCATAGCACCTGTAGTACGTTTCTCCTCAAGCTTAATCTTTTCTGTATCCTTTGTGAGCACCATAAGCGCATTTTTATGTGCCAGCTCTACCATACGTTCTTTATCACCCTTTTTAGGAGTTATGATAGACACTTTTCTTTTCTTTCTATCTCCAAGCCACTCTGCAATAACATCCGCATCCTCTATCTCCTCCTGTGTCATAATCACATTAGGAATATAAGGTGTTCCGCCATAATACTGCTTCATAAACTGCGATAATATAGCACTTCTGCTGTCATTCGCAGCCACTTTCATATGAAAATGTTCTCTTCCAAGAAGCTTGCCCTGTCTTATAAAGAACACCTGGACAACCGCATCCTCTGCATCCATGGCACATGCTATAACATCCCTGTCAGTAGCATCATCTGCTGTTATCTTCTGTTTCTGGGCTATCTGCTTGACACTGTTTAAAAGGTCCCTGTATCTTGCAGCCTCCTCATACTCCATTTTCTCTGAACAGTCCATCATCTTTCCTGTAAGCTCTTTCATTATCTCTGAATAATTACCATTGAGAAAGCTTATGACTGACTCTATATTTTCTCTGTATTCTGCCTCACTTACATACCCCTGACATGGTGCATTGCACTGACCTATATGGTAGTTAAGGCATGGTCTGTCTTTTCCTATGTCTTTAGGCAGCCTTCTGTTACAGGTTCTTACCTTGTAAAGCTTGCACAAAAGCTCTATAGTTTCTTTTACAGCCCCCGCCGATGTGTAAGGTCCGAAAAACTTTCCTGTTCCATGCTTCATAGTCCTTGAAAACAGTACTCTCGGATATTCTTCATTTACTGTGACCTTTATAAAAGGATAACTCTTATCATCCTTTAACATTGTATTATACTTCGGTCTGTGTTCCTTTATAAGGTTACACTCAAGCACAAGCGCCTCAAGTTCAGAGTCTGTCACTATATACTCAAAGTATGCTATATGTGACACCATCTGCACAACCTTTGCAGAGTGGTTTTTATTGCTCTGAAAATACTGTCTTACACGGTTCTTAAGCACCTTTGCCTTTCCCACATATATAATAGTGTCTTGCTTGTCATGCATAATATATACTCCCGGCTTATCGGGAAGTTTTTTCAACTCATCTTCAAGATTGAACATATATATCCTCATTTCTAAATAAGCTGCTTCTTTTATAAGCACACTTTAATGATTCAAGGGTCAAAAGTGTTATCGTTCAGGCACGAACGACACCTTGACCCCTGCATCATTGTAATGTATATATTATAACATTTTACTGGTATTCTCTCAATTTCATTTTATGTTTTTGCCACTCACAACTTTTACCATCTGCTGCATGCTACATTTATTCCGGTGTTATCTGCTGCAACTTTATACTGCCGCTTCCTATCTGCGACTTATCCAGTACTGCTGACACGCATACTCTATCTCCACTAAATCTTTTCTTTGCTGCCTCTTTATTAATAGCCCCTATCTTATCTCTTTCTTCCTGCGACAGTTCTATACCTGCAACATCAGGTCTGCTGGTTGTTACCAGCATACACCTTTCATCACCGCCTTTATAGTCAAGTACTATGTTAGCTGAGGCATTATCAGCAGTCTTATTCAAAGTTATTATGTCCTCGATATTACCATCTATATTAATTATATACAGGTAATTATCATAATCTGCAAGCCTTTCTTCCTGACTTTTTTCTGCTAATTTTCCTATGTTAACTCCCTTGTATATATACAGATACTTTCCATCATATCCATAAAAGCTTATATAATTCTCATCACCACTTTCTTTGAACTCCACAAACTCATTGTTTTTTATTTCTTTATTTTCCTGCGTTAAATCTTCTGTAGTTCCTTCAATATCCAATATAAATATATCTTTTATTTCTCCGCTATCAAGATTTAATTTTCTTATAATATAGTTATTCTCATCTGCACATGGAAAATACATATTATTATTTTCATCAAAGCTTACTTCCGTGTTCCAATTAATAATTGAGTCTGCTATATCTGGATACTGTTCATTCATATTATAAAGTTTCTGCACATTTTCAGAGTTTATATCCAGCACCTCAAGATAATAAATGTTTTCCCCTGCAGATATGCCACTGCGCCAGTTAATATAAACTTTATCTCCTATTGCATACAGCACAATAAGTTCAAGATAGTTGTATGTACTTTCATAAGTCTTTATAATATGCGCCTGACTATCATCAGATAATGATACAGAACACAGCATAAGTGTGTTATCACCAGATAACATATAATACAGCTTTCCGTTACTGATACATGCATTATTAGTATTACCATTGACCAGACAGCCATCTATAGATAATGTTTTTTCTTCTTTCTTATCTTTCATAGTCTTATCATAAGAAACAAGTATGTCCTTCTCCGTTGTCCTTTCTATCATATATATTCTCTGGTTGTGATACCATATCTTACCTCTAAGACACATATTATCCGTTATATATGCTTCACAGCTTTCTGTATTATGGTCACAATCAGTCTTGGAACACAGCGGAAGAGTTGTCTGCTTAATCATATCATAATAATATATATACTTATTGTTATTGTCGCTGACTCCTGCCGCCCCTGCTATATAATAGTATCCTGTTTCTGCGGCTGCCGCAGAGTCTGACATATAGTATTGTGGCGCATTGTCATCATATACATATGATGCATATTTATAATCTACATCTGTCTGTCCACCATCAGAAGTCTTATTGCCACACGCAGTCATACCTGTTAAGCCCGCGATTATCAATGTAGCAAAACATATACCTGCCAGTGTTTTTCTTATTAATTTTTTCATAAAAATCACCTTACCTTTCCACATCTGAGTCTGTGTCCTGAACGCCTTAACGCACAAACACGAATAACATTTTAACTTAAAACCTGACATCAGTATCTTATGTATATATTACAAATGACTTGATGGAAAAGTGACAGGTGTAACTAAGAACTTTTTATCTTTATTTAAATATTTTCTCAATCTGTAATTTTATACATGCAATATAACAACAATATATTTACATATATTAAATTAGGAAATATATAAAGGAAAAAAGGTGATATTAATGACAAATACAAATATTACAGTAAGAATGGAATGATATATTTGAACAGATGAAAAAAGAAATGTAAAAAAATAACTTTACATATTCATATTAGATTATAGCTGGCAAAAAGCTGCAATGGCATAATTAACACCATCGCAGCTTTCTACATTTATAATTTTACTACACTATATTATTAATGGCTACGCCTGTCGTCCAAGGTCAAACGCCTTATGATTAAGCTCCCTGAACTTCTCTGGTACGATAGCATCTATCGCAGCACTCCATTCCTCGTAAGGTATATCATCAAAATACTCTGACAACCTTCCCATAAGCACGATATTGACCGCCTTAGATGAGCCAGCCTCTTCTGCTATTGATAAGAAATCTTTGGCATCAACCTTTGCGCCTGCCTCCTCTAACTTCTTAACAATATCTGCCGGATATTCTGCTGCACCTGTTATAACAGGCATAGGGTCGACTTCCTGTGTATTAGTTATAATCTGTCCTCCAACCTTAAGATATTCTATCCATCTTTCAGCCTCAAGCTTCTCGAAAGAAAGAATATAATCAGCCTCACCCTTATCAATAACCGGTGAATATACCTTCTTTCCAAATCTTACATAAGTAACAACGCTTCCACCTCTCTGGCTCATTCCGTGTACTTCTGATACCTTAACATCATAACCCTGATGCATAAGGACATAGCCTAACATCTTGCTGGCAAGTAAAGTTCCCTGTCCGCCTACGCCAACAATCATAATATTCTTAACTGAATTACTCATATTAATCCTCATCTCTGCGCACGTTTTTTGCGCATAACGAGTTTGTGTCAAGTGCGCGCAGACACAAATCTCGCGTGTGAAAAATTAATTTTTCACACTAATCTCCATTCCTGATATTATCTGATTAACTATCTCAAACTGTATCTCTTTTATTAACTATTCATAATTGCCAAAATATATCTATTCTTTATATTATTAATATCCGTAATTGCAAAATACCTTAAATAATAAGATGTAAGGGCAGCTGTCAAAAATTCTTTCGTGACTGTACAATAAAACTCTCAAACCTATGACCCTGACATCTTAATATCATACATTATAATTCCATCAGACATAAACAATCTAAATAGCCCCAAACTTACACATCTGTGAGCACACATTACATCCGATACAAAGTGTTGGGTCGATATGTGCCTTCTTATCCTTAACTGCGATAGCTGGACAGCCAATACTCATACACTGCTTACATCCAACACATTTACTTTCATCAACACTTATAGGTGGCTTGTGGACGGTTCCTTTAATCATAACACAAGGTCTGCGGCTTATGATGATAGATGGCTCTTTAGCTGCAAGCTCCTCTGTTACTGCCACTTCAACTGCCTTAAGGTCATATGGGTCAACAACCCTTACCCTGTTAAAGCCAAGTGCCTTGCACAGTGCCTCTAAGTCAACCTTACCTGCTGGCTCACCACGAAGGTTCTTACCAGTAGTAGGGTTCTGCTGATGACCTGTCATACCTGTTATTGAATTATCAAGAATAATAACAGTTGAATTGCTCATATTATAAGAAATGTCTGTAATACCAGTCATACCTGAATGTATAAATGTTGAATCACCGATAACACCTACGCTGTTGTTCTCCCCTGCTTCACCCATAGCCTTGTTAAAGCCGTGAAGTCCTGAACATGAAGCACCCATACATACATTTAAGTCCATAGCATTAAGTGGTGCAACTGCGCCAAGAGTATAACATCCGATATCTCCATATACCATACATTTTTTCTTCTTTAATATGTAGAATATACCTCTGTGTGGACATCCTGCGCACATAACTGGTGGACGTGCTGGCACATTTTCATCTATACTCATATGCTTAGGAACTTCCATACCAAGACATTCCCTTACAAGATTTTGTGAAAATTCCCCACATATAGGAAATGTATCTTTACCAGACACCTTGATACCAAGCTGCTTGCAGTGATTTTCTATAATCGGGTCAAGCTCTTCAAGCACAACAACCTTGTCAACCTTTGCTGCAAAGTCTTTAATAAGCTTTTCAGGAAGTGGATTGATAAGACCAAGCTTTAATATACATGCATCCTCTCCTAATACTTCCCTTGCATACTGATAAGAAGTAGAGTCTGTGATAATACCAACACTTGTATCATTTCCCATCTCCACTCTGTTAAACTCACAGTTTTCTGCATATTCTATTAAGTCCTTAGTTCTCTGCTCTACTCTTACGTGCGCATTGCGTGAGTTAAGTGTCATCATAACTTTAGCTGGGTCTTTTACGTATGGCACCTGTGCTGGTTCTACTCTTTCTTCTGTATCCACGATACTCTGTGAATGTGCTACTCTTGTTACCATTTTAAGGAGAACAGGAGTATTGAACTTTTCGGACATTTCAAATGCTTTCTTGGCAAATACTCTTGACTCCTCCGAATCAGATGGCTCAAGCATTGGAAGCTTGGCTGCTATTGCATAATGTCTTGAATCCTGCTCATTCTGTGAAGAGTGCATACCCGGGTCATCTGCCACACATACCACAAGACCTGCATTAAGTCCCTGATAAGATATAGTAAATAATGGGTCTGCCGCAACATTAAGTCCAACGTGCTTCATGGCACATGCTGCCCTTACTCCGCCAAGTGTAGCTCCATGCGCTACCTCAAGTGCTACCTTTTCGTTGGGTGCCCACTCACAATATACCTCCTTGTAAGCTGCTGCCTCCTCTGTAATCTCTGTACTTGGAGTACCCGGATAGCTGGATATCACCTTACATCCAGCCTCATATAATCCTCTGGCAACCGCTTTGTTGCCTAACATTAATTCTTTCATGAAACGTATTCCTCTTTTTCTAATATGATGTTGGGGTCAAAATCCCCCAACTATAATACCTATGGATTGTTCCGTGCTACGCACTCCCACAATCTCGCCTGTATATTCTCATATGCTTAGCTTTTAAAATATTAATAATATTACCAATCATCCTAGCCCTGATTTTCCTGTGCTACAAGTCTGTCAGCCCCATATATCTTACGAAGCTTTGGCTTTTCTATCTTACCTGTCGCATTACGTGGAATTTCTGCAAATATAATTTCCTTAGGTCTTTTATATCTTGGAAGCTCAAGACAGAATTTATCTATTTCCTCCTCTGTACATGTAACTCCGTCCTTTATCTCTATGATAGCTGCTGTCTTCTCGCCAAGTCTTCTGTCTGGAAGTCCGATAACTGCCGCATCCTTAATCTTATGAAATCTTCTTAAGAAATCCTCTATCTGGACTGGATATATATTTTCACCACCTGATACAATAACATCCTTCTTACGGTCAACAAGGAAATAGAAACCATCCTCATCCTGCATAGCCATATCTCCTGTATACAGCCAGCCGTCTTTAAGAACCTCCTTTGTAGCCTCCTCATTTCTATAGTAGCAGGTCATAACTCCCGGTCCCTTAACACATAACTCGCCTACATCGCCCTGACAGACTTCATTATCATGCTCATCAACTATCTTACACTGCCATCCGTATCCCGGAATACCAATAGCACCTACCTTTGCTATATTCTCTACTCCAAGATGCACACAACCCGGACCTGTAGACTCTGATAAGCCATAATTAGTGTCATACTGATGATTAGGGAAATATTCCTTCCATCTTTTAATAAGTGATGGTGGCACTGGCTGCGCACCTATATGCATAAGCCTCCACTGTGAAAGATTATAGTCTGACAGCTTTATTCTTCCTGAATCAAGTGCATCAAGGATATCCTGCGCCCAAGGCACTAACAGCCATACTATAGTGCAGTGCTCACTTGATACTGCTGACAATATCTGCTCCGGCTTTGTTCCCTTAAGAAGCACCGCCCTGCTTCCTGCCACAAGACTTCCCATCCAGTGGAACTTAGCACCTGTATGATAAAGAGGTGGTATGCATAAAAATGTATCATCTCTTCCTGTCGAATGATGCTTCTGCTCCATAATAGCAGCCTGTGTAAGGCTCTGATGTTTATGTAATATAGCTTTAGGAAAACCTGTAGTTCCTGAAGAAAAATATATTGCGCCATAATCATCTTCTGTTATTTTAACATCCGGTTCTTTACTTGAGCAGTCCGCCACAAGTTCACGATAACTTTCTGCAAAGCTTGGACAGTTGTCACCAACATATATAAGAAGTCTTCCTCTTGATAATCTCTCCGCATTTACTTCTATTCTTCCAATAAATGCAAAACCGAAAACTATAACATCAACCTGTGCAAGCTCCGCACAATAATATATTTCATCTGAATCGTAACGGAAGTTAAAAGGAACTGCTATAGCACCTGTCTTTAACACACCAAAATATATAGGAAGCCACTCCAGACAGTTATACATAAGAATAGCTACCTTATCTCCTTTCTTAACACCTCTGCTAAGAAGCATATTAGCAAATCTGTTTGCCTTTTCATTAAAAACACTCCATGTAATCTCACGCCTGTATGGCATATTGTTAATCGGCTGGATAAGGTCGAATTCTTTCCATGTAGTTCTTCTTGTATCCTTCTCATCCGGATTAAGCTCAACTAAAGCAACCTCATCGGGATATAACTCAGCATTTCTTACTAAATAATCTGTTACTGGCATAATACTTTCCTTCCTGTTATATTGATGTATGTATTAATCTTTTGCGAATACGGATTACTATATCTGTATCCATAACTCATACATCATATCTTCATAAGACCTCATTACGTAATAGATTACCACATTTTGCACAATAAAAAAAGAGTTGCAGGGCAACTCTTTAGTTAAATGTACTATTATTTATTTGTTTCAAATGAATAAAACATACATCCCTTATACGTCAATATACCACTGCCTCCCTCTTCAACACTATCAAAAGTTTTTTCGTCCACATCAAGCTCTATATCCTTTCCTGCTGCATTAAAATATAGTCTATATGCTATACCTTTTTTAGATGTACCGCCAAATCCGGGAGCCGGACGATTGGATGTCAGCGTAGTATTATTGTATATCTTTATTTCTCTGTATCTTTCTTTGACTTTGGAAACAAGGGTTGCTTCTACACATTTCTTTCTTGCAAAAATATGCTGATATACTGCATATTTCCATATGGCATATAATCCTCTTAATATAAATGATGCAAAAATAATTTCACATACTATATGAAGCCACAAAGGAAACTGTATTCCCTTCCCCATATAACCACCTTCCTTTTGTATGCCCTGACTTACTCTGCTTCACCCTTAATCCTGCTCTGTATCTTTGACATAAACAATAACAATGCACATATATTAATTCCCATAGCCATATACACGATTATTATTCTGTCAATACCTGCAATACATAAAACTGTAATTAATAATACCTCCAGAGCTGCTACAATTCTTGCTCTTTTCTTACTTTCCCTTAATTCACTGTTATCAAGTGCAAGATTAGGATGATTAACTGTACCAACACATAATATGTATATAACTGATACCATGCAAAGAACCATAACAACAGGCATATACTTTAACCATATGAAGTCACATGCCTCAATGATAATACATATAATATTAGTTCCTATAAAACACTGCCCAAATGTTTCAAGATGAAAGCCACCTGTTCTCCTTCTAAGAAGCATAAATATACACAGGAATATTATAATATAAACAAGCCTGTGCAACACTATACCTATTATGCCTATAGTAATTAATGTCAATACTTTCTCCAACATAATCGTATACGCATAAATATACGCTTCTTTATCATCGCCCGATATAATATCCGAGCTTATCATATTATCTATTATCTTAACTATAAATCTGTCAATCATATAAACAATTCCTTTTTATTCTGCTTCGCATAACAATTAATAAGTTAATAACTCTGCAAAATCTTACTCCACTTAAACTACTTAATATTCCCGCTGATTACCTCCGCAAGGTTTCTGCCTTCTTCATAATATTTACTCTTATATGACAGAACATCACCATAATATACAACTACATTTTCACTTGTTCCATCATTATAATTAAATGTAACCTCATATAACACTGGTTTATTATCCGGTTCAGAGGTCTCATTCATCTTATCGTCCGACAATTGTTTAATACAGCTATTTAACATATCACCATCTATAACCGTCTTTATGCCTGTTCCATTGTCTCTTACCGTGATACTCTTAATATCCTCAAGCTTAAAGCTGACAGCTTCGGAGTCATATCTGTCATATATACTTTCAAATTCATCTATAATATCCTGAAGTGCTGTATCACTTGTTTTATACTTCTTTCCTTTATATTCCACCTCACCATGTGATATTGTTATACTGTTACTGCTTCCATCGGCAGCTTTATACGAAAGCCTGTACTCCCAGCCTGATTTTAATGTGTCACCCTTTATCTTTGACACAAGGGAATATTTCTTTACCTTCATTCCATCAAGCAGACTTATTATCCTGCTGCTGTCAGCTATTTCCTGTTTCTTTCCGTCTTTTCCTCTTGTAACAGAAAGCTCTGTCACATCCGTGTCAGCTTTTATACTTGATGGAAACTCGATACACGAAATAATTATTGCTGCTATCACCAGCACACATACAGTTATTATTATCGGCAGCTTTCCTCTCTTCATAAATATTCCTCCTTTAATCATCACGTACATATATATTTATTAATTGTTAAATCTTTGTATACGTAGTATATATCAGAATACTTACATACAGCTTACGCTCAGGGTAATATTATCTTCTAATGCTAATATAACATTGTATATGTATGTATGCAATACAATTAATTAATGAGGGGCAAAAAAAACTATTAATTGCAAAAAAGACTAACTGCCAGAACTGGTTATTCCAGTCTTAACAGTTAGTCTATGCATTTACTTTATATATTCCTGCAAGTTACAACGCACTATTTCATATATATCATCTGCTATTGTTTCTGCTCTTTTATTATCCATTCCAATATTTCCGGCTACCTGAAGTATCTCTTTCATTCCCGGATTATAGCCATTGCCATCTACCATCGTTGCATGCTCCCCACCTATAGAATTACTATATGTCAGGTCATATGCAGGCGATAACTTCCACATTTTTTCTTCAGTATTATATATATATGAAAAATTTTTTGAATGGTCGTCCCTGTTATGTGCAAATACATTAAAGCACATAAGGCGATACATTTTTTCTATTTCTTCATAACTTTTAGTAAGTATAAATGTCAGCTTCATAAGCTGATTATAATCAAGATTGGGTATCCTGTGGGATGTTTCAAGCAGCCCACTGACAGATGCCATATGAACCTTCTTTCCTTCTACCCTGTCAAATCTTTTTACTGCAAAATATCCTGCACATTTTTGCGAACTTAACAGCCGTGTTTCCGGCATATCTATCCCACATTTACGGGCACATAACGAATACTCATATTCCTGTCTTCCAATATCTTTACTGTCATATGAGGATGGAAATTTTACAATCCACTCACTTCCATCAAGTTCATAATATACCTTAGGACGCGCACCACCAGATGAGCCACCCATCTGAAATATAGTATCCAGACTATCTGAATTATTAGTTTCAAATATTTTTTCACATTCAGCAGCTATCTCGTCAAGTGACATTTTCTCTTCTTCCTGCATAAACCTGTTTTCTGGATAATATTCAAGTGCCCCCATCCCACTCTTTCCTACTATAGCAAGCCTGTTTATAGCATCAACCTCGTATGGATTAATCTTATTTTTCATAAGAAGTCTGTCAACCAGAAGTCTTCCCCAGCCGTCTGGCAGACTATCAGCAAATATTCCAAAAATGCCCTCAAATGGAGTATATGCTTTAGGTATAAAGACCTTCTTCTCAAGTGGCAGTGAAAAAGGACTTATTGAATATCCTTTTGCAAGCCACTCATCACTATACTCAAAAGCGCACAAATGATTATCTGCAACCGCAAGTGTCCCTATCTTAATATCATCAATTATAGCATCAAGCTTCTTAACGCTGTTCATCTATAACCTCCTGAATAGACGAATATCCTTTTTTTGCAAAAAGACTGTCAAAATCTTCCTGACAATCAAGTACGAAAGCAATCTTAATAAGCGAATTGAGCGATATATTACCAGTCTGCTCAAATCTCTTTAATGAACCCAGACTTACACCTGCAAGTCTGCTAAGCTCTACCTGTGTCAGCTTCTTCTCCTTTCTTCTTGCCCTCATTCTTTTTACAATATCATTATTGACATCTTTGGGAGTTTTCATTAAATCTAAAATATTATTCATAGATAATATTTTAGTCATTTTTATTATTTATGTCAATAATGGCTAATATTTTATCCATTAATTAATTCAGAAAAAAAGACCACACCCTAACGAACATAATCCGTTAAGGTGCAGCCTTTATTTTTCTATAATTCTGCGAAAATCAATACACTATTCCCAGACTTTTTATTATCTTACACGCTTCTTTGTAACTACTGTTGTGCAAGCCATCATAGCTGCGAAAACAAGTAATAAGTAGAGAGCAACTGGAGCTGTATCTGCTGTCTTAGGAGCTGTAGCTGTTGTATCAGTTGTGCTGCCTGTTGTCTCTGCTGTAGAAGGAGTTTCAGTTGTATTGCCTGCATCTGGTGTCGATGATGTGTTATCACCTGTGTTGCCTGTGTCTGGCTTTGATGGTGTGTTATCACCTGTATTACCTGAATCTGGCTTTGATGGTGTGTTATCACCTGT
>FR886238.1 GCA_000436535.1 Eubacterium sp. CAG:252 | reverse complement strand
TGGAAGCAATGATAGTGGAAACGGCGGCAATAATGGCAATAGTGGAAGCGATGATAGTGGAAACGGCAATAATGGCAAAAATGACAGTGGTGATGATTCTAAAACCGATGACAATGAATCTGACTTTGGTGGTGGAATAATAATAAGATAAATAATAATAAAGTTAATGAGTATATTTTTGGGAGGGACATTCGGATGAAGTGTGTTATCCTGGCAGGCGGCAGTGGCGATAGTTTGTGGCCATTGTCCAGAAAGAATTACCCTAAGCAGTTTATGAACTTCAAGGAAGGGCGTTCACTGCTTCAGGAGACAGTAGTAAGAAATATGCCATATTGTGATGAATTTATCATAGTTACGAATGAGGCATATAAGAATATTGTCAACGGACAGATGAAGGCTTTCCAGAGCCTCAGATACAGACTGATTCTTGAAGGAACAGCGAAAGGAACAGCGGCAGCTATTATACTTGGAACTATGTTTGCGAATCCTACAGAGTTTGTGCTTATAGTGAATTCGGACAACTTTATAGACGGTGACGGCTATAAGGATGCAATCATAAGTGCCAAGGAGATGGCAAAGTCGGGTGCAATAGTGGCACTTGGTGTTAAGCCTGCATATCAGGCTAAAAACCTTGGATATATACTAAGAGATGACTGCGATGTAAAGAAGCTTATACCAAGAGTAGATTTTGATAATAATTTATCAGAAATATCAGACTGCTATTCTTATGATGAGGGGTATCTGTGGAACAGTGGTATGCTTATATTCCGCGCAGGCGATATGATTAATATCGTAAGAAAGGAACAGCCTGAGCTGTATGCTGCATGCAGGACAGCCAAGAGGAAGGTTCCTGCCATAAGAAGGGCTATACGTTTCTCAGAAAATGTTATGAAGGACATTATGAGTGGAAGCATAGAGTCACTTATACTTGAGAAGTGCGATAAGCTCAAGGTTGTTGAGGCACATATCATATGGAAAGACATAGATAACGTATGTGATATAGGGCCACAGCACAACGATGGCAAGAATGACTACGTGATAAAGAATGACTGCAGCAATGTATCAGTTATCAATAATGCACAGAGACAGCTCGTAGTTGCCAATGACTTAAGGGATATGGTAGTTGTCAATACAGAGGATGCTGTGTATATATCATCAAAGAATTCTGCCGGCAATATCAAAGAGATAGTCAGGGACAATATGGATCAGTATGAAACTTACTTTGACTATAACAGAATATCCTACAGAGAGTGGGGCATCCATGAGCTTCTCACTTATTCTAAGGGATATAAGGTTAAGAAGGTCACAGTATTCCCAGGCATGATGATGAATCTTCACCAGCATGAGTTAAGGGCAGAATACTGGTCAGTAGTTGAGGGAACAGCGACTATTACCATTGGCACTGAAACAAAGGATTATGATAAGTATGAGAGTGTGTTTGTACCTGTTGGGGTCAAGCACAGGGTAGCCAATAAGACAGACAAGAATGTAGTTATAATAGAAGTAGGAATAGGTGACTCCATCCTTGAGAATGACCTTGTTAAGATATATGCACAGGATTCAGGAAGCAGTGAGAGCAATTATGTAAGGACAGATAACAGTCCTATAGTAAAGCTTGACCCTGCCTTTAAGGATAATCTGTGGGGCGGAACAAAGATAAGGGATGTCTTTGGCAAGAAGTGTGACTATGAAGTTATCGGTGAGAGCTGGGAACTTTCTGCACATCCTGATGGACAGAGCCGCATAGCAGAGGGTTATTACAAAGGCATGCTTTTTAATGACTATCTTACTATCATTGGCAAGGAGTCACTTGGCTGGAAATGTCAGGCACAGGACAGATTTCCTGTACTTATCAAGTTCATAGATGCAAAGCAGGCACTCTCTATCCAGATTCATCCGGATGATGAGTATGCCCTTGAAAATGAGAACGAATACGGAAAAAATGAAATGTGGTATGTGCTTGATGCAGAGCCAGGCGCATATCTTTACTGCGGTCTTTCAAGGGACTCTTCAAGGGAAGAGATAGAGGAGCGCATAAAGAATAACACAATAACGGAAATTCTTAACAAAATAGATGTTAAGAAGGGTGATGTAGTTATGGTTAAGGCTGGAACTATACACGCTATAGGCGCGGGTATATTTATATGTGAGATACAGCAGAACTCTAACTGCACATACCGTATGTATGATTATGACAGAAGAGATAAGTTTGGCAATCCAAGAGAGCTTCACGTTGCGAAGTCACTCGATGTTGTCAATCCGGTCAAGTACGAAAAAGATAATAAGTGTAATGTAATGCTTACACATAATGAGCATTATATTGCAAGAAGACTTGTACAGTGCAAGTACTTTGAAGTAATTAAGTATGAAGTTGAAGATGAAGCAAAAATACCTGTGGATGAAACTTCTTTCGTATCGGTAATCGTTGTTGAAGGTGAAGGCACTATTAAGACAGATGATTACGATAAAGAGATGCATTTTAAGGCAGGAGAAAGCTTCTTTATAAGTGCAGGCAAGAGAAACATCATAGTTAAAGGCAAGTCTACCTGCATAATAACACACGTATAATAATGGAGATTAATATGAATAACAGTTCTGAAAATAATGGAAGAAAGATACTAGGATATCTTTTTCCGGGATTAATAACACTACTTGTTATGTTGATAGTGCTTGCTGCTAAAGGTATATGGCCTTTTGGAAGCAACAGAATTGACCTGTTTGACAATATGCAGCAGGTAGCACCGCTGTATGCACATCTGTGGGATGCCATGCACGGCAAGGCGAGCATATGGTTTGACTGGTATACAGGACTTGGAACCAATGTTTCAATGAGTATATCAGCATTCTCTATGATAAGTCCGTTTAACATATTTTTATATCTGTGCCCAAGAGATTATATACTTGAATTCATATCAATACTCACTGTCATAAAGACATTTGTAATGTCTGTGACGATGTATGCATTTATCAATAAAAGATATAATGAACTGTCATACAGCGTAAAGGCACTTTTTGCAGTAGTATACGCATTCTGTGGATATGTACTTTTATATGCATCATGCTTTACACCATGGATGGATATAGTTGCACTGTTTCCGCTGCTTATGATGGCACTTGATGTATTGGAAAAGACTGGAAAGAAGCTTTTCTATATACTTATGGTTGCCGTAATGTTTATAATTAATTACTACCTTGCAGCGATGTCACTTGTATACATTCTTCTTGTAGGTGGAATGTATCTTATATTCAGATGTGACAGAAAGCAGAGACGTGAAAAGGCGTGGGACTTAGGTATTGGAACATTTACAGGAATAGCACTTTCAGCTTTCGTTCTTATACCAGTATTTGCACAGCTTTCACAGTCGCAGAGAACAGGCAATACAGACTCACTTACAAGCCAGTATCTTTCATGGATATCTAATCCTACGTTCAGAAGCTTCAGCCTTGGTGAGTTTGAAAGAATAATGATGTTCTATGGAATGGGATTATTCTTCGTTATTATATTTACAGGCATACACAGAACAATGAAGGCTGCTGGATATAAGAGAAACACAGAAGCCAGAAAGTTTAACTGGTATGCAATATCTCTTATAGTTATAGTTATTGTACAGGCTATAGCAGAGGGTACTAACATTATATGGCACTTTGGCTCATATAATGGTTATACATTAAGAAATGGTTATATCATAGCATTTACACTTATATGTCTTGCATGTGCATATGCGGATGAGGTTTTTGCATACGATAAGCCGGATAAGATAAAGGCTGTAATACAAGCAGTTGTGACAGTTATTGCATGCGCTGTGATGGCAGTTGTGTATGATAAGCTTCCGGTTAATTCATATGTGGCAGCATTTATCTTCTTTATAGCAGTATTTGCAGTTATGCTCATATTACATATAGTGGGCGTTGTTGTTATGAGGAACGGCTATAAGATAAGCATTGTCATAAGCCTTGTGGCAGTTGAGGTGTTTATAGGAGCATTTTCTATGACAGGCCCTCCTAAGTTCTACACATATGCGCCATACCAGTATGGAGATTATGTGCAGCTTGCAGTTAATGCCACTAATAACCTTGAGATAAGTGAGTCGCCGGTAGACAGGATAACTAATCCTGACTTAAGCCTTAATGCCAACTATCCCCTTATTATGAAGAGAGGTTCGCTTTCAAGCTTTACAGCAGCACTACAGAAGGATACACAGAAGCAGACAGTAAGGTGGGGTCACTCAAAGTACTTCCTCTGGGCGCTTGACTCAGGCGGAACAGTGTTCTCGGATGCACTTTTACATATAACAGAGGCGGTCAATGTTAATAAGCTTGACAGCTCTTTGTATACACTTGAAAAGCAAGGAACAGGCGACTGTGAGTACGACCTTTATAAGGCTAATTACCAGCTTCCTTTTGCCATGGTGACAAACAGCAATATATCACTGATAGACTTTAACAGGGATTACACAAAGCTTAATGCCATAAGTTCAGGTGATGCGACTGAGAACGATTATAACTGGAACACTACAACAAAGGACTGGATATATCTTCATAACCTTATGTACAGTGCTTTAAGCGGCAATTCTGAAAAGCTTGTCACAGAGTATGGAGAGTTTGCAGGTGCAAAGGTATATCAGGTGGGTGAAAGCCAGGTTGAGGATATCAATGCAGCAAGCGATAATTCAGCTACAGACAGACCAACACAGCAGACACATGTAGTAAAGACTTACAAGGATACTATAAAGGGCCGTCAGGCAGTATATGTAAGTGTTGCAGACTACAATATAGGCACATCTGATGCCAATGTTTCACAGTTATTCAGAAGCCTTACAATAACAGTTAATGGAAAACAGATAGATATACCGACTATAGGAAATGTGGAGAATAAGTATTACACGACTGATTACAACAACGGACTTATCTACATCGGAACATTTACAGATGAAGAGGTTGAAGTACAGCTTGACTTTGCAAGACCTCTTGATAATAACGGCGATGTATCGGTTGACAGATATATATTTACTATTGGTGGAATAGACCTTGATAAGATGAGCGCACTCTGTGCAATGTATGATAATAAGCAGAGTGAAGTGACATATACTAACAATTCGGTTACAGTTAAGGTCAATGGAAGTAAGACTGACAATTATGCAATAGTTCCTATTATCAAGAGCGATAACTGGAAGGTGACTGTCAATGGAAAAGAATGTGAAACTAAGGATATCGCAGGCTTATTTACAGGAGTAGCTGTAAATGAGGGTGAGAATGAGATAGTATTTACATTCAGTCCGGCGACTAAGAACAAAGCACTGCTTATATCAGTTCTTGTACTTATAGTTATGATTATTCTTATGGTGGTTAATCATTATAAGAAGATACGTGTACCTGAATGGATGAAGAAGTGCGCAGGCGGCATATATATGTTTATTATAGCAGTGCTTGCAGTTGTAATGTTTGCAGCGCCTCTTATTGCAAGTATTATAGCAAATATAAGATACGTATTGGGGATGTAAATGTTTTCAGTATTAGCGGGATACTATAAGAATAATGAAAAGTTCAGATTATTTACAAAGATAATAGTGGTGTGGCTGCTTTCAAGGCTTGTAATGCTCATAATGGTGCAGGTTATGAACCTTGTGGCGGACACACCACACAATATACTCTATTATATGAATCCGTGGGATGCAGAGTGGTATAAAGAGATGACAGAGGCGGGATATAAGTTCCCAAGGTCAACAGGTATGGCTAACTGGGCGTTCTTTCCGCTGTATCCTATGATATGCAGGGCAGTGAGGATTATAACAGGCGGTCATATCAATACCTATGCCATAGGCATGATGGTATCTAACATATGTATAATAGTGGCAGTATATTATGCGGTAAAGCTGGCATATCTTGAACTGGATAAGGGTAAGTATGATAAAAAGGATATAGAAAATATAATCATATTTCTTATGCTTGCAGGTCCTTGTGCTGTGTACTATGGAGCGATGTATACAGAAGCACTTTTTACAATGTGTGTTGTGCTGTGCTTCTATAATGCCAGAAAGAGAAATTATATGACGGCAGGTGTATTTGCGGCGCTTGCAAGTGCGACAAGAATAGTCGGCTGTACTCTTATAGTTGTATTACTCATAGAAATGTATATAGATAGTTATAAGAAACAGGAAGTGATGTCAAAGCGTATACTGTATACAGTACAAGACATTATAAAAGATGGCAGAAAGCTTTTATCACTTGCATTATGTCCTCTTGGAATATTTGTGTATATGACTTTCCTTAAGCACTTCTGCGGTGATGCGTGGGCATTTTACCATGTTCAGAGAGCATGGAGGACACAGAAGCTTTTTCCGGTTATCGGGGTGCTTTACAAGTCGTGTACAGGACAGCTCGGCTCTATGTCGGATGTCAAGCAGATAAACGGCATAATACTTGGTTGGTTCTGCGTATTTGCACTGTTACTGTATGTGATTATGATAGCGAGAAAGCATTATTCCGCCGGAGCATTTGGAATAGTGGCACTTATAATACCGCTTACTTCAAGCGTTATGAGCACGTTAAGATTTATAGTCGGTTCATTTGTTATATATATTAGTATTACGCAGATACTGCTGTCAGTCAGAGTAAGAAGCAGACGGATTATTATGGTGCTGCTTGCGGTGGCTGAGGTGGTGTGCATATCGGCGTGGTATTTCTGGGACGGACTGCTTATGTAGCGAGTGTGTATACTTTGTGAAAATACTTGCGAACTTTACGTAAAGGTATTATAATTAACACGCTTTTTAGAATATGAGAGATTTTGTTTTGAATAATAAGTAACGTACAAAAGTTATGTATATCAGAAGGAGAAAAATATGTTATCAGTAGTTGTACCTACATTTAATGAGGGAAAGAATATTAGAAATCTGGTGACACAGATAAATGATGCACTTAAGGGAATTGATTACGAAATATTATTTGTAGATGATAGTAAAGATAATACACCAGAGGTTATTATGGAGGTTGCAAAGGACTTCCCACAGGTAAGAATGGAGCACAGAACAGGTGAAACTGGTCTTGCAACAGCCGTTCTTAAGGGCTTCGAGCTTGCAAAGGGTGAGTATATGGCATGTATGGATGCTGACTTACAGCACCCACCTATCGTTCTTAAGTATATGTATAAGGCAATGGAAAGTGGCGCAGACTTCTGTATACCTAGCCGTCTTATTCCGGGTGGAGATGATGGCGGACTTAACTGGTACAGAAAGTTCGTATCGGGAACAGCACGTAAGATAGGACAGTGGATGCTTCCTTGCTTAAGACAGATATCAGACCCTACAAGCGGACTTTTTATGTTCAGAC
>FR886237.1 GCA_000436535.1 Eubacterium sp. CAG:252 | reverse complement strand
TATAACAGTCACAGCACTTATCGCTTCAGGAATGATTAATACATCTTTAGTACATCATTTTGAAAATGCAAAAGCTCATGGAGTGACTCAGAAAGAAATTGCAGCCGTGATTACCCATATAGCATTTTATGCAGGGTGGCCAAAAGGATGGGCGGCATTCAATCTTGCAAAAGATGTCTGGAGTATAGACGAAGGTGATCTTTCATATGAAGATGAAGCAATGAGAGCTCATGCTAAAAAGATGATATTCCCGATTGGAGAGCCAAATGATAAATTTGCACAATATTTTACAGGGAAAAGTTTTTTGGCTCCTGTGTCTACGTCACAGGTTGGAATTTTCAATGTGACTTTTGAACCTGGTTGCAGGAATAACTGGCATATTCATCATGCAAAAAGCGGAGGCGGACAGATTCTTATCTGCATTGCAGGACGTGGATACTATCAGGAAGAAGGAAAAGAAGCAGTAGAAATGAAACCCGGAGATTGTGTCAATATTCCGGCAGAAGTAAAACACTGGCATGGAGCAGCACCAGATGAATGGTTTTCACATCTGGCAATTGAAGTACCGGGAGAAAAAACATCATCCGAATGGTGTGAAATAGTAACGGATGAGATATATGGAAAACTGAAATAAGTACTTTCTCCCAAAAGTGGGAAAAAGAAATTTTACGGCGAACAATTATGTCCGCC
>FR886236.1 GCA_000436535.1 Eubacterium sp. CAG:252 | reverse complement strand
AAAAGCAGCAGAGAAGCTTAACTGTGATGCAAGTGATTTCAAGCGCATAGATGCTCAGTTTGGAAGACTCGGACAGCAGTGGATAACAACAGCGGGTGCATCTTCTGGTGCATGGCTTGGACTTATATTATGTGTTGGTGTGACAGCAGCTGTGCTGGTACGCCAGAAAAAGAAAAGTGACAGGCAGGTGTCTTAACGATGAGAGTTAGTCCTATAGTGGCAGTGGTAGTCATAGCATTATGGTTATATATAATTTCCGTTACGCACAGGGCAAAGCTTCATGCGTGGGAGTTCCTTATAGGAAGTCTTGGGCTTTTCGGGATAATGATGATGACTATCCAGCCGGTTCTTACTATGCCGCTTGCAAGATGTGTGTCGGCGCTTGCAGGAGTTGTTGGCAATATTACAGGTACATTTACGGCTTACTTTAAGTATGGAATTATATTTATACATACAGGAGTTTCATCAATAACACTTCTTATCGACTTTGAGTGTTCGGGAATAATTGAGATTATGGCATTTCTCTCGCTGCTGGCGTTCTTTAATGTCTATAATATCAGCGAGAAAATAATGGTCGGTATAGGTGGCTTCTGTTACATTATGGTGTGTAACGCACTAAGAATAGTACTTATATGCCTTTCTGTACATTTCTTTGGTATGGGAGCATATTATGTTGTTCATACATTTATAGGAAGAATATTCTTCTATGCTTTAAGTGTATGGCTGTATTTCTATGTGTTTACAAAGCCGCAGATTATTAAAATGAAAGTGGGGAATTTCGCATATGGCAGTGATAAAGTCAATTCTTAATTCCTTTCTTTTCTGGGGCGGCTGGATTATCATTCCATTTATAATGGAAATAGTTCCAGCGTTAGGAAGCGTGTTCCTGCTCATAAGAAGAGGGGCAAGATATAAAAAAAGAAAAAAAGAGCTGACAGTATATCCTGATATATCGCTGATTATTCCGGTGTATAATTCGCAGGATACGCTGTACCAGTGCATAGAGTCCATACATAAAAGTTCATATCCGAACGACAGGATAAGAGTGTTTCTTGTTAATAATAAGGGACAGGATAACAGCTTTGACGTGTATGCAGAGTGTCAGAGAAAGTTCCCTGAGCTTCATATGCAGTGGATGAATGCAGAGCAGGGAAAGTCGCGTGCGCTTAATCTTGCGCTGTATAACAGTGAGGGAAAGTACATAATCAATCTTGACAGTGACGGACTTCTTGAGAAGAATGCTCTTATAAATATGATTACAAGATTTGAGACGGACACAGACCTTAACTGTATGACAGGTGCTATTCTTACAGTTCCGGAGCAGATAAAAAAGTATAAAGGTTTCTTTCCAAGGCTCCTGCGTAATCTTGAATTTATGGAGTATGCGCAGGCATTTCTTGCAGGAAGAAGTTACGCTTCAGAGCTTAATTCAGTGTATACACTGTCAGGCGCATTTTCGGCATTCAGAAAGTCAGTCGTGTTAAAGTCGTGGATGTACAACACGGATACTATATGTGAAGATACGCACATAACTTTCCAGATGCGTTACAGACAGGATGAACGTGTTGAGGTATGTGAGGATGCATTATTCTTTGTTGACCCGATAGAGGATGTCAATAAGCTGTATACACAAAGACAGAGATGGCAGAGGGGAAGTCTTGAGGTTGCCAAAATGTTTATGGATAAAGACTTCAAGTTAAAGAACTTTATTTCGGATGTAAGTGTTAAGACACTGCTTTACGACCACACATTTGCATTTCCAAGAATGATATGGTATCTGGCGCTGATATGCCTTATGGTTGTCGGATATTCAGGAAAAGTTATCATACTTTCAACGGGAATTATATTTGCACTTTATATTCTTGTGGGATATATGTATTTCATAACAGCATCACACTATTTAAAGATTAATAAAGAGGTGCGGTCCTACTATATAAGCCATTGGTGGTGTGTACTGCTGCTTCCGTTCTTTAATCTGGCAGTATTCTTTATAAGAATGGCAGGAATAATTAACAGTATACAGACAGACAGTTCGTGGAAGACGAAGACACTCACACAGGAATGTGCTGAATTCGCAGGAGTAGTGAAGAGTGATTTGAAAAAGGTGACTGGAATTATTGAAAAAATCAGACATAAAGTAAATATAAGTGCTGATGTGAATGACAGAAAATAATCTATTGCGGGACTACTGGGAATATTGTAGTTATGATGAGAAAACTATAAATGGGCAGATATAGAAGATGTACTGAAATAGGTTACTTTTGTCATTAACTCAGATATATAAAATTTTATGAGGTACATTTCTAAAAAAACATAAATATCATTGTACGGAAACGGAGTAACTATGGAAGAACAAAAGTCTGGCAATAATAAAAAGGCAGGAATGAAAAGACATCCTATTCTTATAATAACCACAATATGCGTGGTAGCTGCGGCGGCATTAGGCGGTCTGATTACATATATCCTGATAGGCAGATACGAAAAAGGAATAATTGAGGTGTGCGCAACTCAGCAGGATGCATATGTACAGCTTGTTTTAGACCAGATTAACTTAAAAGATAACAGAGATGATGAGGAGATTATTAACGACATATTAAAGACAATGGACTCCTCATCTAATAAATACTGGGCATTTTCTAAGAACCAGTCGATGTTATTCGTTAAGGATGTATTGGAAACCAACAGATATAAGGGTGTGTCAGCAGATACATATTATAATGCAAGACAGGCAGCAGATTTTATGAATGGGCTCGTGCTTAATAAAGTAGAGCACAGCGTTATAAGCCTTGATAACAAAACCTATCTTGTATCGGGAGTTATGTTTAAGTACGCAGGTCAGGATTACAGACTGTGCCTTATGACAGAAAAGAGTGTACTGCTTGATAATAATACATACCTTGAGATAAAGGTTCAGATGGAAACATTCGTAGTTGTAATACTGTTAGCACTTGTTCTTGTAGCATCTATATATGCGTTAAGAATAAGACAGTTATCATTTAAACTTGATGAAAAGGAAGCTGACATAAGAAGCCTTAGTATGAGCTTATCAAAGGTTAATGAGAAGCTTATGGATAAAGACCTTCACGATACACATAACAATGTATGGCGACAGAAGGCTATAGTGCCATTTATGAAAAAACTTATAGAAAGAAACATAATGCCGGTTACATTTGCACGTGTTGAATGTGAAAACAAGGAGAGCAGAAACAAGTTTCTTGGAAGGGCAGTTTATGTGCTGGACAGGGATGTCATTCGTTTTGAATATGGAGATAGTGACATTATTCTGCTGGCAGTAAATGTGAGTGAAGCACAGTTGAAGTATAATCTTGGCGTGCTTGAGGATAAGGATGTCAAGGTTCAGAGAGTAATGCTTATAGACAATAGTACAGATATGAAAATGCTGGAAGAAAAATATCTGTAAGAATGGAGAGTATATGGCAGTTAAGTTATACAGAGAGTACAGAATAAAGTTTTATCTTAATATGCGACATTATATTATTATCAATGGAAACAAGGGTGAAACACATCCGCATACTTGGGAGTTTGCGCTTGATATAAAGTTTGGAAGAAGCTCATTTGTGGAGTTCAATATATTTGAAAAGGGAATAACAGACTTCCTTGATAAGTACCAGAATAAAGTCTTAAATGAAGAAGACCCATTTAATGCAATACTTCCTACACTTGAAAATGTAACAGACTATTTTGCAGAAGAATTCTACCGCATAATACATAATATCGGTGGAATACTGACATCTGTTGAAGCGAGTGAAACACCAACAAGAAGCTACATAATCAATATGGAAGAACAGGAAGAAAATGCGGGCAATAACGAGGAAACAGAAAATAAGATAATGTCTGACGTTATAGATGCAGTGCTTAATGGGATAGTGGATACGGATAAAGAATAATCAGTATATAAGAGGCAGGGTCAATGAATAAACAAGGGAAAAATCGTGTTTTATATTACACAGCGGCAGTAATCGGCGGACTTATATATATAGCGCTGGCAGTATTTATGTCCGTTATGGTTATAAAGCTTGTAAGCAAGAACGGAGTATATCCGTCAGGCTCAGATACTATGTATCATATATACAGGGGCGATTATGTATACAATTCCATAAAGGCAGGTAACTGGTATCCATTATATGATTATATGTGGTACAACGGAGTAGAGCTTATGAGATACTGGGCACCACTCTGCGCATATGTTATGGCATTCTGTGAAATGCTTGCCGGAGGGGATATGCTTATAGGATATCTCATATTTGTCGGACTTATATGTATGCTTGGTGCAGTAAGCTGGCTGTGTATAGGCATAAGAATGAAAAGGCCGGTACTTGGTGCATTTATAGGTATAATCTGGTTCTTTATGCCAAATAACCTGCTTGCATTATTCGTTGAAGGTAATCTTGCAAGGTCGCTAAGTATGATATTTCTGCCAGTATTTATATATGAGGTGTCAGAATATCTTAAAGACAGAAGGGCAGTAAGGATGCCTTTCATTATAATAAGCTTTGTGCTTATAGCGCTGTGCCATCTTGGCTATGCAGGAATGGCTGCGCTTGCGGTGATTGTATACTGTATTATACATATGTTACAGGGCTATTCCAAAAGAGCTGTGGGAGATATAATTGTCGCTTTACTGCTAGGCTTTATGTTAATCGGCGTATGGATGGTCGCATCACTTAATGGTGGTATTACTTCGCTTGATAATTCTGAAAATATGGCAAACTTTTTCCAAAGCCTTTGGGTTACAATTAATCCACTAGACAGAGTGACAACTAATAATTCACATTTTTACTTCGGTCTTGCTGCAGCACTGCTTTCAGTAAGCGGAATGTTTTTCGGATATAAGAAGTCAATGGCAGGCTTTATTGCAGCCATAATAACACTCATATGCACAACAACGGCTATGTATCCGGTGCTTAAGATACTTCCGGGAAGCCAGTATCTGTGGATGTTAAGATTTATATCAATAGCACTGTGTATGATACTTTACAGCTTTCTTAAGTGGGATACTTTAAAGAAACCGCTTGTGGTGTTGTTCTGCGTTATACTTATTGCCGATATCGTTCCATCGCTTCCGCTCATAACAGGTGATGGCAATAATATCAGCGTATCAAAGAACGGAATAACTATCGACTATAATAATAATGACAGTGCGTGGGACAGACTTGATGAACAGCAGAATTCAACACTGATAGCTCAGGCACAGTCACTTACAAAGCAAAGACTTACTTTATTGGATGACAGCAGTCTTGGCTCAACAGGTGCATTTCTGGTATCTGACTGGAATGAGTCTGTACCGGCAGTGTTTGGTGCAGGACGTGAAGCGGCTAATACATCAACTAATATAGTAAGGCTTAACAGGGCTTTGTCAGATGGCAGCTATTATTATGTATTTGACAGAAGCCGTGAGCTTGGAAGTGATACAGTGTTAGTTAAGCTTTCAGTCATAGCAAAATATGGTTCATCAGTGTATGATATGGACGTGGCAGCCAAGGCATCGGGCTATGAGGTTGCAGGGGCCAATGCAGCATACAGGCTGTACCATATGGATACTTATGACAACTGGGGAACTGTGAGCAGTTATGAGGCTATAGGCATAGGAAGCGGAACGCCGCTTATATCACAGTCATTCCCGGCAGTAGAGGAAACGGACTCTGATAATCTTAACGACTACACCTATGAACAGCTTTCAAAGTATAAAGAGGTTATTCTTGCAGGTTTTACATACGATGACAAGGATGCGGCAGAAAGCCTTATAGTTAAGCTTAGTGAGTCAGGCGTAAAGGTTGTCATATATGCGGATGGAATTCCACAGAATAAAAAGACACAGAGTCAGGAATTCTTAGGAGTTACCTGCAGCGATATTGTATTTAACAATGGTTTTCCTGATATGGATACAAAGATAGGAATACTTTATCCCGACCTTTTTCCAAAGGGCTATACAACATGGCAGACAGTTTATCTTAACGGCCTTACCAATGTATGGGGAAGTGTAACTGATAATGGACTTACACTTGACTTTTATGGTACAGTTAAGAATGACAATATAATTATGTGCGGCTTTAATCTTGCTTATTACTATGGCGTGACTTATGATGCTTCCATTGGAAAGCTTCTAAGTGATATGCTTGATATTACCTCCACACAGCTTCCTGACAGGAAAAATGTGGAACTTAATATAGAGCACAGCACTAATGGAATAACGATTACATCTGATTATGACAATGCGAATACAAGTCTTGCTTACCACGATATATTTGAGTCAGAACAGTGGCTTGGAAAAAAGAATAATCTCACGTATGTCAAGGCAGGAGTTACCGATATAACATTTAAAGTACCATATCTGTGGCAGGGCGCACTTGTAAGCGTAGCGGGACTTGTGTTGACAGTGGCATGGATGGTTATTCTGTGCATAGGTGAAAAGAAGAGAAAGCTGTCACCGACAAGCGTAGAAGAGATTGAGCTTATAGAGATAGATACAGAAGAATAGTCTGGTGATAAGCAGCACATTATATTGGCAGGAATATATGATATGGAGTTTTATATATGAAGATATTTGATACACATGCACATTATGATGATGAAGCGTTTGATAAGGACAGGGACGAATTATTAACATGTCTGTTAGCCGGTAATATAGGAACTATTGTAAATGTGGGTGCAAGTATGGACGGGTGCAGGGCTTCTGTAGAGCTTGCCAGTAAGTATGAGCATATATATGCAGCGGTAGGCATCCATCCGGACGATTATGAGAGACTTGATAAAAATCAGGAGTTCTTAGACTGGTTAAGAAATGAAGCGCTTAATAATAAAAAGGTTGTTGCTATTGGAGAAATCGGACTTGATTACTATTATGATGAGCCGGAAAGAGAACTTCAGAAGAAGTGGTTTGCAAGGCAGCTTGAACTTGCAAATGAGGTGAACAAACCGGTCATTATACATTCAAGAGATGCGTGTGCTGACACGATAGATATATTAAAAAATGGACATGCACAGGATATAGGTGGTATAATTCATTGTTATTCATATTCAAAGGAAACAGTTAAAACATTTTATGATATGAACTTTTACTTTGGAATAGGCGGAGTGCTTACTTTCAAGAATGCAAGAAAGCTGGTGGAGGCGGCAGAGGTTATACCGCTTGACAGGATAGTGTTAGAAACAGACTGCCCGTATCTTGCGCCAGTGCCTAACAGGGGCAAAAGAAACGACAGTAGTAACATAGAGTATGTCATAGAGAAGCTTGCAGATATAAAGGGAGTCACTAAGGAAGAGATAGCCCGCGTGACATATGAAAATGCATGCAGGGTATATGGACTTGATGAACGTATGTAGTACAGTGTGAAAAATAGATTTTTTACATGTGGGATTAGTGTCTGCGCGAATTTGACACAAACTCGTTATGCGCAGGTCAGAGGTTTATTTGACACTTCCATCATAATAATCTGGGATGTTATAAGAAAGCGGCGAATATGGATAAATGTAACATTTGTGTCAGTATAAGAATGGAGATATAGATATATGAATAATAAGAATTATGACAATGTTATGCATCTTGGCAATCCGACTAATACAATAGCGGTTCTTAACAGATACGGTTTTAACTTTCAGAAAAAGTTCGGTCAGAACTTTCTTATAGATGAAAATGTTGTTCAGAAGATAGTAAGAGAAGCTGGAGTTACAGAAGATGACTTTGTGCTTGAGGTGGGTCCAGGCATTGGAACTATGACACAGATACTCTGTGAAAATGCGAGAGAAGTTGTAGCAGTAGAGATAGATAAAAAGCTTATTCCGATACTTACAGAGGATACCCTTTCATGGTATGACAATGTAACTGTCATCAATGAAGATATATTAAAGCTTGATATAAAAGAGCTTGCAGAGAAGAAAAATGGCGGAAAACCAATAAAGGTTGTTGCCAATCTTCCCTACTATATAACAACGCCTATTATTATGGGACTTTTTGAGAGTGGAGTGCCGCTTGACAGCATAACTATTATGGTGCAGAAGGAAGTGGCTGACAGGATGCAGGTAGGCCCCGGAACTAAGGATTATGGCGCACTTTCGCTGGCAGTACAGTATTATGCCAAGCCAAAGATTGTGCTTAATGTTCCTGCGAGCTGCTTTATGCCAAGACCTAATGTGGACTCAGCGGTAATTAAGCTTGAAAGATACGAAAAGCCGCCGGTTGATGTGCGTGACGAACATCTTATGTTCAGAATAATAAGGGCATCATTTAACCAGCGCAGAAAAACTATGATGAACAGTGTCGGCAACAGCGGTGATGTAAATGTGTCAAAAGAAAAGCTGGCAGCAGCACTTGAGAAATGTGGACTTCCTCTTACAATACGTGGAGAGGCACTTACACTTGAACAGTTTGCCACTCTTACTAATGCGATAGTAGAAGAATAATTTTATATTGTACATATTTTGCCTCCCGGCTACATAAGATTTGATATCAATCTTATAATGCTGGGAGGTTTTTTATGGCTGATTATCAGCGGTTTGTTTCATACATTTATTCTTATCCGGGAGGTGTTAAGGATAAGAATGTCGGTTTTGCCAAGGTAGAGGTAAGGTCGGGTGAAATGCGCCTTAATATTAATCTTCGTGGCGTGTATACAGATACGCCGCAGATGTTTGGTGTGCATATGCTTATAGACAGGGATGATGCTATTCCCGGCAGATACAGGCTTATGAAGGTCGGTGACTGTCTGGTCAATAACGGGATGGCATCGTATGCCGGAATATTTAACGCAGGCAATATCGAGAATTCAGGTTATACGTCATCGGACATATGTGGAATAGCTGTTGCTAACAAAGGTGACAGATATTATATGATGTTTTCTATGTGGGAAGACTATGACATTAACCCCGATGTTATTGAATTCGCAGGAAGCGGAGTGAGCAAGTATGGGGGAAATGTTGAGATTGAGGGAGAGAGTGAAGATGATATAGACAGTAGTGGAAGTGGAGAAATAAGAGGACTTGGAAAAGGATATACGGAAGGTAGTGAAGGGAATAAAGAGGATGATGTAGGTGGTCAGGATAATAGGGTAAGCGATGGAGAAAATGGAGAGGTAAGGTATGCGGAAGGTGGTGAAGGTAATAAGAATGGCAATGTAGTAAATTATGCATCCGGTAGTCAATGCAATAAAGGAAATTATGACAAAAGAAGTGGGGAAGATAGCTATGTAGCAGAGCGTGAGGATGATTGGAATGGTGGAACAAGAAACAGAGGCAAAGAAAATACACCTGATATACATATGCAGAACAGATATAATGAAGAATTACAGGCGATGGAAAGCGAGGAGGATGATACTGAGAGCTGTGGCTGTCCAAATAAGGATAAGGTGAATGAAAAGACCCGACAGGATGCCTGCAATGAGAGATTATACAAAAAACTGTATTCCAAGGCAGATTATGTAGATGCATTTGATGATGACTACTTCTATGACTGTATAGAAGTAACTCCGCAGATGTTGTCACGACTTCCGCTAAAGGATAAGGAGATAATCAACAACAGCTTTCTTATTCACGGATATTATAACTTTCATCACCTGCTGTTTGGAAGGGTGTGCGACAATGAAAATAATACCAACTATTTTATAGGAGTGCCGGGAATGTACTGCAACAGAGAGCGATATATGGCATCAATGTTTGGATTTAGCAACTTCAAAAAGAGCCACAGAAGTGATTATAATAATCCATACTTTGGATACTGGTATCAGGAAATATAGACAAAGCGCCTGTGGTCCTGCCACACACCGTTTAGTTTAGCATATGAGTGCGCTATGCCCTCATCAATAAAGCCAAACTTTTCCATAAGGTGAAGTGATGCGGCATTGTCAGGATGAATGTAGCATTCTGTGCGGTGAAGTCCAATATCGGGAACAATATATTCAAGTGCAGCAGCTATCATAAGAGAGGCAAGACCCTGATTGCGGTGGTATTCGTCTATCTTATATCCCATATTGGCACAGGGTGATGAACCTCTGCTGATATGGGAGAATGACAGCGAACCAAGTATATAATCGGGTTCATGTCTGTCTATCAGGAAGAACCTTGCAAATGTCATAGAAAGCAATCCTTTCATCTCAGCATCAAGCATACGGCTTATAAAGCTTTCGGTGTAAAAAGAAGCTGGTTTGTCAGACTCATACTTATCAAAGTCCTTGCGGTTACGGTAATAGAAGTCAAGAACATCTATGGAGTTATTGTGGTTGAGAACTTTGAGAGAGTATCTGCCAAGATTGTATTCGAGTTTCATGTTAATCCTCATTTCTTTATATGCGTATATTTTGTGATGCCGGTGTTTCTTTCAGAGCTTCTTTTCCGGCTTCTTTTTCAGCTTTCTTTTTCTGACGGAGTTCCCTAAAAAATGTGCTTAACATAGTAGAACATTCTTCGTCACATACACCCCTTACAACCTCAGCCTGATGGTTAAACTGTGGCATATTAAGAAGATTGATTATAGAACCTGCACATCCTGCTTTAGAGTTCATAGAGCCTATAACAACACGCGGTATGCGCGCCTGAACGATTGCACCTGCACACATCTGGCATGGCTCTAAAGTAACATATATAGTACAGTCTTCAAGCCTCCAGTCGTTCATATAGCGGCTGGCTTTTTTAATGGCAGTAATCTCAGCATGACCGAGAGTTGTCTTATCTGTGTTTCTTCTGTTATATCCACGTCCGATGATTTTTCCATTATAAACAATTATACATCCAATAGGAACTTCATCAAGCATGGCGGCTTTCTTTGCCTGTTTGATGGCAAGCTTCATATAGTGGATGTCTTCTTTGGAAAATGTATCAGGAGATGAAACAACAGATGCAACTGAAGCATTTATATCGGTATTATTGTCATTCATATTTATCCTCATTTCTGCGCACGTTTTTTGCGCATAACGAGTT
>FR886235.1 GCA_000436535.1 Eubacterium sp. CAG:252 | reverse complement strand
CGTAGGTATCATAGTTGGGGGCTTTTGACCCCAACATCATATAAAATAATATAATAAAAATAGAAACAAATACCCCTTTGCAGCATATATTAAAACAGGCAGCCGGTTAATTCCGGCGCTCATAATGCTGCAAAGGGGTGTATTATTATGCGTTGTAACAGATGTTGTCCTATAAACCGTATCAATGAATTCCTCTACTACCACAAGTGCTGGAATAAGAGGATAGTCAGGTTCAAGCGCTCGTGGGATGAGATATATCATATAGTCAACTGCAAGTGAAAGTATTATATAAATATCATAATTATGTCAGTGTTAGAAAGATGCATTGACATAATCCATCGAAATTATCTCAACCACAAACAAAATAATTTATCTATGTGCATTTTTCCTTATTTGTTCATTTATAGTATAAGATACATTTACATCTTGTCAGGTGAGTCATAAGGCTGTACTGTGATGTTACGTTTCTTAAGGAAATGCTCTACCACTATGTTAAGAATGTAACATATAACTGCCATAGTAGGAACTCCGAGGAACATACCAAGCACGCCGAACATAGCTCCGCCTACCACGATGGCGAATATAACCCACAGAGGCTTAAGTCCTGTACTGTCACCAAGAATTTTGGGACCAAGGAAAAGACCGTCAAACTGCTGGATGACAAGTATCATAACCGCAAAGAATATAACCTGTACAGGATTAACAATAACTATGATTATACCACCAAGAACACCGCCGATATAAGGTCCGAAGTAAGGAATCATATTAGTGATACCCACGATAACGCTTATAAGCACTGTGTATGGGAACTTGAATATATTCATACATACAAAGCATATAATTCCGATAATTACCGAATCAATTGCCTTTCCATACATAAACTTAAGGAAAATGTTTGTGCTTTCCCTGCATATGGCTCTTGCTGTATCAGCGGCCTGCTTAGGAAATACAGCGTAAAGAAGCTTTTTAAACTGGTAAAATATATTCTTGTGGTCTGATATCATATAAACAGATACCATAATTGATATAATAAGGTTGACAACTCCTTTTACGATAGCCATAGAAGTATTTACAACGTATGGAAGCAGGTTAGCAAGTGTATCTGTAAGATAGGATATAATCTTAGGATACAGTGATGTAAGGTGCTCATTTATAAGGTTATAATCTATAAAGCCGAGGTCTGCATGCCGGTTTTCAAAGTTATCTACCATCGTAGTCAGGTTGTTGTACCAGACAGGCAGTCTGTCCACGATATCGGTTATACTCGTATACAACTGTGGAAGTATGAATACCATAAGTATTGCAATAACACCGATAGCAATAACATAAGTTACAAGTATTGATAACCACTTGGAAAGCTTGTCTGATTTCATATGAAGTGTATTCTTGAACAGATTTCTGTAGAAAAATCTGACAAGAGGGTACAGTATAAATGCTATAAATGCACCTACAAGGAATGGTGCAATAACCTGAAGTGCCTGTCCAAGCAGCTTGACTGTGTTGTTAAAGCTTCCGACAATCCTTACAAGAAGAATTGTTCCAAGGACAAACATAAGTCCGTATATCACTATTGTAAAGTACCGGCTGTTAGGCTGGAAACGGTTTTTTCTTATAACAGGGTTAATATCCTGTGCGGTGTTCGTGTTGTTACCGCTGTTTTTGTTTTCATCTGTTGACATATATGCTCCTGTATTATTTTATTATTGTTGTTAATGTTGTTGTTGCGTTGTTTACTGCTGTTATCTGGTTATTTACCGGATGCTTGTCACAGCAGCTATATTGTATATTTATATGTGTTATAAAGATATACTTATATATTAAGTATGATACCCTATATGAATAAGTAAAAAAACCCTTTTTTCGTAAAAAAAGCCTAAAATAATGCCAATAAATATAAAAAATTGGATTGTTCTTAAATAAATACAAAAAAGCACTTGATTTTTTGATAAAAAGGATATAATATATTTTTTGTTGTTACGGCAACGAAATATAAAATATGCACCGCTAGCTCAGTTGGTAGAGCACCTGACTCTTAATCAGGGTGTCCAGGGTTCGAACCCCTGGCGGTGCACTTGTGAAGTTGATGTCACACAAGTGCTTACGATTTCACAGACAATATAATATACGCACCGCTAGCTCAGTTGGTAGAGCACCTGACTCTTAATCAGGGTGTCCAGGGTTCGAACCCCTGGCGGTGCATTTAGGAAAGTCTTTTGATTTGGTCGATGGAGCCAGGTTGAGGGGCTTTTATTTTTTTATTCTGACATCTTTGGTCTTTGACGTTCAGCCATTTTAATTACATTTTAAGTAAATGTTTCATAATAATCCCAAGGTTTAATGAT
>FR886234.1 GCA_000436535.1 Eubacterium sp. CAG:252 | reverse complement strand
ACCGGGGCCAGGGAATCGGGAAAGGTTGTTTCAGTATGTGGAACTTCAATAACATTTATATATATTGTAGGTATTCCGATTGGTATTCTTGGATGGTTTGCAGCACCATATATTCTGGAATTTATGAAAGTGCCGCAGGATGTGTGGAATGCCGCATTAATATATACGAGGGTTGTATTCTTAGGTACACTTGGTAATCTGGGTTATAATATGAATGCTGGTATTTTAAGAGGACTTGGAGACAGCAAGGCTTCATTATGGTTTCTGGTTGTGTCCTGTGTTTCTAATATAGTATTTGATTTATTGTTTGTTGCAGGGTTTGGAATGGATGTAGCCGGAGCAGCACTTTCTACAAGTATTGCTATGTTTATTTCATGGATTGTAAGTATTGTTTATATAAGAAAGAAGTTTCCGGAGATACAGTTTACATATTTGCCTAGGAGATTTTCTGGAACAATGATGAAAGATATTCTGGCTATTGGCTTGCCTGTTGGACTTAACAATTCTCTTTATTCATTAGGACATGTTGCATTACAGACATTTAATAACTCACAGGGTGCTGTATTTATGGCAGGAGGTGCAGTAGCAGGAAGAATTACAGGATGCGCTAACATAGCAATTACAGGATTATCTTCAGCGGCCACTACATTTTCAGGACAGAATTATGGTGCTAAGAAATATTCAAGAATTAAAGAGGGACACTGGAGAATTCCATTGTGTTCAGGTCTGATTACATTAAGTTTTGGATTGCTTTTTATAATGATACATAAACCTATAATCCGTTTCTTCTCGTCAGATGAAATGGTATTGATGTATGCGAGCAGGCATATCGTTGTTATGCTGCTTTCACAGTGGTTTTATGCTATCTTTAACTGTATAATATCTATTGTAAACGGAACTGGAAAGGTGCGTTATACTACAATTGTCAACATCCTTATGCTTTGGGCAGTCAGAATTCCAAGTGCCTATATTATTAGCAGATACTTTGATGGAACATGGGTAATGTTGTGCTTCCCAATTTCTTTCAGCTTTGGAATGTTTGCAATGATAGGTTATTATCTGTTCTCACCAGCATGGAAGGAAGTTATGAGAATGGCGGGAAAGAAACAAAATGAAGGTGAGAAGAATCTGGCGTAAGTAACATTGCAGGCTTGCGAAAAGAGTGCAATAGGATTGATAAAAAATTAAAGACCAGCAAATCATCAACATACAACTATATATAATAACTTTGATATAAAGAAGCAGAGCAAGTGCTAAGGCAACAAAAACCTTTCAGTACTTGCTCTTATTTTATCACTAATGCTTACATAAAAATCATTAAGTAAAAATCATTACACAAAATAGAGTAAAGATTTTGTGAGTTGAATAAGAAAAAATGATTGACATAACAAAATAATCTGCCTATAATCGTTCTAAAAAGAACGATAGTAAAGGAGGTAAGGATGTATTTCTGGGATAAGCATAAAACAATCACAAGCTATTATGAATTACTTTCAGGAGAAGTGTGCGACAGGTATGAATTGACACAGATGGAATATGATATACTTATGTTTCTTCATAATAATCCACAGCATAATACAGCAGCAGACATAGTAAAGATCAGAAAATCAACAAAATCCCACGTTTCAACATCACTAAAGAACCTTGAAAATAAAGGTCTTGTTGAACGAATACAAAGTAAGGATAATAAAAAGCATATTGAGATTGTTTTATTAGATAAGGCAGAGATAATTGTAAAAGCAGGAATAAACGCACAGAAACAGTTTGCTAATAATGTTTTAAGTGGTTTAACAGAAGAAGAAAAGCATATGTGTATAGATGTGTTTGATAAAATCTGCAATAATGCGGAAAAATATTTGAAAGAGTATAAGGAGCAGAGTGCCAATGAAAACTAGGTTTTGTGTAAAGAAAAAAACGCTGCTGCTGATTGCAGGTATTGTGTGGATGATAGCTGGTTTTAACGTTGCGAGGCTTGGAGCGTTGTCATACCTGAATATTGAAAGAACCTGGTATTTATATATTTTTTCGTTAGTTGTATTTATGAGTTTTGGCTTAATGTTCTTTAAAATGAGCCAGAAACATACAAAACGAATATTAGGATATGAAGAATATCGTCCATTCTGGCATTTCTTTGATTTTAAGGCATATTTAATTATGATATGTATGATGAGTGGTGGAATTGGATTTCGTGCAGCAGGTATATTTCCAGAGATATTTATTGCATTTTTTTATTCTGGATTAGGCTTGGCTTTAGCTTTGGCGGGAATTATTTTTACAAGAAATTATTTATTATATAACCAATTAATAGAAAAGGAGTAGAACTAGTAATGAAGCAGAACAATTATAAACCACAGCTTCCAGATGTTATGGAAGCAATATTTGATGCAGTATATCTGATTTTTGATCTTGTTGCTGCAATATTATTTTTTATATATTCAAATGGGGATATGTTATTTATTCTTTATGGAATATTAACATTAACACTTTGTGGAGGAGATGCATTTCATCTTGTGCCAAGAATTATCAGAGCAGTAGGTGGAAGTAGTGATAAGATAAAGAAACAGCTAGGAATTGGATTACAGATATCATCTATTACAATGACAGTATTTTATATTATTTTGATGTATATCTGGAAATTTACATTTCCAGGGTTTACAATACCAGTAATAATTGAGGTTATAATATGGATATCAGCAATTGTTAGAATTGTAATATGTTTGTTCCCACAGAATAATTGGTGCACAGATGAGGGAAATATGAAATTATCCGTTATTAGAAATTCAGTCTTTGCAGTTACCGGTATAGGCGTAATTATTCTGTATTTGATTTCAGGAAATGCTTATGGATATCATCTGACAAGGATGGTAGCAGCAATTATTATTTCATTTGGATGCTATATACCAGTAACATTATTCAGTAAAACTAAACCAAAGGTTGGACTTTTAATGATTCCGAAAACTTGTGCATATATGTGGATTATAGCTATGGGACTTCAGCTTTTGTTTTAGAATTATGTGGAGCAGCTCTGAGGCATCACTAAGCGGTAGAATTTACGTTCATTGTTCATATTATTACAATTATAAATATAATAAAATATTATCATATGGAGGCATAACATTATGATGGAAATTAAAAAGTTTGTAGAACTTATGACTGGAGAATTTGATAACAAAGAACAGTTTATGGAAATGAAGGAAGCTGGTAAAAGTTTTCCATACGCACAGCATGTAAATACTGTCTGCAATGATAAAATAAAAAATATTCCAGAGGGTTTTAACGGAATATTTGTTGTAGAGGAAAGTTATTATGAAACAGATGGAAAACGTCATGCATCACCACATTTATTTTTAATTACAGATAGTAACGATGGAATTATACTTTCTTCTTATGAAATTCCTGCAGGAGAAGACAAGAATACATTTTCTTATAACTCGATGAAAAGTGTAGATTATAGTGAACTTAAAAAATCTGAGAAGTTTACGCCAGCAATATATAAGGAAAAGAATGGAAGCTGGGAGGGAGGAAGCGTAAGCCAGTTTACACCAGTTATGATATTCAGATTATGGGAGCGTTTTTCAGAATCTTGTCTTGAGGTATCAGAAAGCATGGAAGTGAATGGAAGAAGAACATTTGGATACGATGTTCCTATTATTTATAAGAGAGTATAGAACAATTGGACTGCCAGCCAGTATATAAAGTACAGTATTTAATATTACCAGTGGGATAATTTATTTGCATGACTGGAATTTAAGAAGCACTATAAGGTACATTATTTAATATTGCCAGCAGGATAAACCGGCTGGCAATTAACTGGCAGTGGTGCCAGGTGGTGTAGAGTTACATAATAAGTACAATATTTTATATTAAGTGTACTACATATGAAACTAAAGCCCTGGTGATTTCTGTTTCATATGTAGTTATTCTGTAAGTTCCTTCATAAGTGAATGTACAGTTGTAATCTCATTTATCCGGCCAACATTGGCACCGCAGAAGATTAAGCCATTATCCACATCTCCCTTTACAGCATTTATAAGAGCTTTTGTAATACAATATGGAACCTTTGCAGGGTTACATTTTTCAAGACAATTGTAGCATTTGGAAATAGGAATTCTTGAATTGTCAAGTTGTTTGATAAATGCATTGCGAAGCGCTCTTCCAGGCATTCCGACAGGACTTTGTATAATCTGAACGTCTTCTTGTCTGGCATTGATATAAGCCTGTTTATAAGCAGGTGAGGCATCACATTCTTTAGTAGCAACGAATCTGCTTGCTATCTGTACTCCATCAGCCCCAAGCTTAATTGCATGAATAATATCCTGTTTATCGAATATTCCACCTGCAACAATAACAGGTATTTTTTTTGAGTATTTATCTTCATATTCTTTTTTACATTCTATAATATTAGTTATTTCATTATCGAAATCAAGTGAAGCTGTATTGTTCAGCTGTTCATTAGAAAATCCGAGATGTCCGCCAGCCTTTGGACCTTCTATTACGATAAAATCAGCGGTTCGGTCATACTTATGTGACCACATTTTTAATATAAGCTGCGTAGCTCTTTTTGATGATACGATAGGAGCTATCTTAGTCTGACAAGCTTTGTCTACAAGTGCTGGTAAATCAATTGGAAGACCGGCACCGCTGATAATTACATCGGCACCTGCGGCAACAGCTGCTTTTACATGTTCTTTATAATGCTTAAGTGCAACCATAATATTTACACCAACAAGTCCATTACCACCGGCAATTTCTTTAGCTTTACGGATATGCTTCTTTATTGCTGCTAAATTGCAGCCGGCCTGATCATATTCAAATGCATCATCATCATAACCAATCTGGGCAGTTGAAATAATTCCGACGCCTCCTTCCTTTGCTACTGCACCTGCAAGACTGCTTAAGCTGACACCAACACCCATGCCACCTTGTATAATAGGAAGTCTTGCTGTTTTATTACCGATATGTAATTCGGGAAGCTTATATTTATTTACACTAAGATCCATATTAAACCAATCCTCATTTCTATGTATATATTGTTGGAGTATACAAGAATTATTGAACCATCATCACAATGCTTTGATACTCAAACTATTATGATGATAATACATCATGGCAGAGATGTCAAGATTTTATTATCAACAATACCTTTTGACATAGTATTCAAAACTACGAAACAAGTTATTTTAAAACAAGTTTAAAACAAGTGTCATATAATTTTTCAACAATGCTGTTTGTGTGTTATTATGATGTATGTGTTAAAAGCATAAAATTGTTTTTATCTGCATTTCACATGCAGAAGGAATTTTTTCATTGACACTAATATTATTACATTTTTCAGGCAAAGGAGATAGTTATGAGCAAAGCAGTTGTTTATTATTCATTATCAGGAAATACAAAAGAAGCAGCAATAGAAATAGCAAGAAAGCTTGGTGCTAAAATATTTGAAATAGAGCCGGTTAAGCCATTGCCTCAAAATACAGTAAGGCAGATGCTTGTTGGCGGAATGCAGTCAACATTTGGCAGGAAACCACAGATAAAAGGTGTTCCAGATAATATAGACTACTATGATGAAATTATATTAGGCACACCTATATGGGCAGGAATGCCAGCCGCACCAGTAAATACGTTTATAAAAAAATATGGAATAGCTGATAAAATAGATGCTGTATTTACATTTAGTGGCGGTGGAGATAATGACAGGTGCATGGCGCAGTTGTCAAAGACACTTAAAAATATAAAAAACCAGGTTGCATTAGCAGACCGTAATAGCGAAATGGCAAAGAATAATCATGATAAGCTTGAGAAATTTATTATGGATATTAAGTAGAATATAGGGGAGTTAATGCATAAGATGAACATACAAAAAACATGAAAAAGAATGTGAAATTAATGGGGAAACAAGGGAAAATAATGCATTGATATTATATCAGGTGCTTATGAAATATTCGGATAAAGAACATCCCTTATCTATGTCAGATATTAAAGATTATATGGCAGAGGAGACTGCTGAATGTGGAAGAGATAGTATTGCAAGATATCTGAATCAGCTTGAAGAAGAAATGGGGATAGATATACATATGGGCAAATGACAGGTATTATCTATATGGATATGACACCTTTGAAAAAAATGGAGTGCGCAAGGAACGTCACTACAGAGTAGATAAGCTGGATAATATTGAAATAATGGAAACTGATAGACATGGCAAAGAGTTATTCATGCACTTTAATACAGATACATATGTTGCAAAAAGAATGGGGATGTATACTGACAAAGAAAGAAGAATCAAGGTCAGAATTCCTGAAAGTCTTGTTGTAATTTTTATAGACCAGTTTGGTAAATGTTTATAATTTTAAATTTTTGAAGAAAAAATTCAAAAAAAATCAATATATAAAGATATTGAAAAATGTACACCTAATAGATAATTTTTATATTGATATACATAATGATAAGTGATATATCTATAGTATAAGAAGATAATAAAGGAGGTGAAATTGATGATTCAGTTAGTATTAGAATTTCAGCTAGAAAAGCCAGAACTGCCAGTAGAATATGAAAGAACAATTGTGAGCTTTTTAAAGGCAGCAAGTAATAATTATTCACAGGAAATGTTTGAAAGATTATATGATAAAAGTAAGTCAATAATAAAAACATTTACATATAGTGTATATCTGCCAGGAGCTGTTTTTGACAAAGATGTGATAAAACTTAAAGAAACAAGATTTAAAATATTTTTTACTGATGCAGATATGGGACAGACCATAGAGTGGTTTAATTCATTTCAATTAATGAGAATGAAGAAATATCCGCTTAATAACAATGCAATGAAACTTATTT
>FR886233.1 GCA_000436535.1 Eubacterium sp. CAG:252 | reverse complement strand
GAAAAGTCTTAGAAATATCCGATTAAAGCTTCTGGCATTGAACACTGTCCGCGCTATAGGCAGCCGCTTATATTATGTCGTCCGTATACAAAAATTATGTCTCAAACATTCTTACTTCACCTGCGTAACCACTCCATCTGCATCCACATTCGCATTAATGCTGACCTCATTAAGCAGCCCGAATATTCTGCTCTTATCAGACTCTTCTGTGCATATGCGTGTAACACATCCCGACAATGTTCCATCCTGAACTGCTGGAACTACTGACAGCTCAACTTTTCCCTCATTGTCATCATCACCACTTATTCGTATATTTACAAGCATAGTATCAACATTATATTCATCAAACCAGAAGTTTCCAAGACTGTAGAATATAGGCTTATCATCATAATACTCTATTCCCTGAAGGCAATGGCTGTGACCACCTATTATTATATCAGCTCCTGCATCTATGTAATCCCTTGCAGTTGACCTCTGTACATCCTCAAGAACTGTTGTATGTTCCGTTCCCCAGTGAACAACTGCTATTACATAGTCAGCATTTTCCTTTGCTTCCTTAATTGTCTGGATAAAAAGCTCTGTGTCATAACATCTAAGAATTCCCGGTGTTGACTCTGTCGCCTGTGGTGTCATCTTGTACTTTTCAGCTCTTGAGGCTGATACTATTGCTATTTTCTTTCCATCAACAGTCTTATAATAAGGTTTCATAGCTTCATCAAGGTCTTTGCCCGCGCCAACATATGGAATACCAACTGCATCAAGCGCTGCAAATGTATCATTAATGGCATCTTTACCATAATCATACACATGATTATTGGCAAGCTGTACTACATCTACTCCAAGTGAATTAAGCACCTTTGCACGCTCTGGCTTAGCCCTGAACGTCCACATTTTATTAGCAAGCGGCTCACCACGGTCACTATAACAGAACTCATTATTAACAAGTGTTATATCTGCATCTTTCATATATTTTATAAGTTCCGACGATATGCACTTTGTTATATCACCGTCATTCTTATCAAGTTCTTTTGTGGTAGGCTCTCCCTCTGCAAGATTAATATCTCCTGTAAATGTGAGCGATATATCATAAGGATGTGTATCCCTTGTTGTCTGTTCTGTTACCACCTCATTATTACTGCCATCACCAACTACATCTCTGCTTACCGCTACCTTTTTTCCACAGCCTGTTAAAACAAGTGCTGACACCATTGTAATACCTGCCAGCAGTGACATATTTTTCTTTACATTTCTTTTTATAACACTATTTAGTGTACTGACACAATTATGCTTTATCATATATTAACTCCGTTCTGTTATGTGTAAATTATAACAACCATGCCATGCATATCCTAAAAAGCTGTGATATGAAGCATCATACCACAGCTTATATGTACATATTCTAATTATTCTGTTCTAATAACGACTTCGCCTTTTCAAAAGAATCCATATGTACAAGAATATCACACTTTGCATTCTTGTCATTGTTAAGGAACTTCAATAATCCTGTATGAAACTTCCATCTTTCAAAATATGAAATGTTATTCTTTCTAAGCACCTTCTCTATCTTCTTACACTCTTCCATCGATACATCCGAACGAATAACTCTCTCCATTGTAGATACTTCACTCATTAACTGACACCTCTTTAACTATATTTACTATGATTATATTGACCTTACAATACGCCATCTTATGTGCTATGTAAGCTTAAGTTCATCTATCTGGGCGTTAATTACGCACAGCCTTCTATTTCTATTTGATTTTATCACATCATTTTCAAAAAATCCACTTAAAATAATTAGGTAAATTGTGTCTATCAGGTCACCCTCTATCATTCTTTCCTGAAATCGCAAAACAGCCGTCTTATGGGTGTGCCATAAAACGACTGTCTTTTACTATATATTAGGTATATTAGGATATAACTTATTTAGTTACGTTCTTTCTTCTCTTGATTTCGTAGAAGCATACACCACCAAGTGCAACAACACTAAGTACGATTAATACAACATAGAGAGCTGTATTATTCTTATCTCCTGTAGCTGTAGCTCTACCACCTGTAACTGGTTCTACAGCTGCTCCATTATCTACATCTGTTTTATTATCTACATTTGTATTGTCATCAACATTTGTATTCTTAACATCACTGTAAATCACTGCATATGTAGAGAACTTATCTGACTTAAATGTAATCTTATTAGTTGCTGCATCGAACTCTGCATCAATAATAGCTGTTTCATCACCATGGACTCTTACAACCTTATAAGTTCTTGTTATTGTAGAATCTGTATTTATAAGATTATCTGCAAGTTTAATTGTAAATGTTAACTCTTTTGATGTGTTACTAATCTCTCTTCTAGAATCTCCAACAACAGAAAATACATTGATATCAATATATGAACCTACTACAAATCCCTTATTACTGATAGTTTCATTACCAGTTATTGCATCTGCTACAGCCTTTTCATCCTTAGCATCTACCTTACCTGTAATATCAGAAACACCAACTTCTATACTTGCTTTTGCACCATTAGCTATCGCTGCAATTTCATCATCTGTAAGATCTACTACTGATTCTGAATTATCAATATCAACGCTTACATCGTCCTTCATATCTCCTGAAGGTGCAACATTCTGCTCAAGTTTAGCTATTACAGTAACATCTGTAACTTCATCACAACGTACACAATGACGTGACTTAGAACCTTCTTCTGTTACTGTAGGTGCCTTATCTACTGTAAAGTATTCACTGAATTCATGTCCTAATGCTTCTATTTCTCTTGTTTCTTCTGCACCACATATTGAACATAATCTGTGTTCAACACCCTTTTCTGTACAAGTAGCTTCCTTTACAACTGACCATTCACCATAACTATGTTCTGTATCTACTGAATCAGCTACCTTAACATCTGTTGAAGCTGTAAGCTTACCATTAGAGAAGTCTGCACCTACACCTTCTGCTGCCTTATCTGATAACTTAAAGATATCACCTAAGTTAATAGTACCATCTGCATTTCTTTCAATATTAGCTACTGCATTTCTGCCATTTAATATTGATGAATAATCAAGACTTACAAACCAGTCTGCAGAAACTGTAACTGCTGTCTCACCTTCTGCTACTGTATTAGAAGAAGTCTTAGTTGCTGCATCCCAATAGAAGTTAGTTGCCTTGTAAATCTTTGTCTTATCCTGATTTCCTACTGGCTTAATATTTTCAGCAACATCTTCGCCAGATGTTCTGAATGATACTACTCCTGTAGCTTCGAAGTCTGTATTCTTAGCTGAGTTTGTGTAGAATGCTACGTTAGCACCCTCATTATTAATAGTTGTACAATTCTTAACCTTGATATCTGGACAAGAGTTAGAATCAATACCCTTAGCCTTGTTACCAAATGCTATTGAATTCTCAAGTACGTGTGAACCAGGCATGCTGTCTCCACCCATCTTGAATCCGTTACCATTACCTGCGTTAGTTCCATCCTCAAGATATCCGTTAGCATATGCTACTGAATTCTTAATAGTTACTGAGCCGATAGAACCTGTCTGAACCTTTGCGAAAAGATCCCATCCATCATCTGCATTGTGATGAGCGATACATCCATCGAATACGTTACCGTCACCAACTGTAAGCTTAGCTGCGAATCCGTCTGCATCTTCATAACCCTTATCTGCATTACCATATGATGTACAGTTAAGGATTAAGTTATATGATGGCCATTCAGCATATGTATCTGTTACATTTAATCTGCTGATCTGAAGTCCTGTGTTACCATTGTGATATGTTTCAATCTGATCTAATGTGTTGTGGCTTCCTGAAACCTGAAGTCCCTTCTGTCCATCTGCTGAACCTGTTACATCAAAGCCCTTGAAGTACCAGTAATCACCACCGATAGTCATACCTGTACAGAGTCCCTGGAAGTCAATAACTGGACGAGTCTTGGCATCTGGATCTGCTACCATATATATCATCTGATCTGCTGTACCATTAATACCTCTTTCAATCTTTAATGGTGAGCTAAGCTTATATGTACCTTCCTTAAGTATAATCTGCTGTGAAGGCATCACATACTTAATAGCTTCATATATACTCATTGGCTCATCCTTAGAACCACATCCGTTTGCATCTGGAGCAACCCAGAGTGACTGTCCTGCCTCACCATATGTCTTATAAGTTACCTTATGGTCAATAACTACAGTTTCATAAGATTCCATAGCTGAGAATTCACCATTTGGCTTATAATCCTTTGATGGTGTGAAGTATATCTTATAGTTGTTATCACCCTTTGTAAGCTTAACATCTGCTGGCTTAACAAGTGTATCAGCCTTAACTTCTACATCCTTTGCAACTGCATTGCCATCAGCATCATTGATTGTTAATAAACCATCACAGTTAGCAGAGAATAAGAATGTATAATCTTCTAAACCTGTTGCCTTTGCAGACTGTACATATGTATTAACAGCTACCTTTTGAACTGGTCTTTCTTCTGCTGCTGCATCATCCTTAGGGTCAATAGTTTTAAATGTTATATCTGAGAATGTTGCTGTTGCATTTCTTGATGCAAAGAAACCTGCATATACATAATCAGAATCAATTCTTTCAAGCGCCTCAGTATCATAATACTTCTTTGTTGTTGAATATGAACCATCTGCTGATTCATAAGTTACAAAGTAACCTGTATTATTCTTCTGGATTGTAAGGTACATCTCTGTAATATTTCCAGCATCTGCTGGTGTATTAGTAGAATTACCTATTATGTTCTTAGCCTCTGGATATCTCTGCTCAAGTGGATAAGATGTTGACTTAAAGTTCGCCTGAACAGTTGCTGTATCATTAGCTTCAATAGCAGCAATGTTATCCTTTGTCACACCTGTCTTTTCCTGTGATGCAAGACCAATCTTCTGAGATATCTTTGTTGCTGAACTGTCTGTTGTTACTTCCTTTGTTTCTTCGTTCCAGTAATATTCTGCCTTAGAAGCTACTGCCATGTATGAGTTGTTCCATCCAGAACCACCTAACTTATCTGTAGCCATAAGACCAAAACCTTCCTGTCCATTAGATAATGTCCAAGAATCAACTGTTACCTTAGCTCTTAATGTAAAGTTCTGTGATGCAGGAACTGCTGTATAATAGAATGACACTCCATCGAATGAAGCTGGAACTAACTTACCACTTGCACTCTTGATAGTTACCTTTCCATCATTAGCTGAACCTGTGAAGCTGTCCTTAGATGCGTTGGCACCATTACCATAAGTAATCTGTCCCCATTTCTGCTGTGCTTCTTTTGTGGCTGTCACTTCTGCTTCACTAGATACTGTTGTTTCTTCTCCCCTATTAGTAATAACTCTTACTGTATACTTAGTACCAACTGTAAGTCCTGAAACTGTTGCTTCTGTATTATTGCCAGCATCAGCTCTTGTCCAGTTCTTACCATCTGCTGTATACTCAACTGTATATGAATCAGCTTCATCTACAGCTGACCACTCTATTGCAATTACACCATTACCCTTACTATATACAGAACCTATTGTAGTTGTTCCTAATGGAAGTACATAATCAAAACTCTTAACCTCTGCACATGCCTTGTCTTCTTCCCCATCACGAACTGCATTTACAGCAAATGTATATTTGCCTGATTTACTTGGTGTAAATGTAACCTTTCCATTTTCACCTTCCATTGCATAATTCTTAGAATCTACTGTTTTTCCAGCTTCGTCTGTCATAGTAACTACTACCTTATCAGCACCATCGTTACCTATAACCATATCAAATGGAACATCTATGTCTGCTTTGCTCTGTGTAATAGTTCCTATTACTGGTGCAGCAACATCTGCCCAATCTTTTCTGACAACTGGTGTATCACTGCCGCCTACTGTATCTACAACCTTTACTCTAAAGAAGTAATTGTTATTAATATCTCCACCAAGATAATATGTTCCTGCTTCTGTGAGTTCAAGTTCTGAGTAAACAGCTGCATTCTTTGCTGCCTTTGCATCTGTCTTTGCAACTTCCTGACCTGATGTATTGTAGATAACAACTTCTCGGTTATCCTCTCCACCTTCAACCCACCAGATCTTTACTTTTGCTGTTCCTTCGGTTTTAAATGCTATCATATTTTTCATATTTTCTAAATCAGCTTTTCCACCAAAGTTTACTCTCTGTTCTGACTTATATCCGTCTTCCCATGTCTTTGAACTTGAATCGATTTTTGTTTTTGCACTCATATAAAGTGTAAAATAATTATCTGTTCCTGCTGTAACAGTTTCACCATCTTTAAACTTACCTGCTGCAGCTGCTTCCAGACTTGTTGCTTCTAAATCATATTCATTGACAACTGGCTCTACATTTGCAGCAGCCTCTTCAACATCAACTCTGAAAAAATAATTGTTATTAATATCTCCACCAAGATAGTATGTTCCTGCCTCAGCAATATCAAGTTCTGAGCATACAGCTGCATTCTTAGCTGCCTTTGCCTGTGTCTTTGCAACTTCAGCTCCAGATGCATTATAGATTACAACTTCTCGGTTATCATCTCCACCTTCAGCCCACCATACTTTAACTTTAGCGGCACCATCTGTCTTAAAAGATATAAGATTCTTCATATTTCCTAAATCAGCTTTTCCGCCAAAATTAACTCGCTGTTCTGACTTATATCCATCATCCCATGTCTTTGAACTTGAATCAATCTTAGTTTTTGCACTCATATAAAGTGTAAAATAATCATCTGTTCCTGCCTTGACAGTTTCGCTATCTTTAAACTTGCCTGCCGAAGCCGCTTCCAGACTTGATGCTTCAAAAGAATATTTCTTTCCAGCACTAGCCTTTGCTGTTATTGCTGTGAATCCTGTAGGAATCAATCCAACTACCATCAAAGCAGCCATAACTAACGCCATTATTCTGCGTTTTGTCTGTCTCTTCATAACTTACCTCCTAATATATTACGGTATACCCGTTGTATCCGGCGAAGTCACCTCAACCGAACTTTATGTTTAGTATCTCATTTTTGTCCACAAAAATCAATGATTATTTGAGTATTTTCCACATTTTCGGCGGTATCGCTAGTTTTATTTTGGATAATTTGTACAAAACTGATGAAAATAATATAAAAAAGCTCTTAAATTTTTGTTGTATACCGGTACACCACAATTTAAGAGCCTGTTATTAATATTAAAATGTTACGGACAAAAGCCTCATCGCATAAACACGAATAATTTTGTCCTTTTGCCCATCATATTTTTAGCCGTTAAGCATCTTATGATACCTTTCCCTGTCCTCCTCGCCTATATCAAGTGTATCCATAGCTTCCTCCTCTGACTGGTTCAGCTTTCTCATAAGTGCCTTTATACTCTCTAACATCGCCTGGTCTTTGCCCTCAAGCCTGCCTTCAAGTCGGCCGCCTTCCCTGAATTCTTTCATTGCACTCCACATTTCCACTTTAACCACCTTGCCTTTCCTTACATCATCCGATGTTATTATAAGATTTTTTGTTCCTGTAATCCTGCCTATCATATCAATAAAATCAACAGATAATGATTTATTGGCATATTTTTGCGCCAAATACTCAAAATCTTTATTGTAGATGCTGTGTATAATATCAAACAATGCCTTTACATCGTCATTATTAAAGTTATATGTCTTCTGGTCACCTGCTTGTATGAGATTAATGTGGTAATCGTTAAACATTTCCTTAATCTCTGCCGGCATATCAACCATCATATCGCTAAGGCTTGTTGGTCCGTTCCATTTTTTCTCTCCATAATAAAATACTATCGTTATTATAGGATGAAATCTGTCAGAATACTTAAGCCCCGACAGGAATTCTTCTTTGTCACTTCCTTTATAGCCAGATTCCATATTCTTCTGCCTTATCTGATTATACTCTTTAATATATCCAAGTGCATCATATACCATTGTTCTTAATGGCATTGCAAGATGTACTTTTTCCTGCATCTCCAGCCCTAATATATTAAATTCTATGCCATTGTAATATTTTTTGACAACATCTCTTGCTCTTTTTAAAGTTTCTTTATAATCTTTAACTTTAATTGTTCCTGATACATCTGTATCCATTTCCTGCAATTCATCTGCCTTTATAACACACTTTCCTTTAAACAAAACTGCATTAAAAAGGTCTGCAAATCTGTCATTATCCCTCCAGAACTCTTTTACAATAACATCATCATAAGTCCTGCTGTTCTTATTATAAGCCATTTTGCGCCTTTCTGCATAATACATACATACTTATTATCAATATTGTTCCTTATTTAATTATTTTATTGTTTGGGAAATATCTTTGATGCTGAATTCAGCTTAGAATTTAGAATACAGGCATTAAACACAACTGCCATCTCTTATATTACACAAATGTATATATACTGTCATACAATCAAAGAACGCTTTACTTCTCTGACTGTATGACATTCTTTCTATTATATATCTGCAAATGCTTTATAAGTACCTTTTGCAATTCGTACTGCCTTTGTATTAATTCTATTAGTATACTATACTCATAGAATATCATATATATTTTAATATCGCAACCACTTATTTATAAAATACATTTATTTTTATAACAATCTACGCCAATGACCCTCTCTCAAGCCATTTTCCACTTATAAATCTTATAACAAAGCACGCTGACCTCGCAGCCCAGTCCACAAACATTCCAATCCATACACCAAGCACGCCAAGTCCAAGTACGACTCCGAATATATAACTGCTGCCGACACGGAAAAGCCACATAGATATAATGCTGACCGTCATAGTATACTTCACATCGCCCGATGCCCTTAAAGGATTCGACAATGTAAATGAAATCGGCCATATAAAAAGTGATACAACATTAAAACATCTTAATATAGTAACTGTAATCTGTGTTGCCTCTGCTGACAGATGAAACCAAGATGCTATAAAGCCTGCCATAAAAAACAGCGGGATATTGCACGCCCAGTCACCAATATAAGACCACCACAGCACCTTTTTTGTATACATTTTTGCCTGTTCCTTCTCACCTGCGCCTATGCACTGTCCTACAACCGTTATAAGGGCAAGTCCCATAGAAGCTGCAGGAATATTGGCAAAATCAATAACTGTATAACCTACTGAATTGGCTGCTGTTGATGCTGTTCCAAATGTAGCGACCATACTTACAACCATAAGCTTGCCTATCTGGAACATACCATTTTCAATGCCGGACGGAATACCTATTGTAAGAATCTTCTTTATATAGTTCCAGTCAGGAATAAAGTACTTTATATGGTCTATTCTTACAGGGTTTGTCTTACCACACACAAGCACTGACATAACGATACCTGCTGCCACACGGCTGAGCGCAGTAGAAAGCGCAACCCCGGCTACACTCCACTTAAATACAAATACAAACAACGCATTTCCAGCTACATTAATCACATTCATAAGGATGCTTATATTCATACTGACTTTACTGTTGCCGACACTTCTGAATATCGCCGCACCCGCATTATACATTCCAAGAAATGGATACGAAAGCGCTGTTATCATAAAGTACAGCACTGCGCAGTCCATAACTGACTCTTCAACTGTTCCGAATATCATCTTAAGCAGTGGTCTTGTAAATGAAACTGACAACGCTGTCATTATAACAGAAAATATCATCAAAACCGTTTCAAGCTGTGCGCCTGACTTTTTAGACTCACCATCTTTACCTTTTCCTATATACTGGCTGCACACTACAGCGCCA